>CALVGV010000004.1 GCA_944327195.1 uncultured Limosilactobacillus sp.
TCACTTGCGGCTGCACTCTTGGCTGCGGCTTCGCTGGCCGCTGCTGAAGCGCTGGCTGCTGCCGCCGACTTGGCCGCTGCTTCACTTGCGGCTGCACTCTTGGCTGCGGCTTCGCTGGCCGCTGCTGAAGCGCTGGCTGCTGCCGCCGACTTGGCCGCCGCTTCACTTGCGGCTGCACTCTTGGCCGCCGCTTCACTTGCGGCTGCACTCTTGGCTGCCGCTTCGCTGGCCGCAGCTGAGGCACTCGCCGCTGCCGCCGACTTGGCCGCCGCTTCACTCGCGGCTGCACTCTTGGCTGCGGCCTCGCTAACCGCTGCTGAAGCACTCGCCGCTTCGTCCTTGGCCAGGGTCAGGGCCGCCTGGGCGCTCCCCAGCTTCTGGGTGGCGGTGGTCAGGGTTTCCTGGGCCGCCTTCAAGCTGTTCTCGGCCGCGGCCAGGGTTTCCTTTGCCTTGGTGGCCGCGGCGGTGGCGTTAGTCAGGGTGGCCTTGAGGGTCGTCAGCTGGCTTTCTTCGGTCGCGATCCGGCTCAGCGTCGCCTGCCGCTGCTCGGCCGTGCTCAGCAGGACGTTCGCCCCGGTCAAGTCCATGTAGGCCGTCTCCTTCATCGTCATTGACATTACCGGCACCGAAATCGTCATGCCCAGCTTGTAGCTATCGGCAATCGTCTTGGTCGTCGTCGAGAAGCTGCCGTTGCTGTAGGTGAAGCTGGAATTGTCGGCGGTCAGGTAGAGGGACTTCACCATTGACGCGGTCGCGGCCGCCGAGTCTGCCGGTAGGTTCAGGGCAATCGTCAGTGAGCCGTCCTTGTTAACGGTCAGGGTGCCGGAGTCGCCGAAGAAGTTGGCCATGTCGGAAGCCGCGCTCGTTTCCTGGCCGGTGGTCTGGTCGGCCTTCTTGTAGCTGACCGTCACCGTCGAGCTAACCGGGGTTGCCGCCGAAGCCGCAGCCTGATCACTGGCCAGTTGGGCGCTGGTGGCGTCGTAGCTCGACTGGGCGGCTACCTGGGCACTGGTAGCACTTGAAGCGGCGCTGGTGGCAGAAGCAACCGCGCTCGAGGCGGAGGTCACCGCCGCTGAGGCCGATGTCACTTCGGATTGGGCTTCGCTAACTGATGTCGATTGATCAGATGATTGGTTAACGACGGTGGCCGCCTTGACGGCCGGTTGGTTGGCGACAATCCCCGTCGTGGCGGCGATTCCGGCGACCGAGACGGTTACCAGGGCAGCGGTTTTGAGACTTGCAGTTTTCATTTTGATTCCCCCGAAAATAGTAACGTTAAATTATGAAGACTAAGAATTTCTTAAGGTCACAAGTTGGCTTAATTATTGCACTTGCAAGCATAAAAGGCAATCATAAATTTACTATTCGGTCATCTTTTAGGGGAATTACCGGATTTAGATTGAAATAAAATTGACGGAAGATTAAACTAAAACTGATTCCGCTATCATTTTTCAAGGAGGTCATTTTATGAAGCCGGCGACAAAATTTACATATCGATTGATAACTACAGTGTCACTGGTGACCCTGACCGGGGCGGCGAGCCTACCCCTGGTGGTCACCCCGCCGGCGACGGTCGCCCAAGCGGCGGTCAAGGACGGCAGCTACCAGACGACGGTCCAGTTCTTCAAGACCGGCACCACCACCGCCTCGGAGAGCAACCAGTTCTTCGACTCGCAGGCCACCGTCAAGGTCAGCGGCGGCAAGCTCCAACTGGTGCTGAAGATGAAGTCGGGGGCCAACTACCTCAAGCAGCTGGAGATCAAGGACAGCAACGACCCGGCCACGATTGACCTGGGGGATAACAACACCGCCACCGTTACCCTCGACCTGCCCGACACCAGCGGCAAGTACACCGTTGCCATGGACCTGCAGATCATCCCCGGAGTGACGATGCACGAGACCGCCGACCTGCAAATCGACCTCAGCAAGCTCCCCCAGGCCAGCAGTTCCAGTGCCGCCAGCGCGGCCGCTTCCAGCAGCGTGACCAGCGCCGCGAGCGCAAGCAGCACAAGCAGTTCCGCCGCCGCGGCCACCAGCAGTGCCAGTTCCAGCAAGGCCTCTTCCAAGAGCCAAACCGGAACCAGTAAGGCCAGCTCGACCAGCACTACTTCCACCGGCACCACAAGCACAAGCTCGACCACGACTGGTTCGAGTTCGGCCGCCCGGGTCCTGCCGCTGGCCATCCGCAAGACGGCCGCCGTCAGCCAGACCTCCGAGGCCAGCGCCTTCTTCGCGCCCCAGGTGACGGTCACCCCTGCCGGCGACCGGGTCAAGCTGGCCTTCCAGCTGACTTCGGGCAGCCAGTACATCAAGCAAATCACCCTCAACGGTCAGTCGCCGACCACCACCACGAGCGGGGGGACGACCACCTACACCTTCACCCTCTCCAAGGCTGCCTACCAGCTCGGCGGCGGCCAGTTCGCCTTCGCCCTCAGCATCCCCGGCGGCGTGCAAATGAACGAGACCGCCTACGCCATCTGGAACAGCGCGACCTTCTCGCCGACCAAGCTGGCCGCCTTCCTGGCCAGCCAGGGGACGCCGACCACGTCAACCACCGGTTCCAGCGCCGCTACCAGCACCAGCAGTACAACTAGCACGGCAACGACCACCAGCGCCGGGATCGACCCGACCAAGGAGATCCAGGACATCTCCTACGCCGTCTACAAGGAGGACCAGAGCGGCCTCTCCGACGCCAACGCCTACTACACCCACACCGCCCACGTAGTCAAGACCGGCACCAGCGGCTACGCGGTCACCCTGACCGTCAAGGCACCGACCGGGGTAGTCAACTTCAGCCCGCTCTCGGTGGCCGCCGGCCCGATTACCGGCCAGACCCACCAAACCAGCGGTAGCAGTGAGGTCTGGACCTACACCTTCCACATCGATGACGCCACGGCCCTCAATAAGCCGGTCGCCGGCCAGATCGCCGTCGGGGTGCCAATGCTCAACATGCCGACCGAAACCTACCGGGTCTGGTTCCACTTCGGCCAATCCCAGCTGGGCGGCGGCCCGTCGACCACCAGCCTGGCCAGCTCCGGCGATGGCGGCCTCCTAACCAGCCTCACCGGTGACGGGACCGGGACCGCGGCCAGCCCAAGCGCGACCGCAGCGACGACCACCAGCACGGCGGCGAACGGGGCCCTGCCGGCCTCTTCTAGCCCGGCCGCCACGGTGGCCAACTTCAACCTCAAGGCCGCCCAAAAGCTGCTCGCCCGCTACAAGGTGCCAAGCAAGGCCCTCCACCGGCTGCAAGCCAGCCTCATCGACTACCCAATCGTCCAGGCGCTGACCGCCTTCTTGGCTGCCGGCCTGGCAATCATCGCCGCCACCCTCCTCTGGCAGCGGCGGCTCCTCAAGCAAGCGAAGGGAAATTACCATGACGAAATTCACTAAGGTCTGGGGCCGCCTCTTGGCCCTCTGCATCCTGGTCCTCTTCAGCTGGATCCTGGCGCCGAGTGCCCACGCCACCAGCGTTTCCTACCAGGCGCTCAAGTACGGCACCAGCCAAACCTCGATGGCCGATAGCTACTACGTCCGCCCGGCCCAGGTCACCGTCTCTAACAACCAGTACGTCGTCACGATGACGATCCGCACCGCCGCCAACCTCGGTGCCTGGCCGGTCACCGTCAACTCGATCAACGGCCAGGCGCCGCAAAACGTCACCAAGACCCAGTCCGGCAGCAACTACGACTACACCTATTCCTTCACCACCAAGTCACTTTCGGGGACGATCTCGAGCGCGATCTACGTCAGCATCCCCAACGTCTACACCGCCAACCACAACATCAGCTTCAAGTTCGACACCAGCAACCTGCCGGCCCTGAGCGGCGCATCGACTAGCAGCAAGTCCAGCCAGAGCACGGCGGCAACCACCACCAGCGGCACCTCCACCGGGGGGACGGCCACCAGCAGCGCCACCGGTACTAGCACCAGTGCCAGCGCCGGCAGCGACCCGCAGGCCACCAAGAAGCTGCAGACGCTGGCCAGCCAGGCCAAGCGGCAATCCCAGGCGGCCTCGAAAAAGGAGAGCCGGCTGGCCCGCCAGACCCTGCGGCAAAACGCCCAGGCCGAGGCAGCCAACCAGAAGAACCAGCGCCTCTACTACTACGTCCTGATCGGCGGTAGCCTCGGCCTGATCATCCTGATCGCCGCGGCGGCCTACTTCATCCGCGGCGCCAAGGCCAAGGTCGGCAAGCACTAGGGGGCGGGGCAAATGAAATCGCGCAAGCGCCTGATCATCATCCTGGCCAGCCTGCTGGTGCTGATCGCCGGCGGGGCGGCCGGGGTCCGCTACTTCGTCAACCGCCAGGTGGCCCAGAACCAACGAATCGTCGTCACCACGGTGGCGATCGCCCAGATCTTTGACAAGCTCGACCTCAACCTGGTCGGCGTGCCCTCGACCAGCCAGCAGCTGCCCAGCCGCTACTCCAAGGTGG
Organism: uncultured Limosilactobacillus sp.; assembly: GCA_944327195.1. GTDB lineage: Bacteria > Bacillota > Bacilli > Lactobacillales > Lactobacillaceae > Limosilactobacillus. The sequence continues at coordinate 4,437 of CALVGV010000004.1, forward strand.
CCAAAGTCGGCAGCCCGATGAACCCGAGCGTCGAAAAGATCGCCGCCCTCAACCCGGCCCACGTCTACGCCGTCTCCACCCTAAAGGACGAGTACTCCAGCGCCTTCAAGGACCAGAGCGTGCCGGTCACCTACCTCAAGCTCGACACGGTTGCCCAGCTGAAGAGTACCCTCCGCCAGCTCGGCAAGGAGTACTACCGCACCCGCCAGGCCAACCAGCAGATCAAGAAGATCGATGCCGCCATCACCACCGTCAAGGGGCGGATCCACGGCCGCAAGCCGCGAGTGCTGGTGCTGATGGGGATGCCGGGGGCCGGCTACCTGATCGCCACCGACAAGTCCTACGTCGGCGACCTGGTGCGGCTGGCCGGCGGTAAGAATGTCTACGCCGCCCACGGCCAGACCTACCTCAGCCCGAGCAACGAGAGCCTGGCCACCAAGAAGCCGGACGTGATCTTGCGCTTGGCCCACGCAATGCCAAGCGTCACCATCCCCCAGTTCAAGAAGGAATTCAAGACCAACCCGGTGTGGGCAAAGATGCCGGCGGTCAAGAAGCACCGCGTCTACGATCTCAAGCAACCGACCTTCAACGCCTCGGCCAACATGAACGCCGCCAAGGCGCTGAAGCAGGTCAGCTACTGGCTGTACCCAAAGAAGTAATGCAAGAAAAAAGGCCGGGAGGATCTCCCGGCCGCGTTCATATAAAGGGATTTTTTCATGCGCACCAAAGTTACCACCGCGAGCCTCTGCCTGCTCCTGCTCATCACCATCCTGGTCGCCCTCACCAACGGGGCGAGCGCCGTCAACCTCTTCCACCTGACCACCACCAGCGCCAACACCCTCTTCACCATCCGCCTGCCGCGGGTCATCGCCGCCCTGGTGGCCGGGGCCACCGTCTCGGTTAGCGGGGCCCTCCTCCAGGCCGCCCTCCGCAACCCAATCGCCGACCCCGGCATCATGGGGATCTCCTCCGGGGCCAGCCTCTTCGCCCTCCTCGGCGGCCTGCTGGTTCCGGGGAGCTTCCTCGCCCGGGTCGGCTGGGCCTTTCTCGGCGGCCTGGTCGCCTTCGAGGTCCTGGTTCGCTTCCAGCCCCGGCTGGACCCCTACCGGCTGATCCTGGTCGGGGTGGCGATCAACGCCTTCTTCACCGGGATTAGCGACCTGATCCCCAGCCTGCCCGGCACCAGCACGACTTCGCTGGCGACGGTCACCTGGAGCGGGGCCACCACCCTGGCGATCCTCGGCCTGCTGGGCCTGATCGGCGCCGTTATCCTCGCCCCCTGGGGCAACTACCTCAAGGTCAGCGACCCCCAGCTGGTGACCCTCGGCCAAAATCCGCGCCGCCTGCGGACCGGTTTGCTTTTGCTGGCGGTCTTCTTGGCGACCACCGCCACCGCCACCGTCGGTGTGCTGGCCTTCATCGGGATCATCGTTCCCCACGCCGGCCGCCAGCTGGTTGGCCACGACTACAACCGCCTCCTCCCCTTCACCATGCTGGCCGGGAGCTGGCTGCTGCTCTTCTTCGACACCCTCGGCCGCCTGGTGATCCGGCCGAGCGAGCTGCCCGCCGCCGCCCTGCTGGCGGTCTTCGGCGGCCCGACCCTGATCATGATCTTGAAGGGAGGCCGGATCAATGCTTAGTGCCCACCACCTGACCTTCGGCTACCCCAAGCAGGAGCCGTTAATCACCGACCTCAGCCTGGAGATCCCCGCCCATAAGATCACCTGCCTGGTCGGCCCCAACGGCTCTGGCAAGTCGACCCTCTTCAAGCTGCTCACCCGCCAGGTCAAGCCCCAGGCGGGGACGGTCCGCTTAGACGGCCAGGGCCTCTGGCAGCTCAAGCCCACCGCCGTCGCCCAACAAATCGCCCTCGTTCACCAGCAGCACCAGCTGGCCGACACGATGACCGTGGCCGACCTGGTGGCCCTCGGTCGCCTACCCTACCAGTCAAGCCTGCTGGCGAGCCCGGCCGCCGCGGACAGCGCCGCCGTCCTGGAACGCTTCGGCCTGACCGCCCTGGCCGACCAGCCGGTGACCACCCTCTCCGGCGGCCAGGCCCAGCGGGTTTGGTTGGCCCTGGCCCTCAACCAGCGGCCGACCTACCTCTTCCTGGACGAGCCGACCACCTACCTCGACCTCCGCTACCAGGCCGAACTCCTCCGCCTCCTTCGCCGCTTGAACCAGGAAGAGGGACTGACGATCGTGATGATTCTCCACGACCTCAACCAGGCCCTCCGCTACTGCAACCACTGCTTCCTGCTCACCGGGGGCAAACTGGTTGCCAGCGGGGCCCCGGCCGCGGTGCTGACCCCTAGCCAGGTGGCCGCCAGCTTCCGGCTCAGGTGCGACCTGGTGGAGACTCCCCGGGGACCAATCCTGGTAACCGAATGACAAAAGGGACTGAACCGCGTCGGTCAGTCCTTTTTTGTTTAACATATGATAATCTAGCTAGCTTGGGGTCGCCAGCGAGCGCACAAAGCCCGCCAGGATTTTTTGGTTGAAGTCCCCTTCGTCGCTGATTTCAAAGCCGGTCAGGTAGCTGTACTGGTTGGCAACCGTCTGGCTGACGTTGAGCCAGATGAAGGCCACCGCCGCCACCTTCTCGTCGGTCGTCGGCAGGATCAACCGGCGGCGGCGCATCTCGGCAAAGTAGTCGCACAGAACCGTCATCAAGGTCCCCGGGCCGCTGACCAGCTCGCGGTGGAGGGTGGCGGCCTGCTCTTGGTTGCGGATGGTGGTAAAGAGCTGCCAGATAATCTGCTGGTGGATCATCGACTGGTGAAAGAGGGTACTAAACTGGGCCAAGTCGGCGGCGAGCTCGTAGCGGGGGGCAAACTTCTTGGCGACCGCGCTCATCGCCCGCCGCTCCTGGGCCACAAACTCCTCAACCAGCGCCCACTTGCCGTCGAAGTGGCGATAAATCGTGCTCTCGTTTACCCCGGCGGTGGCGGCGATCTGCTTGGTAGTCGTTGCCGCGTACCCCTGCTTACTCAGTAATTCGATAAAGGCGGTCATTATTTTTTGCCGCGTTGCCATCTTGTTGGCCATCCCCGTCACATCCCTTCCCCAACATTATTTGATTTTTTGTTGCTTTTTGCAAGTGAGTACTTGCACACCATCAAAAATCATATTAAAATTTTAGGTGACGAATGGGAGGGGAGCGCGATGACCAAGAAGACTTTTACTTACCAGGCGCTAACCGACGACCTGGTACAGAACCGCCAGCAGGACTACCAGCTGCCGGCCGACTACCCCTGGGAATTGCCCGTCCGCACCACCCGGGTAAGAACGATCCGCGCCCTCTGCGGGGCGGCCGCCTTCTGCTACAGCAGGCTTTGGCGCGGGGTGACGGTGGTTGGGGCCGAGAAGCTGGCCCCCTTTGCCCACCAGGGCTACCTAGTCTACGGCAACCACACCCAGCCGGTCAACGACGTCGCCTTGCCCTACCTAATCGGCGGCCCGCAGCACTTCTACGCCCTGGCCGCCCCGGCCAACTGGGGCCTGCCGATCCGCCGGCTCCTCCGTCCAGGCGGGGCAATCCCGGTGGCCAAGAACCTGAGGGAAAGCCGGGCGATGCTGGCGGCGATCCGCCAGGCGCTTGCTTTCGAAGGCCACCTCTTCATCTACCCCGAGGCCCACGTCTGGCCCGGCTACACCAAGATTCGCCCCTTCCCGGCAACCAGCTTCCGCTTCGCCGTCGAGGCGGCGGTGCCGGTCTTCACCCTCACCACCACCTACCAGGGCTGGCGCCTGCCCGGCCAGGCCCGCCTGGTGGCCTACGTCGACGGCCCCTTCGAAGCACCGGCTGGCCTCAACGCCCGCGCCAGTCGCCAGTGGCTCCACGACCAGGTCTTCACCCAAATGCAGGCCCGCGCCGCCCTGAACACGATTGAACCCTATCACTACCAAGAAAGGAGGGTTAGCGATGATTAACGTTCTCTTTTGCGGGGACCAGCACGCCGAAGACGGGGTGCTGATCACCAGCCTTTCTTTAAAGAAGCACGTCAGCGAACCACTCCACCTCTTTATCTTGACCATGGACAAGACGGTCGCCGGCCGCCACTTCGCCCCCTTCCGCCGCACGACGGCGGCCCTGATCCGGCGAGAAATGCAGGCGGCCAACCCGGCCAGTGAGGTCGACCTGATCGACGGCACGCCGGTCTTTGACGCCACCCCGCCAACGGCCAACCTGACGACCCGCTTCACCCCGCTGTCGATGCTGCGGCTCTACGCCGACCAACTGGACCTGCCGGACCGCCTGCTCTACCTCGACAACGACGTCATCTGCCGGCAGGACTTTTCCGCCTTCTACCACCAGGACCTGGAGAAGACCGAGCTGGTCGGCGTCCTCGACCACTACGGCAAGTGGTTCTTCCACAACCAGTGGCAAGCAATGGACTACCTCAACTCGGGGATCCTGCTGCTGAACCTGGCCGAGATCAAGCGGACCGGCCTCTTCGCCGCCTGCCGCGACCTGCTCGCCAAGCAGCAGTTCTTCATGCCCGACCAGTCGGCCCTCAACCAGCTGGCCCGCGAGAAGCGGCTCGCCCCGCGGCGCTTCAACGACCAGCGCCGCCTCCACGCCGACACCGTCTTCCAGCACTTCACCACTAGCTTCCGCTTCTTCCCCTGGGTCCACACGCTGACGGTGAAGCCCTGGCAGGTGGACGCGGTCCACGCCCAGCTCCACCTGTACGAGTACGACGACGTCCTGGCCGAATACGAGCGGCTGGCCCCGGCCCTGCGACCGGCCAGCTCCCCGGCGACCATCAGCCCGGCCCTGGGCGTGGGCTAGCACCGAAAAGAGAGAGAGGATTGCAATGACTACCACCCCGATTTTTTACACCATCAGCGCCGACTTCGTGCCCTACGCCGCCGTCGCCCTCCAGTCGCTGGTCACCTTTGCCAGGCCCGGCGACCACTACCAGGTGATCTTCTTGCACGAGGACCTCACCAGCGTTGACCAGGCGGCCCTGGGCGACCTGGCCACCAGCCAGGTGGCGGTTGCCTTTTACCAGCTGGACCCAACGGTGCTGGCCGGGATCGCCAACCGGCCGGAGAACTTCCTCCGCGCCGACTTCTACACCCCGGCGATCTTCTACCGGCTCTTCATCGCCGACCTCTTCCCCCAGTACGACCGCGCCCTCTACGTCGATGCCGATTCGGTCTGGGCTGCCGACCCGGCCCCGCTGGTCAACCACCCGCTCAACGGCCAGCTGATCGCCGCCGCGCCGGACCTTTCGGTTGCCCACGTTGAACCGATGCAAGAGTACATCCGTGGGGCGATCGGCGTGCCGGGGGGCGACTACATCAATTCCGGGGTGCTGGTCCTCAACCTCAAGTGCCTCCGCGACGAAGGCTTCAGCCAGCACTTCCTCAAGCTGGCGCAAAGTTACCACTTCGACTGCATCGCCCCCGACCAGGACTACCTCAACGCCATCTGCCACGGCCAAATCGAGTACTTGAAGGAGGAGTTCAACGCGATGCCAAAGGATCCCGCCTACGCCAGCGAGGCGGTAGCCCACCCGACCCTGATCCACTACAACCTCTTCTACAAGCCCTGGCACTTTGGCACGGTGATGTACGGCGAGCAGTTCTGGCAGATCGCCAGCGAGACCCCCTTCGCCAGCCAGTTGCGGGCCGAATTAACCGGCTACGGCAAGGAGGACCAGGAAGGCGACCGGGCCAAGCTGGACCGGCTGATGGCCAAGGCCGGTCAACTGGCGACGGCGACCCCGTCCTTTGCCAGCGTCGAGGCCGCCAGCGGGGAGGTGCGCCTATGATCATCGGGGACCACCGCGAAGTGGTCGTGGCCAACATCGCCCAGGCCGTGGCCAACCAGCAGTTCAACGCCAAGGTCGAACCGGGCGACCCAACCCTGACCGCGGCCCAGCGCCAGGAGCTGGTGACCAGCTTCCTGAACCAGCAGGGCCGCTTCGACCGGCGGCTGGAAAACCTGACCGCGCGGACGATGATGGCCACCATGACGGCGGCGGTCACCCGCACGACCACCGTCAGCGGAATGGAGAAGCTGGCCCTCCTGCCGGCCAACCAGGGGGTGGTGGTGACCGCCAACCACTTCAACCCGCTCGATAGCCTGGTCGTCCGCCACCTGGCCCTGAAGGCCCACCAGCGGCTCTTCATCGTCGTCCAGGACACCAACCTGGCGATGGGCGGCCTGATCGGCTTTCTGATGCGCCACCTCGACGTCCTACCACTCTCGCCGGGAATCGACTACCTGGGCAAGACTTTCCCCCGGCTGGTGGAATCGACGCTGGCGGCCGGCCACTGGCTTTTGATCTACCCGGAAGAGGAAATGTGGTTCAACTACCGCAAGCCGCGGCCACCGAAGCGGGGGGCCTACCACTACGCCGCCAAGAACCTGGCGCCGATCCTCCCCTGCTTCATCGAGATCCGCCCCGGCAAGCGGCGGGAAAAGGCGGACCCGAACTTCTTTGAAACCAGCTACCACCTCCACCTGCTCGACCCGATCTTCCCCGACCCGACCAAGCCGGCCCGGGAGAACGCCCAGCAGATGATGGCGACCGACTTCGCCCAGCGCAAGGCGGCCTACGAACGGATCTACCACCGGCCCTACGCGGCCCCCTTCGCCCTGGCCGACATCGCCGGTTGGGCACCACAAAACTAAGAAACGAGGTTGGGAGAAGCACTCCCAGCCTCGTTTTGCTTTCGATTGGTGCTATCATAAGGCCAGATCATCCCCACCACCGGGAAAGGAAGGTCCCCGTCATGAATAAGCAACCCCACCAGGTCGCCCAAACCAAGCAAAACCTGCTCACCGCCCTCTGCCGCCTAGGCAAGGAAAAGCCGCTGAGCAAGCTCTCAGTGACCGCCATTTGCCAGACCGCCGGCTACAACCGCACCACCTTTTACAACTACTACCAGGACGTCGAGGACATGGTTGACCAGCTGGCCGCCCAGGAGGTCGGCCGGATCCGGGCCAACCTGGCGGAAAACATCCGTCATCACCAGCCCAGCGCGGCCTTCGTGACCACCTTCGCCCGCCTCCACGCCGAGGACGCCGCCTACTACGACTTCCTCTTTTCGCCCAGCGGCTTCCCGGCCTTTTCGCGAATCGCCCGCCAGGAACTGGCCGGCCTGCTGGGCCAAAAGCTCGGCCTACCGAGCAACGACCCGCGGACGGCCTACCGGCTCGACTACCTGATCACCGCTAGCCTGACCGTGGTTGGCCACTGGATCGCCAACCAGCGCGACCTGCCGAGCACGGTGATCGCCGACTTGCTCGGTGAACTGACCCGCCCCCTGCAGAAAAATTAATTTCAAGACAAACAATCCCCCGCCTGCCGTGCCCTGCAAGCGGGGGATTGTTTTTGAATTGAGCGCCTTCACTAAGCGGCTAGTCGACGGTCAGGCTTCGCAGGAGTTGTTGCTCGAGCAGTTCCTTGTCCGGCAGGGCGGTCAGCGGGGCCGAGTAGCTCTGCAGGACGTAGGTGCCGAGGAAGCCGACGATCGTCCGCACGATGTCGGTCTCCGTCAGAACGGGGTTGAGCTTGGTTTCGCGCTGGCGGATCTTCTGGACGGCCTTGCTGATCGCCGCCAGGGCGGTCTTGAAGATCTGCTGGAGCTTGTCGTAGTTGACCGAGTTGGTCAGGTACTCCTGGAACATGATCCGAATTTCCTCGTGGTGGTCGCGGAAGAAGTCCAGCCGGTCGGAAACCACCAGGTCAACCAGTTCTTCGATCGTGGTGACCTCCGGGATCTGGTTGAAGAAGCCGTCCTTGGAGTCCTGCACCAGGCCGGCAAAGATGGCTTCCAGGAGCCCCTCCTTGGTCGAGAAGTACTTGAAGACCGTTGCCTGGCTGACCCCCGCCAGGTCGGCAATCTCCTGGGTGGTCGTCTTTTGGTAGCCCTGCTTTGCAAAGAGGGTCTTGGCCGCGGCCAGGGCCTTTTTCTTGCCCGGTGGCATTGGTTTTGCCTTGTCCATTTCAATCATCCTTTCCAATCTGCTAGGGGGGTGGGGCCTCCGGGAAGGAGCTGCTGGGAGACTGGAACGGGGTGGGCACAACTTTGAGCCCGTTCCGGTCTCAAAGCTTGGCCTTCCACTAGGCGATAAATCGCCAAGTGGAACGACACCCCTGAGCTCCCGGGTCTCCTTCCCTCCGGCCGGTGAGTCTAAGCAAAAGCTACCCCTTCTTGAGAGAAATCCGGGTGGTAAATGCTTACTGACCCGGTGCAAGTCGGCTTGCCCTCCTTTGGCTAGCGGCCTGCAGTCACAGCTAATCCCCCTCGCTCATCATTCATATTCTACTACGAATCAACGGTCAGGCTTCGTAGAATCTGCTCCTCCAGGACGGCCGGCGTGGGGCGCGGGGCCCCCGGCAGGTACACCTGCTGGAGGAGGTAGGTGGAGATGAAGCCGACGATCGTCCGCATCACGTCGACCGCGCTACAGGTAGGATTCAGCCGGGTGGGGTGGCGGCGAATCCGGTTCACCGCCTGGTTGAAGGAGTAGTTGGCAAAGACCACCAGCTCGTCGAGGTTGAAGAGCTCCGGGTTGCCCACCAAATACTCCTGGACGATGATCATGATCTCCAGCTGGTGGTGCTCAAAGAAGACCAAGCGGTCCGCGACCACCAGGTGAGTCAGCTCCTCGAGGCTATCCACCGCCTGGACGCGGAGGAAGAAGTCGGTCTTGCTGGTTTCGGCCAGGTCATCGACGATCGCCCGCAGGAGGGCTTCCTTTGACTCGTAGTACTTGAAGATCGTCGCCGGGCTGATTCCAGCTAGGGCGGCGATCTCCTTGGTAGTGGTATTTTGGTAGCCGCGGCGGGCAAAGAGAACCTTAGCCGCCTTGAGCGCCTTGCGCTTGCCCGGCGGGTCACCAATTAGCCTGCGGCCTGGCATTTGCTAGACCTTCCGGTACCGCTTCATCGCCAGGATGTTGAGCGAGCCGAGAACGACGATGAAGATCAAGAGGGCGCAGATATCACCACCGAGGTTGGCCAGGCTCGTCCCCTTCATCACAATTTCGGTCAGGGCGTCCCCGGCGTAGGTCAGTGGCAGGATCTTGCCGAAGTCTTGGACCCAGGAAGCCATCGTGTCGAGCGGGATGATCCCGGAGAAGAGCAGTTGCGGCACGATCACGATCGGGATGAACTGCATCATCTGGAACTCGGAGCTGGCCAAGGTCGATAGCAGCATCCCGAAGGTCAGGGCCACCAGGGCGAGGAGGACGTTGATCACGATGATGCTAAAGACGCTGCCGACCACTTCGATCTTCATGATCCAGATGGCCGAGTAAACGACGATGATCGTTTGAACCACCGCCAGCAGGCCGTAGCTGATCAGGTAACCGGAAACGATTTCGCCCCGCTTAACTGGCGTGGCCAGGAGCCGGTCGAGGGTCCCGCTGGTCCGTTCGCCCAGCATCCCCATCCCGGAAATCAGGAAGACGAAGAAGCCCATCATCAGCGGAATCATCTTGCTAAAGAAGTTGGTGTCGGCGTCACCGTAGTTGTAGTGGTTGGTGATCTTGGTGGTGGAGCCGGCGCTGCTCTTAATGGTGCTGGTCTGGGCGGTTTGCCCGGTCAGTTGGGCCAGTTGCGCCTGCAGGGCGGCGCTGGTCTTGGCCATCGTGGTCATCTTCCCCTTGAGGATGGCCGCCTTCAGGGCCGCCTTGGCGACCGAGGTCTTGGTTGGGTCGATGTTGGCGTAGGTCACCTTGTAGTGGTTGCTGCTAGTCTCGGTCAGCACCGCGTCGACCTTGTAGTGCTTGAGCTTGTCGTTGGCGGTTGACTTCTTATCGTACTTGACCACCGAAACGTGCTTGGTCTTGTCCAGAGTCTTGGTGATCTGGGAATCAACCCCGACGGTGGCGATTTTGACGCTGGTGGTAGTGTTGGCCGAGAACATGATGTTCAAGAGCCACAGGACCAGGATTGGCATGATCAAGACCATTGCCAGGGTCCGCTTATCGCGGAGCAGTTCACGGCCGATCCGGCCGGCAATTGCTAGTACTCGTTTCATTTTTCTAACTCCCCTTCCGCGGCCAAGAAGACCTCTTCGATCGTTGGCACCTTGTACTCTGCTTCCAGCTTCTTTGGTTCATCGAAGGCCAGCACCTTCCCGCCCAACAGCAAGGCCACCCGGTCGGTCAGTTCGGCCTCGTCCATCACGTGGGTGGTGACCAGGACGCTGCGGCCGGCATCCCGCAGGCGGTGCAGTTCGTCCCAGATCTTCTTGCGTAGCGACGGGTCGATCCCGACGGTCGGTTCGTCTAGCACCAGCAGGTCCGGGTCACCGAGGAGGGCGATCGCCAGCGACAGGCGCCGCTTCATCCCGCCGGAGAAGTTGCTAACCCGCTTGGTCAGGTCGTCGGTCAGGTCAACCACCTGGGCCACGTGGTCGATTTCGCTGGTCAGCTGCTGGCCGTCGACCCCCTTCATCTTGCCGTAGAAGACGAGGTTTTCCTTGGCGCTCAGCGATTCGTACAGGGCGTCGGACTGGGCCATGTAGCCGATGTTGCCGAGGATCTTGCGGTTGGGCATCTGGGTGTCTAAGACCAGGGCCTTCCCGCCGTCGGCCTTTTCCATCCCGAGCATCGTCTTGATGACGGTCGACTTGCCGGCCCCCGACGGCCCGATCAGGCCAACGATTTCGCCGGGCTTAACGGTCAGGTTGACGTCTTCTAGGACAACCTGCTTGCCGAAGACTTTCTTTAAGTGTTGGATATCAATTGATGGATTCATCTTCGTTTCCCCCTTCTTGCTTTTTGTGAGTGATTGGTCACTCACCTTTTGATCATCTTCGATTATAGTGATCAGTCACTCACCTGTCAAGCGGGGGCGGAAAACTTTTTTGCCAAATTTCGGTCGCCCCCGCCAAAAGCCGGTACAATAGGGATAAGACGCACACGAAAGGAAGGGTAACATGTTTCAACCACAACTCGGACTGAAGGCCGCCAGCGACCCGGCCCAGGTGATGGACCGCCTCCGTCACCGGCCGCAGGTCTTCGAGTTCTTCACCACCGGGGCCGACTTCACCGCCAGCGGCCTCAACCACCTCCGCAAGATGATCGGCCTCGTTCAGGAGCAGGGGGTGAAGCAAATCGTCCTTCACCAGCCGATGACCTTTGAGGGCCACCACGCCGAACTGATCACCCCGCAGGACCGCTTCCCGGCCCTCTACGACTTCGTGCACCGGACGGCGGTGACGATGATCCAACTGGCCAAGGAAACCGGCACCCTGGCGCTGGTCCACGGCTCCTACGATAACCGCTACGGCTTCGACGAGATGCTGGCCGCCTACCCGGACGTCGCCAGCGCCCAGGCGGCCGCCTTTGAGGTGATGGACCGCCTCCAGGAGCTGGGCGGCGACCACGTGGTCTTCGAAAACTCGATCTCGCCGGTCTTCTACTACGGCAACCCCGAACTGGAGGACCAGATCCTCGCCCGCGGCTACCGGCTGGCCTGCGATACCTCGCACACCTTCATCGCCAATCACGCCAGCAACGAGGTCCTAATCGCCAGCCTCAACCACCTCCGCCCGGCGATCGCCCACTACCACCTGGTTGATTCGATGGGCCAGACCCACGACAGCCTGCAATTGGGGAAGGGCAAGATCGACTGGCACCTGGTCCTGCCGACCCTGAACCCGGCCGCCTCGGCGATCTACGAGATCAACCTCGCCGACCAGGGGGTCTGCACCGAGCAGCTGGCCAGCCACGACTACCTGCAAGAAATTGCCCGCGAACTCGGCGATTAACCCTGGCCAAGCCAAAGCGGCCGGAACGACGATGCGTCGTCCCGGCCGCTTTTTTGCAGGGGAGAAAAGAGTGAAGGTTTGAATAAAGCGTGTCTTGTCAAATTTTTTTGCCGCGCCATCTAGCCCCGCAACTAGGAGCGTCATCGGATAATCAAAAAGGACCGGGAGAAAACTGCTTCTCCCCGGTCCCCGTGGATGGTCGTTAGTTTTCAAAGAAGTGGTGCTGATCCAGCAAAAAGTCCACCAGCGGCACCACTTCAACTTGCACACCGTCTTTCTCAACCACGGTCGCCGGATCGTCCTTGGTTACGATCACCAACCGCTCGACCTCGGTCATCGATTGCTTGAGCTTCACCAGGTTTCCCACCTCCCGTTGCCGGGCCTCGCCGGCAATCGTCCAGGCAACCTGGATGGCCATTTTCTTTTCTGGCAAGTAGAAGTCGATGTCGATCCCCGTCTTACTTGATTTCAGGTAATAAACCTGGTTCTGGAATTGATTGAAGAGCTGGATTGCCACCAGGTTTTCGAGGAGGGCGGCCTCCTTATTGGTGAGAAAGATGCTCAGCAGGCCATTGTCGCTGAAGTAATAGCGGGGAGTGCTCTCGCGGGCGGCGAACTTGCTGAAATAGTTGCGGGTCACAAAGAGCAGGTAGGCGGTCTGGGCAAAGGCGGTGTAATCGGCAACCACGTTCTTCCCGATCGCCAGGCCGGTTGCCTTCACCGTGGTGTAGAGACGGTTATAGGAGATTTCATGCATCACCGTTTCGGCCAGCTTTCTAATCATCAGCCGCAGGCCCGCCGGGTTCTGAACATGGTTCCGGACGATGATGTCCGCCAAGTAGATGTTCTGGTAAAGGTCATTCAGGTAGTTCCGCTTTTCCACCAGCCGGATCGCCTCGGGCAGGCCCCCGAACCGGAGGTATTCGTCAAGTGCCGCGTTTATTTGGCCCCGGCTTTGGGCCACAAGGCGGGCCCGCCGGTCGTGAGGAAGCTGCTTGGCGGTCAAGAATTCGCCGAAGCGAAAGGGAGGGACATAACGGGTGAGGTAGCGGCCCCCCAGGCGGAGGGCAATTTCTTGCCCCAGCATTTTGGAGTTGCTCCCGGTGAGGTAAACGAACTCCTTTTGGTCGGCCATTCGCCGGGCAAACCGTTCCCAGCCGGCGATATTTTGAATTTCGTCGAAGAAGTAGTAGTGCTTCTTTGGGCTTAGCTGGTTGGCCACCACTACCAGCGAATCAAAGTCCGCAAGGGAAAAGTCCACCAACCGCTCGTCCTCAAAGTTAACGTAAATGATTTGCTCGAGCGTAACCCCGCTAGCAAGCAGTTCCTGAATCCGTTGGTAGAGCAAGAAGGACTTGCCGGCCCGCCGCAAGCCAACTAGGACATAGTTCATCCCCTCCTCGAAGCGAAATTCCCGGGGAACGAGCTTTACTTGGCTAACAATTGCCTGCTGTTCAAGAATCACCGTGGTTAAGAGATCGCGGTTCATTTTACCCCTCCTTTTGCAAATTGGACTACTGATAGTCTAATTTTACCCCATTTTCTCCTCGTTAGTAGTCCGTTTTGCCTACCTTTTCTCCTCGCTGGCGAGGAACTCTGAAAAAAGAACGAAAAAAGGGCGTTGCCTTGCGAGACAACGCCCTTGAAACGGGGTCATTAAATGTGTGTGTGATTGAGGGGCAGATCACTCTCCTGCCCATGGCCCCGCCGTGCGGATTAGAGGCCCAAGCGGTCTTCAACGAGTTGCTTTACTTCCTCGTCGGTTGCGCACTTGTCGAGGGCTTCTTCGACCAGCTTTGCGCAAGCGTTCGTGTCGAGATCCTTCATCGTGCTCCGCGTCCGCAGGATTGAGGTGGCGCTCATCGAGTATTCGTCGAGGCCCATCCCCATCAGCAGTGGCAAGGCGTACTTGTCACCGGCCATTTCGCCACACATTGCCGCCTTGGTGTTGTGGCGGTGGGCAGCGTCAATGACGTGCTTCAGCAGACCCAGGAAGGCCGGGTTAAGCGGTTGGTAGAGGTAGGACACGGTGTCGTTCCCCCGGTCGGCGGCGAAGTTGTATTGGATCAGGTCGTTGGTCCCGATACTGAAGAAGTCGACTTCTTCGGCCATCTTGTCGGCGTTGATTGCCGCCAGCGGCACTTCGATCATCATCCCGAGCTTGACGTTCTTGCCGATCCCCGGGTGGTCCGCTTGGAGTTCTTCCAGGCATTCGTTGTAGACCTTCTTGGCGGCGCGCAGTTCGGCCAGGGTCCCGATCATCGGGAACATGATCCCCAGCGGCCCGAATTCAGAGGCACGGATCAGGGCCCGCAGTTGCGGTTTGAAGATGTCCGGTCGCTTGAGGCAGATCCGGATTGCCCGGTAGCCCAGGAATGGGTTCATTTCTTCCGGCAGTGGCAGGTAGTCGAGCGGCTTGTCCCCCCCGATGTCCAGGGTCCGGACAACCACCGGCTTGCCCTTCATGCCAACCACGGCCTGCTTGTAGGCCGCAAACTGTTCTTCTTCGGTTGGCATGTGGTCGCTCCCCATGTAGAGGAATTCGGAACGGAAGAGGCCAACCCCATCGGCCCCCTGCTTAACGGCGTCGGCCACGTCGTCCGGGGTCCCGATGTTGGCGGCAATTTCAAATTCCTTGCCGTCCTTGGAAACGGACGGGGCGTCAACCAACTTGGCCCATTCGGCCCGTTCCTTTTCGAAGGCAGCCGCCTTGGCTTCGTATTCCTTGACGGTGGCGTCATCGGCGTCCACGATCACGTCCCCGTTGAGCCCGTCAACGACAACCATTTGGCCGTTCTTGGCTTCGCTGGTAATCGTTTCCGAACCAACGACGGCCGGGATCCGCAGGGTCCGGGACATGATGGCGGCGTGGCTGGTCCGCCCCCCGAGGTCGGTAACGATCCCCTTGACGAACTTGGCGTCCATCTGCGAAGTGTCAGACGGGGTAATTTCCCGGGCAATAATTACTACCGGCTTGTCGATCCCGGCGATGTTTGGCAGTTGCTTGCCCAGCAGGTGGGCGAGGGCCCGCTTCTTGACGTCCTTGACGTCGGCAGCCCGTTCCTGCATGTACTTGTTGTCAACCATGGCCGCCAGCATGTCGGCAAAGTTGGTCATTACCTTGTCGACCGCTTCCTCGGCCCCGGTGTGGTTGTCCTCAATGTCGCTCTTGATTTGGCCCATCATTTCCGGGTCGGAAAGGATCGCAATGTGGGCGTCGAAGACTTCCAGTTCTTCGTCCCCCAGGCGGCCCTTGGCGTTTTCCTTGATCTTGGTCAGTTCGGCCGTCGAATCAGCAAAGGCCTTTTCCACCCGCGCGTATTCCGCCGCCGGGTCGTCCACCGTCTTCTTGTCGTAGGACAGGTCCGGGTCGACCAACAGGTAGGCCGGGGCAATCCCGTAACCGTCACTGGCAGCAATTCCTTTTACATCAGTAGCCATTGAGAAAATCCTCCTCGTCTCTTGGTAAACGTTTAACATTGACCATTATAAAACGCTTCCAGTGATTTGGCTACCCCTATTTGGTAATCGATTTCAATCTTATATGTTAATCGCTTGTCAATCATGTTAGAAAGTTGAATTCTTCAAATTAATCACAATAATTATTTTGTAATTTTCCTTGACACCGTTTTCGCAGAGCCCTGAGCGGGGAGCTGATCGCGGACCTCCGCAACGAGGATTTGCCTCGCCACCGCCCCCGTCTTCAAGGAAGGGGCAATCATCAAGATGGGGGATCAGGTCAAGGACCAAGGAAAATAAGAACCAAAGTGACGGCCACAGAGCGATCGGCATTTGTTATTTTAAGTTGCTAAACCGTTTCACTGCTCCAAGACGACACTCCCCCATTATATTATGACGATTGTAACAAACTATTGACAGCGCTTTCAAGAATATGGTACTTTAAGAACGACCAAGGAATCTGGAACCGGGAGAATTTTCCCGTTTTCCCGGCACCACACAAGGACTATCTCCTCCTTGTTTTCTTTCTCTCTACTTCTTCTGCCGGGAAGGGCCGTTTTCCTTGGTCGTTGCATTTATTCTATTATTCTTTATAAGGGTGTGAGTTATCATGTTCAATTTTCTCAAGCCAGCGCCCGACGCGAAAACCAAGGTGCCTGAAGGCAAGATCGCGTCCGTCTACAAGCGCAAGCAAACCGGGGTCCTAATCGCGACCTGCGTGTCCTACCTTTCCTACTACATCATCCGGCTGATCTTCACCACCGAGCAGAAGCCGATCATGAAGGAATACGGCTTCTCGGTCGGCCAGATCGGGCTGATCCTCTCCTGTTTCGGGGTCGGCTACGGGGTGGCCAAGCTCTTCATGGGGGGCTGGGTCGACAAGTCCAACACCAAGAACTTCCTGGCCTTTGGGCTCTACCTCTCCTGCCTCTTCAACGCCCTCTTGGGCTTCACCCGCAACTTCTACGTGATCCTCTTCCTGATGTTGCTAGTTTCGGTGACCCAAGCGATGGGGGCCCCGGCCTGCCAACGGGAAATTAGCCTCTGGTTCTCCAAGAAGCACCGTGGGGTGGCCTTCGCCGTTTGGGCCTCTGCCCACAACGCCGGCGCCTTTGCCTGCGTGGCCTGCATCCAGCTGGCGACCCTCCTCTTCTCCGGTTCGCTGACGATGGTCTTTCTGACCGCTTCGGTCATCTCGGCCATCCTCGCCACCCTGATGCTCTTGATCAACTCCGAGCGGCCGGAAACTGAAGGGCTGCCAAACATGGCCGAATACTCCGGCCACGTTGAACTGGACGAAAACGGGAAGTCGACCGCCCAGGAACTGTCCAACAAGTCCTTCATGGACATCCTGGTCCACAACATCCTGAACAACAAGGTAGTTTGGGCGGTTACTTTGACCTCGATGTCGATCTACATCGTCCGTTACGGGGTCATGTCCTGGATCCCATCCTACCTGCCAACCAAGGGCTTCTCGGTTGAATGGGCCAAGTGGCTGGTCGGGATCTTCGAACTCTCGGCCGTTCCGGGGGTCATCATCCTCGGGCTGGTCTCCGACCTGCTGAAGGGACGGCGGTCGATGGTCTGCTTCGTCTGCGTGATTGCGATGATCATTTGTCTGATTACCTACTTCACCAGCACCAGCAAGGCACTGATCACGGTCGTCCTCTTCATCATGGGGAGCCTGATCTACGCCCCGCTGTCTTTGGTTGGGTTGATGGTCAACGAGGCGGTGCCAAACTACGCCGTCGGGATGTCGACCGGGTTCATGGGCTTCTTCCAGTACGTCTTTGGGGAAACCCTGGCCACCGCGCTAATCGGGAACCTGGTTGACAAGTTCGGTTGGGGCGCTTCCTCGACGATCATCTACATCGCCGCCGGCGTCGCCTTCCTCCTGCTGGTCTACCTGGTCTTCAAGGAACGGTCGATCATGGCAATGGAAGACAAGCTGAACGAAGAAAAGAACTAATAACTAATTCCAACAACCAAAATGGCGGCTACTCGCAACGAGCAGCCGCCATTTTGGTTTATTCATTTATTAATACTCTCCTAATATTACACTGCAATCGCGGAAAAAGGGCGCTCCTAGCATCTAAGCAAGAACGAACTCCGGCCCGGTCCCCGTGCCAAAGCCCGTTCTCACTTAGCTGTACGGAGCGCTTTACCCTTTTTCCAGCTTATTTTCAGTCCTTCGGCGCCAAGGGATCGCGCTTAACCGGCAGGGCCTGGAGGAAGGTCGTCGCCAAAATCAAGAGCGAGCCGACCACCATCGCCCAGGTCAGGTGGGTCCCCAATAAGGTCACCGCCAGGATGGTGGCGATCAGCGGCTCGAAGGCGCCGAGGATCCCGGTCGTGGTCGGCGACAGGAAGTTGAGGCTCCCCAGAAACATCGTGTAGGCCAGCATCGTGCCGAAGATCACCACGTAGCCGACCATTAGCCAGTCGGCCCCGGTTAGGTGCGGCAGGGGGTGGATGAACAGTTCCGGCAGCATCACCAGCCCGCCGAAGATCATCGCCAGCCCGCTAACCGCCATCGTGTCGTAGCGGCGTAGCAGGGGTTGCGGCATCAGGGTGTAGATCGCCGCCGCCAGGGCGCACCAGAGGCCCCAGAAGAGGGCCAGCGGGGTCAGGGTCAGGCTGCCGAGGTGGCCGCCAGTCACCAGCAGGGCGGTACCGAAGAGGGCGAGGACGACCGAAATGTCGTCAATCCGCCGCGGCCAGCGCCGGCTCCGCCCGGCCACCCAGAGGATGATCAGCACCGGCTGGAGGTACTGGAGGACGGTCGCCGTCGGGGCGTTGCTGTACTTGATGGCCAAGAAGTAGGTCAGCTGCGAGTTGAGCACCCCGCAGACGGCAAAGGCGATCACCATCAGGAGGTCGCGCTTGGCCGTCAGCAGCTGCTTCACCTGGTCAGGCTTTCGCCAGCAGGAAAGCAGGGTCAAGAGCAGGCCGGCCCCCAGCATCCGCACCCCGACCAGCCAGGCGGTGGTCACCGGGGTGTCGTGAAAGAGGTACTGGGCCGCCGCCCCGGAGCCGCCCCAAAAGGAGGCTCCCCCGGCCGCCAGCAAAAATCCCTTCAGCTTCTTGTTCATCTTCAACGCCTCCGCAAACAGTAGTTGATTTTGCTACTCTAACCCGCCCCGCCGGTCAGCGTCAAGGGGGCGCGGGAAATTCACCGCAAAACAATCCCCCCGCTGCCGGGCGGCAACGGGGGGATTTCGGGGTTAGAGAGTGGAAAGAATTGTCCCTAGAGGCGGGCACGGTGGTGACTAACGACGCCGCAGGCCACGAGGGCAAGGGCCAGGGCCCCGGCGATTGCTTTGGCTTTGCCGTGCTTACGAGACGGCAACTGAGGATTCTTTTTCATCGAGATCGCCCCTTTCGATGGCTACCAGTTGTTCACTCAGCTTTTCGCGCATGATCTTCCCGGTTGGGTTCAACGGGAAGGCGTCAACGAAGAAGACCTTGGTTGGCTGGCGGTACTTCGGCAGGCTCTTTTGGGCCAGTTCGTCGATCTTTTGGCGCATGAAGGATTCGCTGCCGACCATCGTTTCGGACGGAATGATCGCCGCCGTGACCGCTTCGCCGTAGAGGTCGTCCGGGGTCGGCACCACGGCCACGTTGGCCACGAAGTCGAGCTGGGAGAGGACGTTTTCAACGATGATCGGGCTGACCTTTTCGCCCCCGCGGTTGATGACGTGCTTGATCCGGCCCTGCAACCAGAGGTAGCCGTCCTCGTCGAAGTAGCCGAGGTCGCCGGTGTGGAACCAGCCGTCGTAGAAGTCCTGGTTGCGGTTCTTGTCGAGGTAGCCGTGGATGACGTGGTCGCCGCGGATGACCAGTTCGCCGGTCACGCCGACCTCATTGGTGTACTTGCCGTCCTTGTAGACCATCACCTCGGTGTGGTACGGCTTGCCGACCGAACCGAGCTTGATGGCATCGAGCGGGTTAAGGGTGCATTGGCTGCAGGCCTCGGTCATCCCCCAGCCTTCGAGGATCGGCACCTTGAAGGCCTCAACGAAGGCCTTGTGGCGGTTGAGCGGCAGCATTGCCGAGGCACAACGGACGAAGCGCAGGTGGTGGTTCGGGTCAAAGGCCAACCGCGACTTCTCGTTCTTGAGCAGGATGGTAACGATCGTCGGCACCACCGAGGACCAGGTGGCGTCGTTTTCGTTGATCCAGGTCCAGAAGCGGGAGGCACTGAACTTCGGCGCGATCACGATCCGGCCGTCGGACAGCAGGGTCGAGTTGATGATTAGCTCCTGGGCGTTGATGTGGAACATCGGCATCACCACCAGGACGGTGTCGTCGGCGGTCAGTTCGTGGCTTTCCAGGTCGTACTGGGCGGCGCGGCGCATCATGTCGTGAGTCAGGCCGACGTGCTTTGGCTTCCCGGTCGTCCCCGAGGTGTTCATGATCCAGCCGTAGGAGTCCTCGATTGGCGTGTTCGGCCGGCCGGCTTCGAGGTCGGTCCGGTAGAGGAAGACCAGGTCCGGGTTGGTGGCCAAATTGATCGGCACCTGGGCCAGTTCTTGGTAGTCGGCAAAGGCTTCCGCCTGTTCCTTGGTGGCCACGATCCCGGCGTAGTGGTGGGCCTGGTAGTCAGCGGTCAGCTCGGCAACCGGGGTGGCCCCGGAAACCGGGTGGGCGGTGACCCCGCGCCGCCAGAGGGCCTGGTTGATTGGCAGGAAGGCGGCGGTGTTGTTCAATCCCATGAAGACCAGGTCGTCGCGGCCGAAGTTGGCGGCGTCGAGCAGTTGGCCGAAGCGTTGGATGTCCTCTTCAACTTCGGCGCCGGTGAACCAGCGGTTGAGGGCAACTTCCTTGAGGATTTGACGGTCGTGGTTCTTTTCGAGGTGGGCTTTAAGGTCGTTAGTTAGTTTGGTCATTGAGAACCCCTTCTTTCTGGATCAAAACGCGGTGGTTTGGGCGACCAACGAGGACGCCGAACGGTGGAATCTTCATTAAGGCAAAGGCAATCAGCCAGGAAGTGCCGAGCACGAACAGGTAGCCAATTGGCAGAAGGCCGAGGATCAGCCCCGGGCTAACCACATTCTTCAGGGCGGCCAATACCTGGGAAAGGATCGTCAGCGGAATCGTTTGGACCAGGTAGATCCCGAAGGAAACCTTCGAGGAGAGGCCCACCGCCTTGGCAAATGGCTGCCAGGCCGGTTCGGTCCGGTGGGCGGCGTACTTGAGGCTGACGATGATCACCAGGCTGATCGTGAAGAAGGCGTAGATCAGCATGTATGGCTGGTGAATCAGGTTGGCCCGGTGCTGACCGAGGTTGAGGACGGCGGTGTCAAACCAGTAGAGCCCCAGCGTCCCGAGGGCAACGGCGGCCGTGCCCCAGTAGATGAAGCGGGTGTGGGAGAGCAACCATTCCTTGACCTCCGGGTAGTGAATCGAGGTGTACCCCCCGGCGATGAAGTAGAACTGGTAGGACAAGACGTTGACCCCGTAGTACTTGAAGAAGTACGGCCAGCCGCTGGTGTCGAGCTCGGGGTAGATGTACTTGGCGTAGATCAGAAAGGCCAGCTGTAAGAGGCCGCTGGTGATCAGGATCGCGCCATGGTGGTTGGGCAGTTTCTTGAAGAGGGTGATCAGCAGCGGGAAGATTAAGTAGAGCTGCATCACAACCATGATGTAGTAGAGGTAGAACTGGCTCCCGTGGAGGATTGCCTCCAGGCTTTGGTTGGCGTAGTTGCTAAAGGTCAGCGCCCCGGCGCCGGCGAGCATGCCGCCCATGAAAACCAGGTTCCAAACGAGGTAGGGAATCCCGCTCCCCTTGTAGCGTTTCTTCCAAAACTGCCACCAGTTAACGTGATCCTTGTGATAGTACTGAAGGAAAAGCACGAGGCCAGTGACAAACATGAAGCCGAAACGGGGAAAGTGGAGCATGAGGTGGGTGGTAACAAGGAACCGCCCTGCCCCGGTGCTGGACTGTCCCAAAGTGGCGGAAAAGAGTGACGTGGTGTGGTTGAGCAACACCATGAAGATGAACATGCACCGCATGAGGTCGACCTCATACAGGTACTTCTTTTTTGCCACGAGCCTCACTTCCTTTCTGATTGAGATTATGGGAGAATCCTACCGGAAAAGAATTAAGAAGGCCGGCAGAAGATTTGAAGGAAATCGGGTTCCTTGTCAAACCGGCCTTAACTTTTCCATTCTTTTCAGGCGGTTTTCATTTTTCGCCCGCGCCCCCGGGACCACCCGCCGGGGGAAATATGAATATTTTTTGCGCAAAAAGCCCGCCGCAACCAGGAATCGCTGGTTGCGGCGGGCCAATTCTTACGAAAGAGTAAACCCGTCGCTTGTTCACTTTCTTTAAAGGATCTTCACATTCGCCGAATTTTTTTGCCGCTGGGGCGGGCCCCACGCCAGCCTAGTGGGTGGCCAGCCAGTCCTCGATCGCCGCCAGGACGCCGTTTTCGTCGTTGGGCTTGGCGCGGTGCTTGGCCGCCCGCTTCACCAGGTCGCTGCCGTTTTCCATCGCGTAGCTCTCCCCGGCCAGCTGGAGCATCGTCAGGTCGTTTTGGCCGTCGCCAAAGGCCATCAGCTGGTCCGGCGTCAAGTTGTTAGCGGCCAGGTAGTGCTTGAGGCCGGCCGCCTTGTCCATCCCGGCCACGATCAGGTCAAGGTTGCCGTAGCCGCTGGAAACGGCCGTCAGCTCACCGGCGAAGTCGTGGTTGATCTTGGCCATCAGCGATTCGGTCAGTTCCCCGGGCACGTCGAGCATCATCTTGACCACCGGGTCGCTCACCTGGTCCAGGTTGCTGATCTCCTTGACCCCCGGGTAGTGGTGCTCGGCCACCCGCACAAAGTCGGCCGGCAGGTCGCCGAGGATGTAGGCCTGGTGGCGGCCGGAGAGGATCAGCCGCTTGGTCGGGATCGTTTCGGCCAGGGCCGCCAGGCGGGCGACCGTTTGCGCGCTAATTTGGCCAACGAAGACGTCCTGACCGTGGTCGATCAGTTCCACCCCGTTTTCGGCCACGTAGACCAGCTCGTCCTTGACCGGGGCGAAGGTCTTCTGTAGCTGGTAGACCGGGTTGCCGCTGGCGACGATGAACTGGATCCCGCGGGCCAACAGCTCGCGGTAGACCGCCAGGAAGCGGTCCTGGTCGTAAGTGCTGTGCGAATTAAGGAAGGTGCCGTCCATGTCGGTGGCGATTGCCTTGATCATTGCTTACTCCTTTCCGAGACTAACAAAGGTATTGTAGCGCATGTACTTGTAGTGGACCCGCATGTTGGAGACCTCGAAGGGGGTACCGTCGTCCATGAAGAAGACCCCCTCCATCACCCCGACCGGCTCGGTGGGCGCCAGCTTGAGCTCGGCCTGGTCGGTGGCGGTCGACGGTTCAACGGTGATCGTCATGAAGGAGCGGGTGACCGGCTTGCCCTTGGCCTCCTCCAGGTAGTTGAAGATCGATTGCTCGGCCACCGCCGGCGAGAGGGTCGGGATGATCTTGATCGGGATGAAGCCGGTCTCGATCATGAAGGGCTGGTCGTCAATCAGCCGCAGGCGCTCGATCTTGTAGACGAAGTCGTCGGCGCTCAAGAAGAGGTCCTGGGCCAGTTCGGCGCTGGCCGGGATCACCTGGTAGCTGATCAGCTTGATGCTTTGCTTCTTGCCGTCGAGCTGGAAGCTATCGGTGATCCCAAGGTTGCTCCCCTCGTAGCGGAAGAGGGCCCGGTTCTTCAGGTAGAGGGGGTTGATGAAGGTGCCGGCCCCCCGTTTCTTGAAGATGATCCCCTGCTGCACGAGGACGTCGAGGGCCCGCTTGATCGAACTGCGGCTAACGTGGTAGCTCTCCGACAGGCTCCGTTCGTCGGGAAGCCGCATCGCCGGGTAGGCGTTCTTTAAAATCTTTTCCTTAATATCGCGCATTACCGAGCGGTACACTAGATCTGCCATTCCTGTTTTGCCCTCCGCTTTCTTTGGTGTGCTTCCCGATCATCCCCCGCCCCGCGGCGCGCCCAAGCGAGATTTGTGATCAGGATTAGTTCACTTTCCCACGGTTTTTGGTTACCATAACTAGTATAGCAAATTATCGAGAACTGGATACTAACTTTTCGATAATTGGACCGTTCCAGATTGGCGAATTTTGCCCGGACTGCGGTCCAATCGCCGAACAAAGGGAGGCAAATTTCATGAGTAAGAAAAAAGGCCGCTTGAAGAAGACCCAAGTGGAACAAATCCTCGATAAGAACAAGATTCCCTACAAGCAGGTGGAATTCCCCACCGTCCAGGACGGCGACGTCCGCACCTTAAAGGTCGACCACCAGGGGATCGACGAGCACCGGATCTACAAGACGCTCGTCCTCTCCGGCCCTACCACCGGCCCGGTCGTCGGCGTGGTGCCGATCGATTCCCACCTGAACGAAAAGGCGCTTGCCAAGGTATCGGGCAACAAGAAGGTCGACATGGTGCCGCTCAAGCAGCTGGTCAAGACAACCGGCTACGTCCACGGGGCCAACACCCCGGTCGGGATCTACGAAAAGCACCACTACCCAATCTACATCGACCGCGATGCCGCAGAGGAGGAGACGATCTTCGTTTCCTCCGGGCAAATCGGCCGCTCGGTGGAGGTGAACGCCCAGGCGCTGGCGGGCCTGGTCAACGCCACCTTTGCTGACCTCCAGCAGAAGTGATCCAAACCTACTTCACCACCCTCGGTACCTTCACTGGCCTCGTCCTCGCCCTACCCGCCCTCTTGGGGGCGGCCGTCGTCCTCGTAAGCCGGCGAAACAAGCGGGCCAGCGTGGTGCTGGGTGGCTTTTGGGCCCAGATCATCTTCGGCGGGGTGGGCGTGATCATCCACGAGCTCAGCCACCTGCTGGCCGCCCTCCTCTTTGGCCACAAGATCAAGCGCTTTGCCCTCCTGCGGATCCCCAACCGGCGCGACCCCAGCGACCAGAGCCTCGGCTACGTCAGCCACGCCTGGAACCCGGGCAGCCTCTACCAGCGGGTCGGCAACGTCTTCATCGGCGTCGCCCCGGTCCTCGGCTGCCCGCTGGTGATGCAGGTGGCCACCCGCTTCTTGGTGCCGGAGATCTACTACCAGCTCTTCGGCGGGGTGGCCAGTTCCAGCAACAACGGCTGGCTGACCGCCCTCTGGCTCTACCTGATGGTCAGCATCGCCATCGGCGGCTTCGACCTCTCCCTGGCCGACCTGGAAAACGCCCGCGCCGGCCTGGTGGCCCTGGTGGTGATCCTGCTGGCCTTCTGCGCGATTTTGATGTTCTTTGACAGCGGCAAGGAGCTGGCGAACAACCTCTTCACCTTGATGCGGCCGGTCTACGTCAGCTTCCTCTTCGCCCTGGCGATCAACCTGATCTTGGCCCTGGTCCTGAGAATAATCCGCCGGGTGTTCAACCGTTGACCCCGCTGCAAGCGTGCACTAGAATTTAACTATCTAATTAATTTGCTTGCTTAGGGGGACGCCCCCCTTGGCCCTTCTTCGCCCGGGTTCGTTTTTTGATCATGGTTACCGGGCCGGAGCGGACCAGACCCGCGGGCTCAGGGGTGAAATTCCTGTTGGCGATTTATCGCCTACAGGAAGGCCGAGCTTGAAGACCCGTTTCGGGGCTTCAAGTCGTGCCCACCCCGTTCCAGTCCCGCGGAAGCTGGGGAGCGGAGGCCCTTTGCGAGCCCCATTCCTGAAAGGAAGTTTTTTATATGGAAAATCGGCACTCATCCTGTACTACCATGCTGGTCGGCAAGAAGGCCAGCCTCGACGGCACCGTCATGGCCGCCCGCAACGACGACACCTTCCTGCCAATCACCCCGCAACGCTACGTGGTCTACCCGGCCTACCACCAACACGAAAACCAGGTCCACTCCTACCTCAACCACTTCGTTGGCGACCGGCCGGCCGACGGCTACCGCTACCAGGCGGTGCCGAACGTCGACGTCAAGCACGAGGGGGTCTACGACGAAAACGGCTTTAACGAAAAGAACGTGGCGATGAGCGCCACCGAAAGCGTCTACGCCAACGAGCGGGTGCTGGCCTTCGACCCGCTGGTCACCGAAACCGGCCTCAACGAAGACGTGATCGTCGCCATGACCCTCCCCTTCATCAACTCGGCCAAGGAAGGGGTCCAATACCTGGGCCAGCTGGTGGCCAAGTACGGCTCGGCCGAGGGGAACGGCGTCATCTTTGCCGACAAGGACAGCGTTTGGTACATGGAAATCGTCACCGGCCACCACTGGGTTGCCCAGCGGATCCCCGACGACTGCTACGCCCTGACCGGCAACCGGGTGGCGATCCAAAACGTCGACTTTAATGATTCCGAGAACTTCCTCTGGTCGGACGGCATCCAGGAATTTGTGGCAGCCCACCACCTCAACCCGGACCGCGACACCTGGAACTTCCGCCGGATCTTCGGTACCGCCGACGTCTTCGACCAGCACTACAACACGCCGCGCCAGTGGTACGGCCACCAGCTCTTCAACCCGGAGCTGAAGTTTGAGCCGGAAGATTTCGACCTCCCCTTCGTGATGAAGAGCGACCGGCTGATCGCCCTCGAGGACGTTGAGTACTACCTAAGCAGCCACTACCAGAACACGGTCTTCGACCCGCTCGGCCACCTCGGCACGGAAGAGGAGAAGAAGCGCTACCGACCGATTTCCCTGAACCGGACCCAGAACTCCCACGTCCTGCAAATCGACGCCAGCCAACCGGAACACGCCCAAACGGTGATGTGGATGACCTTCGGCGGCGTGCCGACCTTCACCCCCTACCTGCCCCTCTTCGGCAACGCCGACGAGGCCGACGCCCGGATGCGGCAGACGCCGATGCAGATGGACCTCGACAACCCGAGCTTCTACTGGCTCTTCAACGAGCTGGCAATGCTGGTGGAAAGCCACCACGCCGACTTCGCCCAGGACGACCTCGACTACCTGAAGAACCTACGCCAGTACTTCCACGCCTGGGTGGCCGAAACGGCGGCCAAGACGGCCGGCAAGGAGGCCAAGGAGGCCTCGGCCATCCTCAACGCCGCCCAGAAGGAAATGCTCGACAAGGTGGAGCACGACACCAAGGCCCTGATCGCCAAGCTGATCACCGCCGGGGTCAACCTGTCGAAGTTGACCTTCAAGATGGACGTCAACCTGTAGGACTACTTACTGAAAAAGATCTCGCCCACCCCGGCGGGATCTTTTCTTTTTGCTCCCAAAGCGGGTACAATTAGGAAAACCCTTTCAATCGTCAAAGGAGGCCTAACCATGCTCCGCCACTTCTCCCTCCGCCTCGGCCTTGAAATCGCCGGCGGGATCCTGCTGTGCTCCCTCCTGATCGCTATTCCGATCTTTCTTTGCTACTACCAGGCCCAGGGGAGCCCGGCCGACCAGGTGATCTCCCTCTTCGGCCTCCCCCTCTACCAACTTTCCGCCGGCCAGGGCCACCTGATCGCAAGCGGCCAGCGAATCCTCGGTGGCCTTTGCCTAGTCCTGACGATCGGCCTGGGCGAGGCCGTTGCCCGCCGCCACTACCGCAAGTAAAAAATTCCCCGTCAGCCTGGCGGGGAATTTTTTTACAGAATCTCTTTAATTTTTGCGGGGGCAAATTCGTTATTAAGGGTGTAAGGGGTGCACCACTTACCAACCACCAATTCAAAAGTGAGGTATTTACCATGAAGGAAAGTTTTAAGTCCCGCAACCTGCAACTAACTGGCGTTTCCGTCCTGCACCCGGATGGCTACCGGCGTTCCTTTGGCAACGTGACCGCCAGCCCGGCCGAGGATGCGGTAAGCAACTTCGCCACCGCCCTTGCCAGCCTGACCGGGGAACACTACGCCGCCGGCATCCTGACCACCGCCAACCAGCTCGAACTTGGCTAATTCCCTTTTCTCATCGCTCATTCAACCCAAGGAGGAACCTAAATGAAGACCTTAAACCTGACGTTCAAGGGCAGCCTCGGCAAGGCCCACACGATGAAGCTCAAGTACGCCAACGACAACCTGGACGAAGCCACCGTCCGCGCCGCCATGGACCAGATTTCAAAGACCAAGCTCTTCGTCAACAAGGACGGCGAGGAGCTCTACGCCACCCCGGTTAGCGCCAAGTACGTGATGACCACCGACGAGTGGATCATCAAGGCGCCGACCGCCTAGC
This sequence comes from uncultured Limosilactobacillus sp., assembly GCA_944327195.1. GTDB lineage: Bacteria > Bacillota > Bacilli > Lactobacillales > Lactobacillaceae > Limosilactobacillus. The sequence continues at coordinate 31,759 of CALVGV010000004.1, forward strand.
CCTTATCCCGGCATCCCCCGTTAACCACCGGGCCGGCCAGACCACGAAACGTGGCTTGGTCGGCCCGGCTTTTACATATTTAACTGCCTAGTGGCGCCGCTCGCCGAGACGGAGGATCGCCTCGCCGATCCCCTGCACCGGTGCGGCCGCCTCGTCCTTGGCGGCCTGGGTCACGATCTCAAAGGGGACCCTCTTTTGCACCACCAGCTGGCGGAGGGCCAGGTTGAGGTAGCTGTTGAGGTTGAGGCCGACCTCGTCTAGGACGGCGGTCGCCTCCTTCTTCAGTTGGTCGTCGATCCGAATCGTGGTTGGGCTGTTAGTCATTGTCGCCATCTCCTTTTGCCCCCATTATAGCATACAATCGCACTACAATTGATGCTTTTGGACAATAAAAAAGAGGCCAGCCGGTGCTAGCCTCTTCTTGCTTTGCCCTAGGCCAAGGCGGCGATTGCCTTGTCGAGGAGGGCAATGGTGGTTTCGCTTGGGTAAACCGCCATGATTTCGTTGATTTCTGGGGCCGAACTCTTCCCGGTGAAGGTGATGTTCAGCGGGAAGTAGAGGTTGCGGCCGCGCACGCCGGTGTCCTTGCCGACCTGCTTGATCAAGGCGCCGTATTCTTCGGCGTCCAGGGCGTGGTCGGCGGCCTGGATGCCGGCCTTGATCCCTTCCAGCACCTTCTTGGTGTCGGCCGCTTCGAGTTGGTCGAAGTCGGCGTAGGAGAGGTCCTGGTCGAGGATCGTGGCGTAGAACCAGGCGCGGTCGATGAAGTCGATCAGCTTGGTGGCGTCGCGGTGGTGGATCTTGATGACCTTTACCAGCAGGGTCTTGAGGTCCTCGTCACTCAACTTGAGGGCGGCCAGCTTGGTGGCCTGCTCGGAGTCGTTTTCGTGAACCAGGGTAACCACCCGGTCGGCCAGCTCGTTTTCGTCCATCTTCTTGATGTATTGGGCGTTGATCCAGTCCAGCTTGCGTTGGTCGAAGTAGGCCGGCGAGCTCGACATCCGCTTCGGGTCGTAGGCCTTGATCAGTTCGTCCTTGGTGAAGATTTCCTGTTCGCCAACCGGTGACCAGCCGAGGAAGGCGATGAAGTTGAAGATCGCCTCGCTCAGGTACCCGTGGCGGTGGTACTGGCTGATGAATTGCAGGGTGTTGGCGTCCCGCTTGGACAGCTTCTTGCCGGTGGCCGGGTTGAAGATCAGCGAGATGTGGCAGAAGTGCGGGTGGTCAAAGCCGAGCGCTTCGTAGATCGCCATCTGCTTTGGCGTGTTGGAGATGTGGTCCGCCCCGCGGATGACGTCGGTGATTTCCATCAGGTGGTCGTCAATTACCACGGCGAAGTTGTAGGTCGGCAGGCCGTTGGACTTTTGGATCACGAAGTCGCCACCGAGGTTTTCGGACTTGAATTCGATGTGGCCCAGGGCCCAGTCGTCCCATTCGTAGACGTGGTTTTCCGGCAGGTGGATCCGGATGCTTGGCTTGATCCCCTTGGCCTCGGCCGCCTTGATGTCTTCTTCGGAGGCGTTGTACCAGCGACCGTCGTAGTGCGGCGCTTCGCCGTTGGCCTTTTGCTGCTCGCGCATTTCCTTCAGCTCGTCTTCGGTGGCGTAGTCCTTGTAGGCAATCCCCTTGTCGAGCAAGATTTGGATGTACTTTTGGTAGATGCCGGCATCGTTACGTTCCGTCTGGTGGTACGGGGCGTACTTGGCGTTCGGCTTGTCCGGACCTTCGTCCCAGTCAATCCCGAGCCAGTGCAGGTTCTTCATCTGCGATTCTTCCCCGTGTTCGACGTTGCGGGCCAAGTCGGTGTCTTCGATCCGCAGAACCATCGTGCCGCCGAAGTGGCGGGCAAAGAGGTAGTTGAACAGTGCTGATTGTGCATTCCCAATGTGCAAGAAGCCCGTCGGACTCGGTGCATACCGGACACGTACCTTTTTATCCATTATGAAAGATCCTCTCTCCATCAAGATTTCGTGTCCGGGGCCGGGTAGACTGCGCGTCGACCCGGCCCCGAAAATTCAGATTCGCTCCCCATTTTACCAAAATTTCCCGGGAAATAAAAGGCAATCAGTCGGCATCCGGGACCCGCAGCTGCAGGCGGGCGGTGAAGTAGGAGCGGTAGGACAGGTAGATGGCGATCACCGCCCCGAGGCTGGTCGCCGACAGGAGCATGAAGACGACCATGATCTGGTACTTGATCGCGTAGACCGGGTCAACCCCGGCAAAGATCAGCCCCGACATCATCCCCGGCAGGCTCACGATCCCGACCGTCTTGGCCGAGTCGATCGTCGGCTGCATGGCGGTCTTGATGCTGGCGCGGATGATTTCCTTGGAGGCCTGAAAGGCGGTTGCCCCGAGGGCCAGCCGCTCGTTGACCTGCTGGGCCTGGAGGGCGTACTGGCGGTTCATCGAGCGAAAGGCCAGCCCAATCGCCACCATCGAGTTGGAGGCCACCATCCCGGTGATCGGCACCAGCTGCTGGGCAATCGGCTTGATCGACCCGGACAGGACCAGCAGGCCGATCGTGAAGCTGGTGCTGATAAAGATCGCCAAAAAGGAATCGCGGAAGCCATTGGTCCGCTTGCCGTTGCGCTGGTAGGCATTCCATGAGGCGTTGAGGATGATCACCATCGCCAGGGCGAGGGTCAGCCAGAGGTTGGCGACGTGAAAGACCGCCTTGAGGACGTAGCCGACGACCGTCAGCTGGATGATCGCCCGGGCCACCGAGTAGGCAATGTCGCGGCTGAGGCCGAGCTTTTCCTTGGCGCTGATCGCCATCGCCAGCAGCATCCCGGCGGCGGCGATCAAGAGCGACAGGTTGGAAACGGACAGGTTACTGGTCATTGGTCAGGCGCCCTCCCTTCATCATCAACAGGTGGCTGGCAGCCGCGATTTCGGCGTCGTCGTGGGTGACCTTGATCAGGGTCTTGCCCCGCCGGTGCTCCTCTTCCAAGAGATCGAGGACGATCTGCTTGGAGCGGGCGTCGAGGCCGGTGGTCACCTCGTCGAGCAATAATACCGGCGGGTCGAGCAGGAGGTTGCGCACCAGGGCCACCCGCTGGCGCTCGCCGCCGGAGAGGGCGGTGATCGCCTTTTGTTCGTAGTCCTTTGGCAGGTCGACCGCCGCCAAGAGGTGGGCGATCCGCTCGTGGTCGATCGGCTGGTTGGTGATCTCGTAGGGGAAGGCAAAGTTGTCGGCCACCGTTTGGCCAAAGAGGAGCGGCTGCTGGATGCAGTAGGACACCTGCTGGCGGTACTGGGGGACCGGGTAGCCGGCTTGCGGCTGACCCTTGAAGGTGATCTCCCCGCTTGTCGGGGTCAGGAAACCGGCCAGGAGCTTGAGGAGGGTGCTCTTCCCGCTCCCCGAGGGGCCGGCGATCGTCAGGTAGTCGCCGGCGGTCACCGCCAGGTCCAGGTTGGTGAGGATTTGCTTGCCGGCCACCTGGTAGGCCAGCCGCTGAGCTTCGATAATCGGCATTGCGTTCGCCTCCTTCTAATTTAGAATTATTTTAATCTAAACTAGAAGGGGGGACAAGAAAAACGCTTCCCTAGCGGCCAAAATTTTTCCGCGCGTAGCCGGCCGCGTAGGCGAGGGTCACCGCGATCAGGGCAAAGGCGGCTAAGAAGAGGACCTCGTAGTTGAACTGGTCGATCACCACCCCGCCGCAGAAGGGACCGATCGCCCGGCCGATCGACATCGCGATGTTGGGCATTCCCTGGTACTTACCGGTTTCCTTCGGGTCGGTCAGCTTGGCGATGTAGGCCGGCACCGCCGGAATCCCGGTCATCTCACCGACCGTCAGGATCACGAAGGAGAGGGCGAAGAGGGCAAAGCTGCGGGCGAAGGTGAGGACGACGAAGGAGAAGGCGAAAATCGCGATCCCGACCTCGATCTGGGTCCGCAGCTTCATCACCTTGGCCAGGTTGGGCATGAAGGGCTGGAAGATGACGATGATCGCCCCGTTCATTGTCCACAAAAGGCTGTAGGCGAAGAAGGGGATCCCCATGTCGGTGATCCGGACCGCCATTACCGTCTCCCAGAGGGCGTAGCTGAGGTAGACCATCACCAGGCAGAGGCAGAGGGCGTAGACCAGGTGAATCCCGGCCGCGCTCGACTGGCCACCGGCATGGGCGGCGGCGCTCTTCTTGGCCTTTTGCACCGGCACGTTGAAGGTCAAGAGGGTCACCAGGGTGAAGACCAGGTAGGCGACCGCGGTGACGGTGAAGGTCAAAGTGGCGCTGATCGGCAGCAGAACCCCGACCAAAAGCGTCCCGATCACGACGCCGACGTTGAGCGCCATGTAGAGGGCGTTGAAGACGTAGCGGGTCGACCGGGTGGAGACCGCCGCCCCGTAAGCGTTGATGATCGTCATGCTCGACCCGTCGGCAAAGCTAATGATGCACAAGAGGACGGCAAAGAGCGGCCAGCCGTGCCAAAAGATCAGGGCAATCGCGGCCGCGGTGGCGACCAGAACGGTGGCCGCGGCCGCCTTGTAGGGCTGCCAGTGGTCGAAGAGCCAGCCGCCGCAGTAGTTGCCGGCCATCATCGAGAGGGAAACGAAGAACATCACGATCCCGGCGACGGTCAGCGACTCGTGGAGGTTATCGTGAACGTAAACGGTGATCAGTGGCCACAGCAGCGAGGAACCAGTGTTGTTCAGCAGGCTGGCCAGGAAGAGCCACTTGAGTTGCATGGGTTTGGTGGTTGCCATTGGGCACTCCTTTCTTTTCCGGGGAACGACAAAGAAGGGGCGCCTAGCCGACCTTGCCCCCGGAGCTAGTTGTAACCCGCCAGCGAACCATGATTAACCCTCCCATTTATTTACTGGTAAAATCACCTTCATTGTACCAGGAATTGTGGCCAAATCACCATCGGTGACCGATAAAAAGGGGTCCGGAAGTAAGGCAAATCTTCCGGACCCCTTTGGTCGTTCTCTGGCCGCTTCCCGGCAGTCGCGGGAAAGGCCTACTTCTTGTTGTTAAACGGCACCGCGTTCTCCTTGGTGATCTTGGTGATCCCGTGGAAGTACGGCACGAGGACGTCCGGCACGGTGACCGACCCGTCTTCGTTTTGGTAGTTTTCCAGGATGGCGGCCACCGTCCGGCCAACCGCCAGCCCCGACCCGTTCAGGGTGTGGACGTACTGGAGCTTGCCGTTTTCGTCGCGGTACTGCATGTGGAGCCGCCGCGCCTGGAAGTCGAGGCAGTTCGAGCAGGACGAAACTTCGCGGTACTTGTTTTGCGCCGGCATCCACAGCTCGAGGTCGTGGGTCTCCGAGGCGGTGAAGGACATGTCCCCGGTGGTCAGGGTGATCACGTGGTACGGTAGCTTGAGCTTCTTTAGGATGTTTTCGGCGTTGGCGGTCATCTTTTCCAGCTCGTCCCAGGACTGGTCGGCCTTGGTGTACTTGACCATTTCAACCTTGTTGAACTGGTGCATCCGGATCAGGCCGCGGGTGTCGCGCCCGGCCGAGCCGGCCTCGGAGCGGAAGGACGGCGTCAGGGCGGTGACGTAGATCGGCAGCTTCTCGGTTGGGATCACCTCGTTGCCGAAGTAGTTGGTCAGCGGCACCTCGGCGGTCGGGATCAGGGTCATGTCCTCGCCGTTAACCTGGTAGACGTCCTGCTTGAACTTCGGGAACTGGCCGGTCCCGTACATCGAGTGGGCGTTGACGATGTACGGCGGCAGGACCTCGGTGTAGCCCTCCTTCATGTGTTCGTCGAGCATGAAGTTGTAGACGGCCCGTTCCAGCTGGGCCCCCAGGCCGATGTAGTAGACGAAGCGGGCGCCGGAAACCTTGGCCGCCCGGTCGAAGTCGAGGATCCCCAGGTTTTCACCGATGTCCCAGTGGTGCTTCGGTTCAAAGTCGAACTGGCGAATCGTGCCAACCTTGCGCAGTTCGGTGGCGCCGTCCTCGGTCAGGCTCACCGGCACCCCTTCGTGCGGCACGTTCGGCAGGTGGGCCAGCTTGTCGAAGAGAACCTCGTCGTTTTGGGCTACTTGGTCGTCTAAGTCCTTGATTTGCTTGGCAATTGCCTGCATCTCCGCAATCGCCTCGTCGGCCGATTCGTGGTTACGCTTGGCCAGGCCGATTTGCTTGGAGGCCTCGTTCCGTTGGGCCTTGAGAGCCTCGGTCTTTTGCAAGAGGTCGCGCCGCTTGGCGTCCAGGTCCAAGATGGCGTCAATTTCCTCGGCCTTCACCCCGCGGGTGGCCAACTTTTCCTTAAACCAGTCCGGTTGCCGGCGAATCTTCTTCAAATCTAGCATCGCAATTTCCTCCTTCGGTTTCGACTAACAAAAAAGGAGTCACCTCGTCCATGATTGGGACGAAATGACTCCGGTTCCGCGGTACCACCCAAGTTTGCGCAATGCGCACGCTCTGTGGTGGATAACGGTCACCAGCCGGACGGCATTACCCGCCCACATTTTCTGCGCCGGAGTTTCGGTGCCGCCCTTCCACCAGCCGGACGGTCTCTGCTCACCTACTTGAAGCGCTTCGTGGTTAAAATCTGCCCCCATTGTAGCCAATTTACCCGGGGAGCGCAACTATTTTTCGCGCCCGGCTCAGACCTGGCTGGCGCTGCGGTAGCTAATCGTACTCTTGCCGGCAGTGTTGGTTACCACCAGCTGGTCGGCGATCTGCTCCTTGAGCTCGCTGATGTGGCTGATCACGCCGATCATCCGCGAATCCTGGATCGCCAGCAGGGCGGAGAGCGCCTTTTGCAGGGCCTGGGGATCGAGTGAGCCGAAGCCCTCGTCAATGAAGAGGGCCTCGATCTGGATCCCGCCGGTCTGCTGCTGGATCAGCTCGCTCAGGCCGAGGGCCAGGGATAGCGAGGCGATGAAGCTCTCGCCGCCGGACAGGGTCCGGGCGCTGCGGGCGCGACCGGCGTAGTGGTCGAAGACGGCGATCTCCAGCCCGCTCCACTTGGTGCCGTTGCCGTGGCCGCTCCCCTCGTCAAGCTCGAAGGTGTAGCGCTGGTTGGAGAGCTTGACCAGGTACTGGTTGGCCAGGGTCAGCACCTGGCTGAAGTAGCTCTGCAAGACGTAGCGCTCCAGGCTGAGCTTGGTGCCGGTATCGCCGCGCATCACCGCCACCAGGGTCGCCAGTTCCGCCCGCTCGGCCTCGGCGGCCGCCTGCTGGTCAACCAGCCGTTGGACCTCGGCGACCTGGGACTGCAGCTGGGCGTGGGCGGCCTGTTGGTGACCGCGCTCCTGCTGGGCCTGGTTGAGGGTCGCCTGGGCGGTCGCCTGCTTTTCCTGGGCGCTGGCCAGCGGCAGGGCGGTCGCCACCTTGGCCAGCCGCTGCTTGGCGTCGGCCAGCCGGTCGGCCGTGGTTGCGACCGCCTGCTGGTACTGGACCCGCTGGTCGCGGAGGGCCGGCAGCTGGGCAAGGGCAGCCGCCGCTTGGGCGAAGAAGGTCCAGTCCCGATCCGGGTAGGCCGCGGCCAGGGCGGTCACTAGGTCTTCCTGGGCCTGCTTGGCGGTGGCCGCCGCCGCCTTTTCCTGGGCGGACAACTGGGTCCGCTGGGTGCGGGCGGTGGTCACCGCGGTGGTCGCCGTCGCCAGCGCCTGGTCGGCCGCCTGCTTGGCCGCCGCGTAATCGGCTACCTGCCGCTTGAGGCGGGCGATCTCCTCCTTGGTTGGGGCGGCCTGGCGGGTGCCCACCAGCTGGCGCTTGCTCTCCAGCGCCCCGGTCAGCCGGGTCAGCTCCTCGCGGGCCGCCTGGTGGGCCGGGGTCAGCTTCTCCAGGGCTGCCTGGGCCTGGGTCAGGGACTTTTGGGCGACAGTGGCGGCCGCCTCGGCCCGCTGGCGGGCCTGCTTGGCCGCCGTCAGCTTGGCCGTCGCTTGCTGGTGGGCCTGACCGGCCTGCTCAAGGGCGGCCGCGAGCGGCGCCGCGTCCGGGGCGACCTTCAGCTCGGCGGCCAGTTGCTGCCGCCCGGCCGTCAGCTGGTCCGCCGCCGCCCGCGCCAGTTCCGCCTGGTGAGCCAGGTCGCTGGCGGTCCGGTTCGCCGCGTCGCGGGCCGCCTGGGCCGCTTTCCGGGCGGCCTTCAGTTCGTCCTCGGTCACCGCCGTCCTGGCCGGGACCACCGGGTGGGGGTGGTCAGTGCTCCCGCACAGCGGGCAGGGCTGGTCCGCCTTCAAAAGTGGCAGGAGACGGGCGATGGCGCTACGGGCAAAGGCGTCCTCTGTCGTGGCCAGGGCCTCCTGGGCCCGGGCCGCCGCGGCCGCGGCCTGGCTGGCCGCCTGGCGGGCGGCACTTTCCTGGGCCCGCCGGTCAGCGAGCTGGGCGGCCTGCTGGGCAAGGGCGCGCTGCTGCTCCTGCCAGCGGGCCAGCCGGTCCCCCTGGCGCTGGACGGCCAGCTCTTCTTTCCCCAGGTCGCCAATTGCGGTCAACTGGTCAGTGGCGGTGGTCTGGGCGGCCTGGGCGCTTTCCACCTGCTGGCGGGCGGCCGTCAGTTGACTGGTCAGCTCGGCCACCGCCCGCTCCTGGCTGGCCGCCGCCGCGCTGAGCCGGTCGCGGGCGGCGATTTCCGGCAGCAGCCCCTCCAGGCGGGCCTGGGTCGCCTTCCACTCGTCGACCTGGGCGGCCTGCGCGCTCAACTGGTCAACCTGGGCGGTCGCCTGGCTGGCCGCTCGCTCGGCCGCCGTCTGGGAAGTGGCCGCCTGGCGGGCGGCCGCGCTGGCGCTTTCCTGGGTGCTGGTGGCCTGCTGCCAGCTGAGGTAGGTCGCCTGGTGGTCCTGGAACCAGCCCAGTTCGGCCACCCGGGCGGCCAGGGCCTGCTGGGCCGGCTCTTGGGCGGCCAGTTCCGCCTGCTGGGCGGTCAGGGTAGCCACCGCCGCGCTGGCCTCCTGCTTGCTTTGGGCGGCCTGAACCTGGGCGGTCGCCGCGCTGAGGGCGGCCTGGTTACTTTCAATTTCCCGGGAAATTTTGGCCAGCCCCTCGTCCTGGTCCGCCAGCGCCCGGTGGGCGGCGGTCAGCCAGGCGGCGTTGTCGGCGGCCTGGTCGTTTGGCAGGGTCACCGCCGCCGCGGCCTTCTTGAGCCCCGCCAGCTCGCTGACGCGGTCCTTGCTATCCGCGTCGCGGGCCGCCAACTGGTCCTTGAGGCGGGCAGTCCAGGCGGCGTAGAGGTGGGTGGCAAAGAGGCTCTCGAGCAGTTCCTCCTTCTCGTTGCTCGAGGAGGTCAGCACCCGGCGAAACTGCCCCTGGGGAAGGAGGACCAGCTGGCGGAACTGGTCCTTGGTCAGCCCCAGCAGGTCGCTTAGGAACTGGTCGACCTGGTGGATGCGGGTCATTTCCTGGCGCTCACCGTCCCGGTCGAAGGTCAGGCTGACCTTGGCCGGCCGCTCCGCCCCGCGGGCCGAGCGCTGCTTGGGCTTGCGGGTGACGGTGTAGGTCCGGTTGGCATGGGTGAAGGTGAAGGTGACCGCCGTCTCGTCGCCATCCTTGGCGAAGTCGGCACGGAGGGCGCCGGCGCCGCGGTCCTTGTTGTTGGTGGTTTCGTTGAAGAGGGCGAAGACCATCGCGTCGAAGATCGTCGTCTTGCCGCTCCCGGTGTTACCGGTCACCAAAAAAAGCGGGGCGGCGTCGAAGCGGGTGAAGTCGATCGTCGTGTCCTCGTAGGGGCCAAAGTTTTGCAGGTGCAAGTTGAGCGGGCGCATTAGTCATCCTTCCTTTCCACGGCTTCTAAGGCGGCCTGGGCCCAGGCACGCTGCTGGTCGGTCAGTTCCTGGCCCCCCTGCGACTCCTTGAAGAAGGTGGCCAGCAAATCGAGCGGGGCCTGGCGCTTGATCTGGGCGAGTCGCTTGGCCTGGGGGGCGGTGGTTTGGTGGTTGGCCCAGGAGAGGGTCAGGATCTTGGGGTAGTGAACCCGCAGGCGGGCCATCACGTCGGGGATCTCGCCGCGGTCGGTCAGCTCGATCAGGCAGTAGTTCGTAGCGTCGCCGGCCCCGGGGGCGGTCAGGTCGGCAAAGCTGCCGGAGTACTTCACCAGGTCCGGCGACTGGTGCAACGGCAGCCAGGTCAGCTTGAAGGGGGCGGTGTCAACCAGCCAACTCCCCTTCTCCATCTGGCGCTCGGAGGCCGAGAGCTTGAGCGGCGAGCCGGCGTACTTGACCCGCGGTGCCTGGAGGGCGTTGCGGTTGTGGAGGTGGCCGAGGGCAACGTAGTCAAAGGGGGCCAGCAGGTCGACGGCGACCGCCGAGAGGCCGCCGACCTCGATTAGGGTTTCCGACTCGGCCGTCCGCGCGCTCCCGGCGGCAAAGAAGTGGGCCACCAAGGCGTGCTGCTTGTCCGGGGCGAACTGGGCCTGCATCCGCTCGACCACCCGGGCCATCACCTTGTTGATGTCGGTCAGCGAATCGTCGTGGAAGTAGTTGCGAGCCGCCTGGAGGGTGAAGTAGGGCAGGAGAAAGAACTGGGTGTCCTTGATCGTGACCGGGTCAAAGGCCTGATCGAAGCTGGTCACCAAATGGAGGCCGTTGGCGGCGTACCAGTCGCTGGCCATCCCCAACCGCGGGGCCGAGTCGTGGTTGCCGCTGATCGCCAGGATCGGCAAGTGGTCGGTCAGGTTCAGCGCCGCCAGCATCGCCTTGAGCTCGTTGACCGCCGCCTCGCTCGGGATCGCCCGGTCGAAGAGGTCGCCGGCGATCACCACCGCGTCGACCTGCTTTTCCAGGGCCTGGTGCTCGAGTTGTTCAAAGATCGCCCGCTGGTCGGCCAGCAGATCGAAGCCGTTCAGCCGCTTGCCAAGGTGCCAGTCGGCCGTGTGTAGAAAGCGCATTGCGCCACCTCCCAAAACTTGTCCGAATTGCGTGCTCATTTTAAAGAAATTATAGCACACATTTGTTCTAAAACGGGCGACCGGCCGGGAAAAGCCGCCGGGCCCCCTTCTTCATTAAATGGTCACGGTTGGTCAACTTTTAGTTCAATTAAAATTCATTAACATTCGCTTAATTCCCGGCTTTTTTGTGACAAAACCGTTACTTTGTCCTATCCTTAGTAACCGAAGTGCAAAAATCGAATTTTCTACGAAAGGATTTGGTGGCAAGGTGAAGAACAACCAACCCCATCCCCGGGCCGCCTTTTGGCTGAAGACCGTCCTCTACTTCATCGTCTTGATGATCCTGCTTTACATGTACGGTTACTTCGGCATTGGCCAGGCGCCCTTCATTTACAACGAGTTTTAAGAGAGGAAAGAAGCAATGGTTAACAACATTACCAAGACCATCGACCAGGTGGCAGCCGCCCACCCGGAGGCGGTCGTCTACGATGAACTGGGGACCACCCACACCTACGGCGACCTGAAGCGGGCCACCGCGGCCTTTGCCGCCTGGCTCGACCAAACCGCCCTCCCCCAGCACGGCCCGATCCTGTACTACGGGGATCACCAATTTGAAATGGCGGCCGGCTTCATCGGCGGCGCCAAGGCCGGCCACCCCTACATCCCGGTGGAAACCGGCACCGCCCTGCCGCGGCTGAAGTCGATTTTGGCCACCGCCAAGCCCCAGCTGGTGGTCGCCATCGACGACTTCCCGGCCGCGGAAGTGGGCTACCAGGGCCAAGTACTGACCAGGGATGAACTGAGTGAAATCATGCAAAAAGAGGTCGACTACCCGCTGACCCACGAGCTGACGGGGAGCGACACCTTCTACATCCTCTTCACCTCCGGGACCACCGGTTCGCCGAAGGGGGTCGAGGTCGCCCACGATAACATCCAGTCCTTCATCAACTGGCTGCAGGGGCCGCTCTTTGACCTGCCGGAAGCCGGCCGCTTCCTCGGGCAGGCCCCCTTCTCCTTTGACCTGTCCAACTTCTACTGGCTGGTGGCCTTCACTTCCGGCGGGAGCGTCAAGGCGGTCCCGCACGCAGTGGTGCAAAACTTCGGCCAGCTCTTCACCGTCCTGCCGACGCTGGACTTCTCGGTCTTCGTCGGCACCCCGTCCTTTGCCGACCTGCTCCTGCTCAGCCCGGACTTCACCGCCGAAAAAATGCCGGCGCTGACCAAGCTAATCTTCTGCGGCGAGGAACTGACCCCGTCGACCGCCCAGCGCCTCTTTGACCGCTTCCCGGAGGCCCAGATCTTCAACACCTACGGGCCAACCGAGGCGGCGGTGGCGATCACCGGCTGCGAGATCACCAAGGAGATGGTGGCCAAGGAAAAGCGGCTGCCGATCGGCTTCGATAAGCCGGGGGTCACCACCTCGATCTGGGACGGCGACCGTCAGCTGACCGAGCCGGGCGCCCACGGGGAGATCGTCATCAGCGGCGACAGCGTGGCCAAGGGCTACCTCAACAACCCGGAAAAGACCGCCCAGAACTTCTTCAAGGTCAAGGGCGTTCAATCCTACCGTACCGGGGACGCCGGCTTCATCGATTCTGCCGGGATGCGCCACATCATCGGCCGGATCGACTTTCAGATCAAGCTCCACGGCTTCCGGGTCGAACTCGACGAGGTCCGGGCCAGCCTCGAACTCAGCCCGCTGGTCAAGCAGGCGGTGGCGGTGCCAAAGTACGACAAGAACGGCAAGGTCAGCCACCTGATCGCCTACGTGATTGCCGCTAAGAACGACTACGAAAGCGAAAAGGAGCTAACCGCCGCCATCCGCAAGAGCCTAGAGGGGGAGATCATGGCCTACATGATGCCGACCCAGTTCGTCTTCGTCGCCGCCTTCCCCAAGTCGGCTAACGGCAAGATCGCCGTTAAGCAAATCATCGCGGAGGCCAACCGCTAATGCTTGAACTGATTCAATCCCTGCCCACCTTCTCGGCCTACGGGACGCCGATCTACTTCGTCTACCTGCTGATCGCCATCCTGCCGCTGGGAATCGGGCTCTACTTCGGCAAGCGCTTCTCCTGGTACGAGGCGCTGATCAGCTTCGTCTTCATCTTTTTGATGTTTGACGGCCAGAACTGGCAGCAGGCGGTCTCGCTGGTCGGCTACGTGGTCTACCAAACCGTGCTGGTGCTCGGCTACTTCGCCTACCGCCAACGGCGCAATTCCGGCCCGGTCTTTTACCTGGTGACCCTGGCCTCAATCCTGCCGATCATCATCGTCAAGTTTTCGCCGGCGGTCGTCGGTCACAGCTCCCTGCTCGGCTTTTTGGGGATTTCCTATTTGACCTTCAAGGCGGCCGGGACGATCATCGAAACCCGCGACGGGGTGATCAAGGAGCTGAACTGGTGGCAGTTCATCCGCTTCTTGCTCTTCATGCCGACGATCACCTCAGGGCCGATCGACCGTTACCGGCGCTTTGCCAAGGACTACCAGACGGTGCCGAGCCGGGACAAGTACCTGACCTTGGTGCAAAAGGCGCTCCCGATGCTCTTCTTGGGCTTCGTCTACGAGTTCGTGATCGACTACTTCTTCGGCCAACTCTGGTACCCCTTCATGGAAAAGATGGCCCTCCACTCGGCCCCCCACCTCTCCTGGTGGGTAGTCGGGGTGGCCTACACCTATGCCGGTCACCTCTACTTCAACTTCGCCGGCTACTCGATGTTTGCCGTGGCGATCTCCTACTTGATGGGGGTCGAAACGCCGATCAACTTCAACAAGCCCTTCTTGTCCAAGAACATCAAGGAATTCTGGAACCGTTGGCACATGACCCTCTCCTTCTGGTTCCGTGACTACATCTTCATGCGCTTCGTCTTCCTGGCCACCAAGAAGCGCTGGTTCAAGAACCGCAATTTGCTGTCGTCCTTGGCCTACATGCTCAACATGCTGGTGATGGGCTTCTGGCACGGGGTCACCTGGTACTACATCCTCTACGGCTTCCTGCACGGCCTGGCCCTGGTGGTCAACGACTGGTGGCTCCGCTACAAGCGCAAGCACCTCAAGATCAAGTCCACCAGGCTGACCCGCTTTATCGCCGGCTTCATCACCTTCAACTTCGTCGTGCTGACCTTCCTGGTCTTCTGCGGCTTTCTCGACAAGCTGTGGTTCACCAGTCCGCTGACGATGCACCCGTAACCTTTCGCTACGCCGCCCCGGGGGCGCAATTTCCCGGGAAATAATTGATACTCAACCCACCCCAAGGAGGAAATAATCATGCAAGAACAAATCCAAGAACTGTTAGCCCAAGCCACCGGTCGCGACGCCAGCGACTTCGCCGACCCAACGATGAACCTCTACACCGACGGGATGCTCGACTCGATGGCCACCGTCCAGTTCCTGCTCTCCCTGCAGGACGAGTTTGACATCCAGGTGCCGGTCTCCGAATTCGACCGCGACGCCTGGAGCACGATTGAAAAGATTGAAGAACGGGTAAAGGAACTCCAATAATGACCGATAAGCGCAAGCTGTGGGGCATCTTCGGCCCCGTGATCATCGCCGGCCTGCTGGCCCTCGGCGTCTTTGCCATCCCCTGGCACTCCAACCACTCCAAGGCCACCCTCCAGCGGGCGGCCGTCTCCCTCAGCCCAGCGGTCTTCAAGAACCGCTCGCTGAAGGTTGCCGCCTTGAGCGACAAACGGGCCCACTATGTTCCCTTCTTCGGCTCGAGTGAGCTCAACCGGATGGACCGCTACTACCCGGCCACGATGGCGGCCAAGTACCACCACTACCGGCCCTTCATGTTCGGTTCGCGGGGCACCCAGTCGCTGCCCCAGCTCTTCAACATGACGATGATGGCCGGCCAAATGAAGAACGGCAAGGCGGTCTTCATCATCTCGCCGCAGTGGTTTACCAAACCCGGGGTGATGCCGGCGGCCTTCAAGTACTACAACGGCACCTACGCCAACCTGGTCTGGCTGGCCCAGGCCAACCCCAAGTCGGCCTACGACCGCTACACGGCCAAGCGCCTCCTCCAGTTGCTGGGTGACGGCGGAACGGTTGGCAACTACGCCTACGAGATCGCCCACGGCAAGGCGCTGAACCAGTGGGAGCGGACCAACCTCAGGGTGCGGATCGCCCTCCTCAGCCACGAGGACGACCTCTTCTCCGGCTACTTCTTGAACAACAACTACGGCAAGCGGGTCAAGCCGCGCGAGGCCGCCCTGCCGGCCCACTACAACTACCGGCGCCTGTACCGCCAGGCGGTGGCGGCCCACGCCAAGGCCAGCAGCAACAACTCCTTTGGCGTGGTCAACTCCTTCTACAACCAGCGGATCAAGCACGCCAGCCACGTTAAGGGGTCGCAGAAGCACTTCTCCTACCTGCAGAGCCCGGAATACGCCGACCTGGAAGTGGTCCTAAACCAGTTCAAGAAGACCAACACCCAGGTCGTCTTCATGATCACCCCGGTCAACGCCAAGTGGGAAAAGTACACCGGGATGGACATGCAGATGTACTACCAGACGGCCGCCAAGATCAAGTTCCAGCTGGAGTCGCAGGGCTTCACCAACATTGTTGACTACTCGCACGCCGGCAACAAGAAGGGCTTCATGACCGACACGATCCACCTCGGCTACGCCGGCTGGGTGGCCTTCGATCACCGGATTGCCCCCTTCCTGGAAAAGAAGCAGCCCCAGCCGCACTACCACCTGAACGCGGCCTTCCTCTCCAAGAAGTGGCAGAAGCTGACGCCAAGCAGCCAGAACCTGCAAAATTTCAAGCAAA
The DNA here is from genome assembly GCA_944327195.1 of uncultured Limosilactobacillus sp. Lineage (GTDB taxonomy): Bacteria > Bacillota > Bacilli > Lactobacillales > Lactobacillaceae > Limosilactobacillus. Next base: position 47,314 of record CALVGV010000004.1, read on the forward strand.
CCGAACTCAAGTAGCAAAAAGGTGAGCAGCCCCGCGGAAAATCCGCGGCCTGCTCACCTTTTTCGTTGAATTGAACTACCAAACCCGCTTGTATTCTTCCTCGCTGACTGGTTCCAGCCACTCGTCGCTGGTTTCCTCGCCCGGCACCGGAATTGCCAGGTGGGAGAAGTAGGAGTCCGGCGCGGCGCCGTGCCAGTGCTTGACCCCGGCCGGGATGTTGATCACCGTGCCCGGCCGGATCTCAACCGGGTCCTTGCCTTCCTCCTGGTAGAAGCCGCGGCCGCCGACGCCGATCAGCATCTGGCCCCCGCCGGTCGTGGCGTGGTGGACGTGCCAGTTGTTGCGGCAGCCCGGCTCAAAGGTGACGTTGAAGACCGGCACCTGGGCGGTCGAAACCGGCGCTAGCCAGCTCTTGCCGGAGAAGTACTTGGCGTAGGCGTCGTTGGGCTGGCCGACCGGGAAGAAGAGGGTCTTGGCGTATTCGGCCAGGGTCGCGTCGCCGGTCGCCACTGCTTCGTCCCCGGTCCAGATCGTCTTGGCCAGGTTGAAGACCGCCCAGGCCACCGGCCAGCCGGCGTAGAAGGCGGCGTGGGTGATGATCGCCACGATCTCCTTCTTGGTGACGCCGTTTTGCTTGGCGGTTTGCAAGTGGTACTTGAGCGAGTCGTCGACCAGGCCGCGGCCCATGAAGACCGAGATCACGATGATGCTGCGGGTCTTTAGGTCAATGTCTTGGTTATTCCAGTTCTCGCCAAAGAGAACGTCGTCGTTGAAGTGGGCGAATTCCGGGGCGAAGGCGCCCAGTTGGTCCCGCCCGGCGGTTTGCTTGATTTGTGCCATCCTTGTTTCCTCCTTAATTAAAGTTCAGTTGCTTCAGCCAGGCCGCCTGGGCGACGTCGCTGTTGAGCACCGCTCCCTGGTTGACCTGGACCCGGTAGCCGTTTTCCTTGACCGTCCGCGCCACGTTGCGTTGCGAGTTGGCGTAGGTGGAACCGCCCGAGGTCGCGAAGGTGGCCAGGTTCTTGCCGTTCAAGTCGAGCCGGTCGATCGTGGCCGCGATCAGCCGCGGCGGGATCGCCCACCAGATCGGGTGGCCGATCACCACGTTTGAATAGCCACTGATGCCCGGCAGGTCATCCTTGATCGCCACCCGGCTGTCGTGGCCGTACTGCTCGACTGAGGTCCGGCTCTGCGGGTCGTGCCAGTCGAGGTCGGCCGCGGTGTAGGGCTTGGCGGCGTGAATCTCCGCCAGGTCGGCCTGCAGGGCGGCGGCCACCTTCTGGGCTCGCGCCTTGGTGGTGCCGGTAGCCGAGTAGTAGAGCACAATCGTCTTTGCCATCTAACCATTCCTTTCTGCGAACTTGCTTACTTTTAATTATCGTCGCCGCGGGGAAGATTGCAAATGCTTATTGCTGGTCGGAAGTAATGCCTAAATCGTATGAGACCCCCGGGCCCGCTAGCACGCGGCGGGGGACGGGTAATTTTACCGCGGGAATGCTAAAATAGGCTTCGGATTATTGGAATTACCGGTGGCAGTCGGCCCGGCCGGCTGCCGGAAAAGAAAGGGACGCGCATGTCAAACACTACCAGTCCGGTCGTCGTTAGCGTCGGCGACCGCTTCCCGTTGTCAATCAAGAAGCTGGGCGTGGCCGGCCAGGGGATCGGCTACTTCAAGCACAAGGTCTGCTTCGTGCCCGGCGCCCTCCCCGGCGAACAGGTCGTCGCCGAAGTCACCGCCGTTCACGAGCGCTTCCTCGAGGCCAAGCTCCACCGCCTCAAGCGCGCCAGCAAGGACCGGGTGACCCCGCGCGACGCGGTGGCCGGGATCGCCGGCGGCTTTGAGCTCGAACACCTCGCCTACCCGGCCCAGCTGGCCTACAAGCGCCAGATGGTCAAGGACAGCCTGGCCAAGTTCAAGCCCCACGGCTGGCGCCACTACCAGGTGCGGCCGACTTTGGCCAGCCCCCAGCAGTACGGCTACCGCAACAAGGCCCAGTTCCAGGTGCGGGAAGTTGACGGCCAGGTGGTAGCCGGCCTCTACCGGGCCAACAGCCACCAGGTGGTCGACCTCAAGGAGTGCGCCGTCCAGCTGCCGCAAACGATGCGGGTGATGCGGGCCCTGGTAAACATGGTCGGCGACCTGCACATCCCGCCCTACGTCGAAGCCAACCACAGCGGGATCCTCAAGACGATCGCCATCCGCGAAACCACCACCGGCCAGCTCCAGGTGACCCTGATCACCAATACCAAGAAGCTGGTCAAGAAGCACCAGTTGCTGGAACGGATTGCCGCCGAACTGCCGGCAGTGACCTCGGTGATGCAAAACGTCAACCCCGGCGACACCCCGCTGGTTTGGGGGGAGGAGACGATTTGCCTGGCCGGGGAGGAAACCGTGACCGAAAGCCTGATGGGGCTGGACTTCAAGCTCTCGGCCCGCTCCTTTCTCCAGCTCAACCCCACCCAGTGCGAAAACCTCTACGAGCTGGCCGCCCAGGCCCTCGACCTCAAGCCCACTGACACCTTGATCGACGCCTACGCCGGGGTCGGCACGATCGGCCTCTCTTTGGCCAGCCGGGTGAAGCAGGTGCTGGGGATGGAAACAATCGCCGCCGCGGCGGCCGACGCCAACGCCAACGCCGCCCTCAACGGAATCACCAACGCCCGCTACGAATGCGGCCCGGCCGAGGAACTGCTGCCGAAGTGGCGGGCGGCCGGCCAGCACTTCGACGCCCTGGTGGTCGACCCGCCGCGGACCGGCCTCGACGACCGGCTGATCGAGACGATCCTGGCCGAGAAGCCGACCAAGTTCTGCTACGTCTCCTGCAACATGGCCACCCTGGCCCGCAACCTGGCCCGCCTGACCCCGACCTACCGGGTCGACTACATCCAGCCGGTCGACATGTTGCCGCAAACGCCGCGCTGCGAGGCGGTGGTCAAGCTCTCCCTGGCGGCGGACTAAGTGCTTGTCATTTCCCGCCCGGTCCGCTAAAATCTAACTAGAACATTTGTTTAGGGAGGGAACCGGGATGGATTACGCAAGCGAACCCCGCGGGGTCTTTTTGATGATCGACAACAAGTCCTTTTACGCCACCGTGGAGTGCACCAGCCGGGGGCTCGACCCGCTGACCACCCCGCTGGTGGTGATGTCGGAGGCCGATAACACCGGCAGCGGCCTGATTTTGGCCTCCTCGCCGGCCGCCAAGCAGCTCTTCAAGCTCCACAACGTCAACCGCGCCCGCGACCTGCCCAACGACGACCGCCTGCTGGTGGTGCCGCCGCGGATGAACCTCTACATCGAAAAGAACCTCGCCATCAACGACATCTTTTCCGAGTTCGTCGCCCAAGACGACCTCCTCCCCTACTCGATCGACGAATCGATCCTCGACCTGACCCACTCCTGGCGGCTCTACGGCGACAACATCCTGGCGGTGGTGCGCCGCATCCAGCGCGAGGTCTACCAGCGCCTCCACTTGGTAACGACGATCGGGATCGGCAACAACCCGGTCCAGGCCAAGCTCGCCCTCGACATCTACGCCAAGCACAACCCGGAATTCATCGGCGTGATCACCAACCAGACCGCCCGGGCGCGGATCTGGGCGATCAAGGACCTGACCAGCGTCTGGGGGATCAACACCCGGATGGCCGCCCGGCTGGAGCGGCTCGGTATCCACACGATGTGGGAGCTGGCCCACGCCGACCCCTACTTCTTGGAGGAGAAGCTGGGCAAGGCCGGCGCCCGCCTCTACGCAACCGCCTGGGGGGTCGACCACAGCTCGCCGGCCAAGAGCCACCGCCACAAGAAAAAGTCCGAGTCGGTCGGCAACTCCCAGGTCCTCCCCCGCGACTACCACACCAAGGAGGAGATCGAGTTGGTGATCAGCGAAATCACCGCCCAGGTGGCCAGCCGCCTGCGGGCCAAGCAGAAGCAGGCCGGCGGGGTCTACCTCGGGATCGGCTACGCCCTCGGGGTGGTTGACGACCAGGGCAAGACCGGCTTCACCCACTCGCAGAAGCTGGCCGCCGACACCGCCGACACCCGGGTATTGATGGCCGAGGTCAAGGCCCTCTTTGAGCGCAGCTGGCGCGGCCAGCCGGTCCGCCACGTGGCCGTCGCCGCCACCCGGCTGACCAAGCGGTACGGCGAGCAGCTCGACCTCTTCGCCACCAAGGCCGATGCCACCGCGATCGACGTCGAAAACACGGTCGACGCCATCCGCAAGCGCTACGGCAAGACGGCGATCGTCCGCGCCGCCAGCCTGAAGAAGGGCGGGACCTTCATCGCCCGCAGCAAGCTGGTCGGCGGCCACACCGGGGGGCAGAGCCTTGAGTAAAGACCAACCACAACTGGTGGCCAAGCGGATCTGCGACCGCCTGGCGACCTACTTCAAGCAAAAGAGCCGCACCCGCTACTGGATCGCCGTTGTCTACTACTCACCCGACGACTGCTACAACCTCTTTTTCAACGCCCGCCGGCCGCGCAGCTGGCAGCGGTCCTGGCCGATCGGGATCATCAAGGAGGCCGACCTCGACTACCTGATCGCCGTCCTCAACGCCATCCACGAGCGCTACCACTTCAGCTACGAGTACCGCCAGTTCCAACCGCTGGAGCTGAGCCGCTTGCGGCGGGAAGTGAAGCCTTGATTACACTTGCTTAACCGCCGCCTAAAAAATTGATTTCAGCTCGGCGAAAGTGTAGCCACCGCGGCCAAATGGGGCTATCATGGGATTAAGATTTTGTGGAAATAAGGGGACAAAATGGAAACTTTTAAGAAAGTGATGAGCTGGGTCCTCCCAGTGGTCATCGGGTTGTTGATTGCCTTGGGGATTCGCACCTACATCGTGCAGCCGGTCCGGGTTGACGGGCCGTCAATGCTGCCGAACCTGCAAAACAACGAGCGGGTGCTGACCTGGAAGCAGGCTAAGATCCACCGCGGCAGCGTGGTCGTCTTCAACGCCAACGGGGTCGACCCGCAGGTATCGGAAAAGACCTACTACGTCAAGCGGGTGATCGCCGTGCCGGGGGACACCGTCGAGGCCAAGAACGGCAAGCTCTACGTCAACGGCAAGCTGGTCAACCAGAAGTACATCAGCGCCTACCAGCGCAAGCAGGGGACCGGGACCTGGACCCTCAAGTCGATCTCGGTTGACAACAGCTGGCTGAAGAACAGCGGCGCCACCAAGGTGACGGCCGGCCATTACTTCGTCTTGGGGGACCACCGGAGCGTCTCCAACGACAGCCGCTACTACGGTTTTGTTCCCAAGAAGAAGATCCTCGGGGTGGTTCAGGTTGGCTTCTGGTCCACCAACAGCACCAAGAAGAACAACGTCAATAACCAGTGGAAACACTACTTCGCAAACTAAGCAAAAACCGTCAGCATTGCGCTGGCGGTTTTTGTGTTAGCGGGGGCCTCCGGGGAGCAGCTTCCGGGAGACTGGAACGGGGTGGGCACAACTTTGAGCTCCCGGGTCTGCTCCCCTCCGGCCCGGCAACGGTGGTGCGTTGATATCTCTGCTTGCTAGGAAAGGTTACTATTAGTTGATTAAGTAGGCAACAAAATTTATTTTTCCGCAGAAAACTGCTATCTTCTACTTGAGAAAACCTATTTTTAGAGTTGAAAGCTCCATTTGCGGTGACAACAATGCTTGGCTCACCGATTTTACGTATGACTCGCCAGTTGAAAAGCAAGTTCACGGAGGAAAAGACAATGCGTGGTCACCAGAAAAGAGCAGCATTTCGCGAATTGATCGACCAACTCCTGGCTGACGACACCGTTCAATTGAGTGCTGAGGCAACGGCCCAACTCGCGGCAGCAAAGGTGGCACTTGAAAAGAAGGTCCGGCTTGCGGCAATTGCCAACGACCTTTTTCCGGTCCTCCTGAAGGAGCGCTCCCGCCTCAGCAACCAGAAGCTCGAGGCATTATTTGAATTCACCCAGAAGGTGAGTTGGAAGGAACGCCTAGGGGTGGTCTACCCGGTTCCCGATCCAAACCGAACTAAGTATTAGCTAGTCACCCATCGTTAAGTAAAAACGGCTTGGCCCCGGTTAACTTCCGGAATCAAGCCGTTTATAGCTTTAGTGGGGTTGGCAGATTGCTACCAATCCCATTAGGGTGCTTGTAGCTTTATAGAACCAGTACCATTAGCGGCCTTGGTCAACAAGCTTTGTCGTTTCATAAATTGACGGAACCCGGTTTTCATCCCCCATCACCGTTTCATACTTTGTCATCCCTTCAGAACGACCATAAACAGTAACGGCATCGTCTTCAAGAATATCGCCATCTGGCATCGTACTCTTCGGTACATAAACCATCGTTAATTGATCAGCATCATCGTCCATCGAAACTAGCAAGAGATAGTCACCTTTCTCTTCGTTAACTTGGGTAACGGTCCCCGAAAAGGTTACTAGCTTGCCAGACCAATCATTACTGTTTCGCGCGATGTTGTCGTACGACACTTGTTGATAGCTACTTTGATCATCCAAATTTTCATCATCGCTCTCTGATTCGCTCGAAGAGGACTCCTTCTTGGCACTCGAACTTGATGATGACTTCTTGGATGATGACGTTTTTTTGGATTCTGAGCTCTTCTTGTGAGAACTACTGCTCGTTGCCTCGTCAGCACTACTTTGACTATCATCGGGAACCGTTGTACTTGCGCCAACAAAGGTAACCACAAGAATAACAATCGAAGTCAATAATCGCTTCTTACTTTTCTTATAACCGTCGTCCTTATTCTTTCGTCCCTTAAAGACTTTAAACGCATAGAATAAAATGGCTAAACAAGAAACAAAGAACCCAATCATGAAAATTGTGTATAAGAAACTCATCTTAAACTCCTCCACGTAAATACATTTAACCAAAATAATCATATCATTGTTTTTTTGATAATCAATTTATAATTTTCTGTGAAGGAGACTGCTATTCCCATTTAATGAAAGTTATATCTAAGACCTTTTCCAGCCTAGTGAATACTCCTTGACCTAGGGACATCCCCAAATTCCATGCATAGAATGGCTATGGCTTTCTTGCGCCATCGTTGCCGGGCCGGAGGGGAGCGAAAATGCGGGCCAAGATGGTGAAATTTCACTTGGCGGGTTTCCCGCCTAGTGAAAGGCCAAGCTTTGAGACCCGGAGGGGCTCAAAGTTGTGCCCACCCGGTTCGCCACTAGCCAATCGCTCGTCGCCTTGCTCCTCGTTCTTGGGTGGCTATCGGATGGAACGTTCCTAAGCTCTCAAGCTCCCGCCGGTCGCTTTCTAGCAAAGGAACACTCGCACATCGTCACGGTCCCGCAATTTTCGCGGAGCGGAGGCCCCCCGTTCCAGTCTCCCGGAAGCTGCTCCCCGGCGGCCCCCGCCCCAATCAAAAAAGCCCCGCACCTGCGGAGCTTTTTTAGGTTCAAGCGGAAAAACTAGTTTTCCCGCGAGTAGTTGGCAATGTCAGTCAGGATTTCGTCGAGGAAGGCCTGCTTGCTCATGCTCGTTTGGTCCTTTTCCCCGTACTTGCGGACGGATACCGAACCGTTGGCCATTTCGTCTTCCCCAACCACCAGGGTGTACGGCACCTTCTGGGTTTGGGCTTCACGGATCTTGTAGCCCATCTTTTCGTTGCGGTGGTCAACCTTTACCCGGATGTTGGCGGCCTTCATTTGGGCGGCCAGCTGGTCGGCGTATTCACCGTGCTTGTCGTCGGAAACCGGGATGATCGTTACCTGTTGCGGGGCCAACCAGGTCGGGAAGGCACCCTTGTAGATTTCGGTCAGGTAGGCGATGAAGCGTTCCATCGTCCCCACCACCCCGCGGTGGATCATCACCGGCCGGTGTTGCTTGCCGTCTTCACCAACGTAGTGGAGGTCGAAGCGTTCCGGCAGCATGAAGTCGAGTTGGATCGTCGACATCGTTTCCTCGTTACCGAGGGCCGTCTTGGTTTGGATATCCAGCTTCGGGCCGTAGAAGGCGGCTTCCCCTTCGGCTTCGTAGTAGTCGAGGCCGAGGTCGTCCATGGCGCCCTTCAGCATCTTTTGGGCCTGTTCCCACATCTCATCATTTGCGTAGTACTTCTCGGTGTTCTTCGGGTCACGGTAGGAGAGGCGGAAGGTGTAGTCGGTGATGTCGAAGTCCTTGTAAACGCTCATGATCAGCTTCAGGATCTTGGCGAATTCAGTTTGGATTTGGTTCAGCGCCACGAAGGTGTGGCCGTCGTTTAAGGTCATTTCCCGCACCCGTTGCAGACCGGAAAGGGCGCCGGACTTTTCGTAGCGGTGCATCATCCCCAGTTCGGCGATCCGCAGCGGCAGGTCGCGGTAGGAGCGGATGTGGTGCTTGTAGACCTGGATGTGGGACGGGCAGTTCATCGGCCGCAGTTCCAGCATTTCGCCGTCGCCCATGTCCATCGGCGGGAACATGTCGTCGCGGTAGTGTTGCCAGTGACCAGAGGTCTTGTAGGCGTCGAGGTTCATCAGGACCGGGGTGTAGACGTGTTCGTAGTCGTCGGCCACTTCGCGGTCAATGATGTAGCGTTCGATCGTCCGCCGGATGGTGGAACCCTTCGGCATCCAGTACGGCAGGCCGGCCCCAACCTTCGGGTCAACGAAGAAGAGGTCGAGCTGGTTCCCGATTACCCGGTGGTCGCGTTCCTTGGCTTCCTGGCGGGCCTTGAGGTCGGCGTCCAGGTCGTCGGTGTTGAAGAAGACCGTCCCGTAGATCCGTTGGAGCATCGGGTTGGAGGACATCCCCTTCCAGTAGGCGCCGGCCACGGAGAGGAGCTTGAAGTGCTTGACCACGTTGGCGTAAACCAGGATCGGCGCGTCGGCCACGATGGCGGTGTCGCCCAGCTTGTAGAGGGCCACCTTGCCGTCCGTGGCGTGTTCCTTGAGCAGTTCGTTGGTGAACTGGTCGTCGCCGGCTGCTGCTAGGGCGTCGTCAAGGGCCATCTCGGCAAATTCAACCTTGGCGCCGTCCTTGGCCAGCTTCTTCATTGCCGCTTCCAGGGCCGGCAGTTCGTCAGCCGAAACCTGTTGGTCATCGCGGTCGGAATCAACGTAGAACTGGTCGTCTTCGGCCACGGCCCCGCCGAGGCGAATCCCGTCAAATTCGCTTTCCAAGGCCGCCTTGAGCATCAAGGCGCTCATTTGCCGCAGGGCGGCGAGGGCTTCCTTGTTCCCGTCGCGTTCAATCTTTTCAACTTGGCCATCCGGCCCCATTACTGCAACTTGTGCCATCTTCTAACACTCCTTTAAAAAATAAAAAACGCCCCCTCCCCCGCGGATGCGGGAAAAGGGACGTTGGTTAACAAACTCAGCGTGGTTCCACCCAAAATTCAAGGCCCGTGGCCTTCTCTTGCGGTGGATAACGGTCACGACCCGGAGCACCTTATTTCGGTGTCAAACCAAGAGGTGGTATCACTAGCGGGGCTAACGGTTCTTCCAGCCAACGGAACCGCTCCCTGAATAGCGACCCGCTAGTGACGTGTCCTCTTTCAATTAGGGCCCATTATAGCACCTTTCCCCCTTCGGTCAAGGGGCTAGGCGAGAAAACTAGCTCTCGCTGGTCGTGCTTGAACTGCCCGAACTGCTGCCGCTACTCTTGGACGAGGACAGCGACTGAACGACCGCCTTGGTGCTCGTGCTATTCGCGCTGGCGTTGGTACTCATGCTGTTTGAACTCGAACTGCCCGAGTTGTTGCTCGAGGACGAGTTATTCGACGAGGAGCTGGTCGAGCTACCCGAGTTGTTGCTCGAGCTCGTGTTGTTGTTCGTGCTCGTTGACGTTGACGAGGACGACTTGTTGCTCGTCGTGCTGCTCGAGTTCGTGCTGGTGGACGAGTGGCTCGAACTGGAGTTGGCAGTGGTCGACGAGGACTTGCTGCTGGTCGAGTTGTTGCTGGAGTTCGACCCGGTGGTTGACGTTTGGTAGGTCTCCTGGGTGTCGCTATCGGTCGAAGTCGTCGACGAAGAGGACTTCTTCTTGGACTTCGACTTCTTCTTCGAGCTCGACGAGGACTTCTTCTTGGAAGAGGACGACGACTTCGACTTCTTCGACGACGAGGAGGAGCTCGAGGCCGATTCAACCGTCGAGGACGAGCTGGTGCTGATCGGGTTTTGCTGCTTGATCAAAAAGATGATGAAGAAGACCACCAGGGCGGCCACCGCCACCCCGAGGACCGTCTTGTAGATCCGGTGCTTGTTCTTCTTCCCCTGCGGCCCCTTCTTGCCACTAAGGGACGGCAGGCTGAAGTTGAAGCGCCGCTTCTTGGTCGTTGGGGCGGCGTGGATCCCCTGACGCAGACTCAACCCCTTCTTGCTCTCGTCCTGGCTAATTGCCGGTTGGGGGGCGCTGGTGGTCTGCTTTGGCGCCGAGTGAAGGCCGCGGCGGAGGCCGAAGCCCTTGCCGCCCTTGCTTTCCTTGCTTGCCGCCGGCCGGTTCGCCGCCGGACCGAAGGAGTTGGTGTGCTCGGCCTGCTGGCTCTGGCGGAGGGCCGCCCGGCCACTGGTTGGGGCGGCCGCCGACTTGGCCGGCCGCTTGAAGAGGTCCTTGAAGGCCCCACCGAGCGACTGCTTGTCCTTTTGGCGGGCCCGCTTGTGCTCGGCACTGTCGTAAAGATCAACCCGGCTGCGGCCGGTTTTCTTATCTTGATCGTTCATTGTGAAATCACCCCTTTCCGGTGGGTTATTAGCCATAGTATACCATTTTCTGATTAACCGGGGGAACTAGCATGGCGAACGACCCGACCGGAATCCTTATTCGTCTTTTGACCTTACCCAAGGGACGTGAAGAATCTGCGAAGAAAGGCTTGAAAGTTGGGAAAGGTGGCGAAAACGATGTAAATTGGCCGCTTTGGCTGCCCCTCTGCCCCGGTTCGCCGCAAAAATTCATCCGGGGGAATTGACACGCCCGGCCATTCTTGCTAGAATCAAGGCGATTTGAATAAGCCGCTGGTTTCACCCCCGGATGAGCCAGCATGAAGGCACCATCAATCCTCCACTAGGGCCCGCTAGATTTAGCGTGCGGAGGGTTGGTGGTGCCTTTTGTCATAAAGGAGGAATTTTAGATGCAAGTAACGGTAAAGAAGCTCACTGAACTGACGACCACCGAATTCTACCGGCTGGCCAAGGAACGGGTGAAGGTCTTCGTGGTCGAGCAAACCTGCTACTACCAGGAAATTGACGACCAGGACGAGACGGCCTACCACCTGCAGTTGCTGACCGACGACGGCCAGCTGGCCGGCTACACCCGGATCATGGAAACCAAGGCCGGGGCCACCTTCGGCCGGGTACTGGTGCCGATGGCGATGCGCAAGCACGGCTACGGCCGCCAGCTGGTTGCCGAAACGATTGCCAAGACCAAGCAATTATTTCCCGGGAAAACAATCGAAATCGAGGCGCAAAACTACCTGCGCGACTTCTACGCCAGCTTCGGCTTCACCCCGGTGTCGGACGTCTTCGACCTCGACGGGATTCCCCACGTTAAGATGGTGCTGAAGGACTAGCACTCGCAACCAATCCAAAAAAAGTGGCCGGCAAACTGCCGGTCACTTTTCGATTAAGGAGCGAATTGTTGCAAATTATTCTGCGGCCGCTTCGGCTTCCGCCTTTTCCCACGGGTGGGCGTGGTGTTCAGCGGCGAAGCGTTGGTTCCCGCGGTGGAGTTCGTAGATCGTCCACAGCAAGAGGGCCACAATGGCAATGATCGTGATCCAGGCCAGGACGTCGGCCGTCCCCTTGCTCCAGATGCCGAAGCCTTCAAAGGTGCTTGGCATGTTGTAGAGGTTGAGGAAGGTCAGCAGGAGAACGGAAACCCAACCAAGAACCTTGGTCCAGGTGGCGTTCTTGAACTCACCCATTTCGACTTCACTGTTGGTCATCATCAGCAGCGGAACCATCGAGAACGGCAGGGCGAAGGCCAGGAAGACTTGCGAGTTTTCCATCAGCATGTTGATCGCCTGGTGTTGTTGTAGCTCGGTTTCCCCGGTGGTCATCGAAACACAGATCAGTACCGGGATGACCGAGATCAACCGGGTGATCAGGCGCCGGGCCCAGAGTGGCATCTTCATGTGAACGAACCCTTCCATGATTACCTGCCCGGTCAGGGTCCCGGTAATGGTGGAGTTTTGCCCGGAGGCCAAGAGGGCCACGGCAAAGAGGGTCGACAGAATTCCGGACTTAGCAACGGCGATCAGAACCCCGTTACTCAGCATCGAGGTGTTGTTGAGGGCGTCGTAGAGACCGAAGAAGGAGGTATCCTTCACCGCCCCGGACTTGAAGACCGCAACCCCCATGATCAGCAGGAGGGCGTTAACGAAGAAGGCGGCCGTCAGTTGGATGTTGGAGTCCCATGCGGAGAAGCGAACGGTTTGCTTGATGTCGTCAACCTTGGTGTGGTCCAACTTCCGCGTTTGCGAGATGGCGGAGTGGAGGTAGAGGTTGTGCGGCATCACAGTCGCCCCGATGATCCCCAAGGAACCACTCAGCGGGGTGATCCCCATCTTGGATGGGCCCTTGGCAACGGCGGCCGTACTCGGGACGATGCCGGCCAAGGCGCTACCCCAGTCAGGGTCGGACAAAACAACCTGGTAAATGAAGACAAAGAGGATAACCAGGATCAGGCAAACGACGATCGCTTCGATCTTGCGGAAACCAACCTTGGTCAGCAAGAGGAGCAGCAGGACGTCGAAGACCGTGATGAAGACGGCAATCGTCATCGGAATATTAAATAATAAGTTCAAGGCAATTGCGGCCCCAATAACTTCGGCGATATCGGTCGCCATGATTGCCAATTCGGTCATGATCCACAGGATGATCCCTAACGCCTTCCCGGTCCGCGCCCGAATGGCCTGTGCTAAGTCCATTTGGCTGACGATCCCAAGTTTGGCTGCCATGTATTGAAGCAACATCGCGATCAAACTTGAAATCAGGATGGTCGTCATAAGGGTGTACTGGAATGCTTGCCCCCCGGTGATCGAAGTTGACCAGTTACCCGGGTCCATGTAACCCACCGCTACCAGGGCACCAGGACCGGAGTAGGCAAAGAGGGTCTTCCAGAAGCCTTTGCCGTGCGGGACTTCGACCGTCCCGTTAATTTCTTCAAGGGATTTCCCGTTTGCGTACTGAATCAGCTTGTGCTTGCGGGGTTGACTTTGTGTGCTGTCCACGCCAAATCCACCTTTCTCTACAATGCTTTTTCTGCTTGTTCCAACAGGATGGTTAATCCTTGGGAACACCTTTGTTAGGTTAGCATAAAAAATAATGTCCCGCAATAAAAAAATGCCGATTTTCCGGCCTTGATTCCAAGCTTTTCGGGAGGATTGATGACAAAACAAGGAAGAAATCGCTTGCATGATTTTAAGAAATTTTTGCTTTTTCTCCCCGGGACGCTTCGGCGGGCCGAAAGTTCGCCGCCCGCGCGCTAAAAAATCCCCCCCGCCGCCTGGCCGAGCACTAATTTCGGTTCCCTAGTCCGTAAACTTCTTCCTATAGACTTACGCGTGCGTCACCAGTCTCCCGGCGGCGCGCTTGCAAAAAAGCGATTATGAATGATTAATCACAATCATTTTCGTCCCCGCAAGTGGCGGTAATCACGGCAATCAAAATTGGCCAAGGGCGCCAGACGGGCAAAAAATTCTATGACAAGCGGTTGACATAAAGAATGTGAACAGTTATACTAACAATCGTCAAATGATAGTTTTCACAAGTAAGCGAGGTATTCAACTATGAAGGCACTTGTATTGCAAGGGATCAAAGATTTAGCTGTTCAAGACTACGATGTTCCGGAAATCAAGCCGGACGAAGTGCTGGTGCACACCGCCTTCGCCGGGATCTGTGGGACTGACAAGGCCCTCTACGCCGGCCTGCCGGGTTCCGCTTCCGCCGTTCCGCCGATCGTGCTCGGCCACGAAAACTCCGGGGTGGTTGCCAAGGTTGGTTCCGCCGTTACCAACGTTAAGGTTGGCGACCGGGTAACCGTTGACCCGAACATCTACTGTGGCCAATGCCAATACTGCCGGACCCAACGCCCGGAACTGTGTGAACACCTCGACGCCGTTGGGGTTACCCGCGACGGGGGCTTTGCGGAATACTTCACCGCTCCGGCCAAGGTCGTTTACCCAATCCCGGCCAACGTTTCCCTCAAGGCGGCTGCCGTAATCGAACCAATCTCCTGCGCAATGCACGGGGTTGACCTGCTCGAAACCCACCCGTACCAAAAGGCCCTCGTGCTCGGGGACGGCTTCGAAGGCCAACTCTTCGCCCAAATCCTCAAGGCCCGCGGGATCCACGAAGTGACCCTGGCCGGCCGCTCCGACGAAAAGCTGGCTAACAACCGCGAACACTTCGGGGTAAAGACGATCAACACCACCAAGGAAGACCTGCCGGAAGCCGCCTTCGACATCGTGGTTGAAGCCGTTGGGACCCCGGCCACCCAAGAACAAGCCCTGGCCGCTGCCGCTCGCGGGGCCCAAGTGCTGATGTTCGGGGTTGGGAACCCGGACGACAAGTTCTCGGTTAACACCTACGACGTCTTCCAAAAGCAACTGAAGATCCAAGGGGCCTTCATCAACCCGTACACCTTCGAAGACTCGATTGCTCTCCTGGCCTCTGGCAAGGTTGACCCGCTGCCGCTCTTCTCCCACGAACTGGACCTCGACGGCGTAGAAGACTTCGTTGCCGGCAAGCTGGGCAAGGTTTCCAAGGCGATCGTTAAGGTCGGCGGCGAAGAAGCCTAAGCAAACTCACCATTTAAAATCAAAAAGTTGGGCCCAGGCCCAACTTTTTTTGTGCCCTTTAGTTGACACCGTGTCACCAAGAGGGTATATTGACCTTGTTGACGCGGTGTCACCACGCCGCCCGCGAAGAAGGGAGAAAATTATGCCGAGTCAAACCTTTTTAAACCTCAATCCGGACAAGCAGGCCCGCATCCAGGCCGCCCTTTTGACCGAGTTTAGCCACCACCCGCTGGCCAAGGCCCAGGTGGCGCGGATCGTCAAGGAGGCCCAGATCGCCCGCGGTGCCTTTTACAAGTACTTCGCCGACCTGACCGACGCCTACCAGTACCTCTGGGGCCAGGTCCTCCACCAGATCCACTCCAAGGACGAACTGCGCGGCCAACTCAAGCGCCAACCAGCCGACTACGCCAACCAGGTTCGCCAGTTCCTGACCACCGGCGAGGAGCAGGGCCTGCGCGACCTACTCCGCCTCCACTACACGGTCAACGAGGCCCAGCTGGACCGGCCGGCCCCGGTGGTTCCGGGAATGCGCTTTGACGCCACCACCTGGGCGGTGATGACCCTGACCCACCAGGCAATGCGCGAGTGCCTGGCCGACGCCGACCGCCAAGAAGAAGTCCTCGGTCGCCTGGAAGCGGCCCTGACGGCACTGATGAAAGGAGCCCCCGATGTTTCTGGCAATTAGGGAAATCCGTCATTCCAAACTCCACTCCGGCCTGATCGTGGCGATCATCGCCCTGGTCGGCTACCTGATCTTCATGCTGCTGGGCCTGATGCTGGGGCTGGCCAAGGAAAACACCGCCGCCATCGAGCAGTGGCACACCCAAACGGTGGTCCTGAGCAAGGGGGCCAACCTCAGCCTCAGCCAGTCGCTGATCAAGCAGGCCGACCTGCCGACCCTGAAGAAGGGCGACTCGCTGGTTGGCCAGAGCCCGGTCGTGATCTCAGCCACCGGCAAGCACGCCCACAAGCAGAGCGCCCAGCTGATCGGCCTCAAGCAAAGCCAGCCGCTGGCCAAGACGGTGGTCATCACCAGCGGCCACCGGAGCCGGAACGCCAACCAGCTCGTCTTGAGCACCAACCTCCAGGCCAAGGGCTACCGCCTGAGCGACAAGGTCCGCTTCGCCGGTAGCACGAAAACCTACACGGTGGTCGGCTTCGCCAGCGGGGCGATGCTGAACATGACCCCGGTGATCTACGGCGACCTCAGCGCCTGGCAGGGCCTGAAGGGCAACCAGTTTGCCGCCAGCGCCATCTTCTCCACCCGCAAGTTCAGCCTCACCACCGCCAGCCTGAAGGCCTACCCGGTCAACCGCTTCGTCGCCAAGCTGCCGGGCTACGCGGCCCAAAACAAGACCTTCGCGATGATGATCGCCTTTCTGATGGTGATTGCGATGGTGATCATCGCCGTCTTCCTGACGATTTTGACGATGCAAAAGTTGCCGGCCTACGCCGTGTTGCGCGCCCAGGGAATCACCGCGGCCACCCTGAGTCGGGCCGCGGTTGCCCAGGCCTTTCTGTTGATGGGGATCGGCAGTCTGCTTAGCCTCGGGGTGACCTTCCTGACCACCCTGGCCCTGCCGACGACGATGCCCTTCCTCTTCTCCTGGCCGCTGGCGCTGGCGATCAGCGCCGGCCTGATTGTCCTCGGGATGGTGAGCGCCCTCGTGCCGGTGCGGCTGATCCGCCGGCTTCAACCACTGGACGCGATGAGTTAGGAGGAAAGATAAATGGAAGCAATTGAACTTCATCGGGTCGGCAAGGTCTACGGCAAGGGGGTCAGCAAGGTGACCGCCCTGCACGACGTCTCCTTTTCCGCCCCGGCCGGCCAGCTCAGCCTGGTGGTCGGCCCCTCCGGGTCGGGCAAGAGCACCTTTTTGACGATCGCCGGCGGTCTGCAGACGCCGACCAGCGGCCAGGTGCTGATTGATGGCCACGACCCGGCCACGATGACCGCCAAGCAACGCGACCACCTCCGCCTGACCACCCTCGGCTTCGTCCTCCAGTCCTACAACCTCCACCCCTCGCTGACGGTCGCCGACCAGTTCACCCTGGTCGACCGGGTAAAGAAGGAAGGGAACCTCTCCAAGCAGGAGCTGGCGACCCTCCTGGCGGAGCTGGGGATTGCCGACCTAATCGACAAGTACCCGGGGCAACTCTCCGGCGGCCAGCGCCAGCGGGTGGCGATCGCCCGCGCCCTCTACCCCAACCCAACGATCGTTTTGGCCGACGAACCAACGGCGGCCCTCGACCGGCCGCGGGTGGCGGTGGTCGGCCAGCTGATGCAGGACCTGGCCAAGAAGTACGGCAAGGCGGTGGTCGTCGTCACCCACGACCAGCGGCTGACCCCCTTCGCCGACCGGATCGCCCGGATCGAGGACGGCCGGCTAACGATGGAAAAATAACTAGCATTACCCAATGCAACTGCCAGGACGCCCGCGGCGCCCTGGCTTTTTCTTTGTCTCCGGCAGCCAATTTGCAATTAATTTCAGCCCCATGCAGGCGCCGAACCGTTCTTAGTGGGTCAAGCGTGAAAAAATTTGGTAGAATGGAAGAAAATACAAGCTAGAAGGGAAACAGCAATGGCACTCTTAGCGCTCGAAGCGATTCACAAGTCGTACTTTCTCGGCAAGGAGGAGTTCCCGGTTTTAAAGGGGATCGACCTCCAGTTTGACCGCGGCGAGTTTGTCTCGATCGTCGGCGAATCCGGCGGCGGGAAAACCACCCTGATGAACATCATCGGCGGCCTCGACCGCGCCTTTTCCGGCACCGTCCGGGTGGCCGGGGAGGCCCTCGACCACCGGCAGGAAAAGCAGCTCGATACCTACCGGCGGGAAATGGTCGGCTACATCTACCAGTCCTACAACCTGATCCCCCACCTGACCGTCCTCGACAACGTCCTGATGGCGCTCGACATGACCACCCTCTCGAGTGCCGAGCGCAAGGCGCGGGCCCAGCAGCTACTGGCCGAGGTGGGCCTGGCCGACCAGGCCAAGAAGCACCCCCGCCAGCTATCCGGGGGCCAAAAGCAACGGGTGGCGATCGCCCGCGCCCTGGCGGCCGACCCGCAGATCATCATCGCCGACGAGCCGACCGGGGCGCTCGATTCCCAGAACACCCAGGAGGTGCTGGAGATCCTCGACCAGATTGCCAAGCGCGGCAAGCTGGTGATCGCCGTCACCCACTCCGAGGCGGTGGCCAACTACGGCACCCGGGTGATCCGCCTGGCCGACGGCAAGATCGTGGCCGACGAACGCCGCCGGCCGGCCTACCCGGTCACCAAGCCCACTGCCCTGCCGGCCCAGCCCCTCCCGGCCAGCGCCAGCTACCGGACGGCCTTCAAGCACCTGATGTACAACTTCTGGCGCAACTCCTTGATCATGCTCGGCGTCGGGATCGGCCTCTTTGCGGTGATCCTCTTCGCCGGCCTCGGCAACGGGGTCAAGGGCTACCTCAACGACCAGATCAACCGGGTTGCCAACCCGCGGGTGATCACCGTCCTGAAGAACCAGTCCGGTAAGCAGATGACCTCCAGCGAGCTCCAGTCCTCGGTGGCCAACATTGCCGCCAACCCGAAGAAGGCCACCATTTCCGCCAGCGAGCTGAAGTGGCTCAAGTCGCTGGGCGGGGTCGGCAAGGTCGAGGAGGGCTACATCCTGCCGGCCTACCAGTTCAGCGCCAATGGCAAGCAGCAGAGCGGCACGATGCTGGAAAGCTGGTCGAGCTCGGTCAAGGCCTCCCTGCTCAAGGCCGGCCACCGACCGAAGCGCGGCCAGGTGGTGCTGAAGGAGGCCGACGCCCAGGCCCTCTTCGGCAAGCACGCCCGCAAGTGGTGCCTGGGCAAGACCCTCACCCTGACCTTCAACTGGGTCAACCAGGACAACCAGCCGGTCCAGGTGACCACCAGCCTGAAGGTGGCCGGGATCACCAGCGGCACCAGCAGCGCCTCCTTGGTCAACGCGCCGACGATCAAACGGGCCCTTCGCCAGGCCCAGGCACTGACCGCACCGACGATGGTCTCGCTGAAGGTCGGCTCGCTTTCGCGGGTGAAGGCGTTCGCCAAGCAAATCAATAACCACCGGGTGGCCGGCCAGCGGGTCCTCGGGGCGATCACGATCGGTGCCGTCCTGACCCGGGTCAACACCTACGTCAGCCTGGCCACCGACCTCCTGGCCGCGATTGCCGCCATCTCCCTGCTGGTGTCGGCCCTGATGATCATCGTCACGATGTACATGTCGGTCTCGGAGCGGGTCAAGGAAATCGGCATCCTGCGGGCGCTCGGCGCACGGCGGCTTGACATCCGCCGCCTCTTCACCGCCGAATCGCTCTTGATTGGCCTCTTTGGCGCCCTCCTCGCCCTGGTCCTGTCGCTAGCGGTGGCGGCGGGGATCAACGCCGCCCTCTACTCGCTGATCAAGTACCAGATCATCCAGATCACGGTCACCGACGTCCTCTTCGCCTTTGCGGCGGCGATCGTGATCTCCTTCCTGGCGGCCCTCCTCCCGGCCCGGCGCGCCGCCAAGTTGAACCCGATCGACGCCTTGGCCGAGGACTAAACTAGCAATAAATTTCCCGGGAAATCGCGAACAAACTTTGGTAAGATAAAACGGAAGAAGGAGTGATTGACGTGGATCACAAGGAACGACGGATTTTAATCAAAAAAATCATTAATGATCAACGGGTCCGAACCCAGGAACAACTGCTGACCCTGCTGAAGGAAAACGGGGTCGCGGCCACCCAGGCCACCATTTCCCGCGACTTGCGGGCGCTGAGCATCGCCAAGGTCAATGACGGCGAGGGCCGGCCCTACTACTCCCAGCTGACCGAGGTGGAGGCCCCGCAGATCGACCGCCGGCTGGACGAGACGATCCAAAACACGGTCGTGTCGATCGTCACCGTCCAGTTCATGAACGTCATCAAGACGATCCCCAACTCAAACTACGCCACCATCCTGGCCGGCCTCTTTGACGACAGCGGGATGAGCGAAATCGTCGGCACCCTGGCCGGCAACGACACCCTGATCGTGATCAGCCCGACCGCCGACCAGGCCAAGCAGGTCTACCAGCTGGTGATCGACCAGCTGAACCAGCCGGCAAAGTAACGAAAAAAGCCATTCAGCGGTGTGCTGAATGGCTTTTTCTTATTCCGGTAACTTATGCCCCTCGATCGCGTCGGCGATCAGGGCCATGATCTGGGGACTGGTCAACTGGTAGATGATGTTCTTTCCCTGGCGGGTGGCGGTCACCAGCTTGCGCCGCTTCAGCAACTGGAGCTGGTGGGAGACCGCCGACTGTTCCCAGTCGAGGGCGGCGCTGAGTTGGCTGACCGTCATCCGGTTTTGCATCAGGAGGTAGAGCAACTGGAGCCGTTTCGGGTGACCAAGGACCTTGAAGAGCGAACTCACCCGCTGCAAATCGGTTGGTTGAAGGGATTGGTAGTTAACCACGGTTGCTTCCTCCTTGGATTCCAGATTCAAAAAATGAGCCGCTGCGGGGGCGCAGGCAGCCCATTCATTTTTTACCGGTTGGCCGTCCGCAAATTAGAGGGACAACTTTTGGCCGACGTAGATCGTGTACGGGGCACTCAGGTTGTTGGCCTTGGCCAGGCTCTTCCAGTTGAGGCCGAGCCGGGTGGCGATCCCGGACAGGGTGTCGCCGGAGATGACCGTGTAGCTCTTGCTCGAGGACGTGCTGGTTGAGCTAGTCGTGCTCGTGGTCGAGATCTTCAGGGTTTGGCCAACGTAGATCTCGTTGGCGTTGCTGATGTTGTTGACCTTGGCCAGGGTGGTGTAGGTCGTGTTGTACTTGGCCGCGATCCCGGAGAGGGTGTCACCCGACTTTACCGTGTAGGTCGTGGTAGCGGAACTCGTGGTCGCGCTCGCAGTGCTGGTTGAGCTGGTCGAACCACTGGTCAGCTTGAGCACCTGGCCAACGTAGATCAGGTTCGGGTTGCTCAGGTTGTTCAGGCTCGTCAGGGTGCTGGTGGTCGTGTTGTGGTTGGCCGCGATCTTCGACAGGGTGTCGCCCGACTT
>CALVGV010000005.1 GCA_944327195.1 uncultured Limosilactobacillus sp.
ACTAAATTGGTCTAGGTGAGAGAATCATCCTCAGAAATGAATTATTCATCTCAACCTATGAAAACATTACACTACCCGGGCCCCCGGCGATGGAAACACGGGGGCAGGCCACTCGTTCAATAACTGGATTTTTGCTGACAAATTTTCGTTCAAATTTCTGGATAAGAACACAAAGTCCCGATACAATGGAGACAGCAATAATTAGTTTGGGAGAGTGATGATTATTAAATGGGTAATAGCATCCCATAAAGCATGATCTAACATTACTAGAAAGAGTTAGTACAACATTAGGTGGTGAATCTAATGGTAATGAGAACACAAAAGGTCCGACTGTATCCCAATCGCACCATGCAAAAGGTGATTGACGAACTATGCGACTATCGTCGGTATTGTTGGAATCAAGGGCTCTCTTTATGGAATGACATGTATGAAGTGTCTTTAATCATGGAAAACAGAAAACTTCGCCCTAGTGAGTATAAGGTCCGGAATGAGTTGGTGACCAACAAGCAGGACTGGCAGGATTTGCTTTCCGCTCGGTGTCTTCAATTAGCAATCAGTGATTTAGCTAAAGCTTGGCGTAACTTTCTTACCAAGTCCCAACCAGATTGTGGAAAGCCAAAGTTCAAATCGAAACGTGCTCCCCGGCAAGGGTTTAAAACCGACCGGGCGAAGATCGTGAATGGAAAGCTACGGTTAGATAAACCCCGAGCGAATCAACAAGCATGGTATGATATTTCCTTTTCGAGGGTGCAACCTCTTCAAGGGGAGCTTAAAGTTGTGTCCATTTACCGGGAAAACGGCCAGTATTGGGCTAGCTTACCTTTTGAAGTAACCACTGAGGCTAAAGACAAAACCGGGGTTGCAACGGCAGTGGATGTAAACGTGGGGCATATGAACTATTCAGCCGGGAAAGTCAATGTTTTGCCAGCAACCTTACAGCGACTATATAAGCGAATCAAACATTACCAAAGGACACTAGTCCGGAAACGAAAGCTAAATGGCAAGGAAGCTACCAAGAGTAATAATTACATGCAAACGAGAGCCAAGTTGCAACGAGATTACCGGAAAGTAGCTAATTGCCAACACGACATTATCCAAAAGTTCACCACGATGCTTGTGATGGAATACGACCAAATCGTGATTGAGGATTTGAACGTGAAGCAAATGCAAATGACCCACGTGGCCTCAAAAGGGCTTCAACGGTCGTTGTTTGGCTATTTCCGGCAAGTACTTACTTACAAATGTACTTGGTATGGGAAAGAGCTAGTTCTTGCGGACCGTTTCTATCCAAGTACTCAACGGTGTTCCCGCTGTGGGCACGTTAAGACGGGTGAAGACAAACTTACCTTGCAGGGAAATCAAAAACATTGCACCCGGCATAATGAATATCACTGCTATGCTTGCGGTGCGATGCTAAATCGTGATGAAAACGCAGTCGCTAATCTTTTGCAATTAATTTAGCAACGATATTTAGGGGTGGGCTACACCCCGGGGTGAGTAATTCGCCTCATGGTGCTGGAAGAACCGGTCACTGTCATTACCTGCTCGTTCGGATATGGGAATACCGGTGTTGACGCCAGTGAATAAAATTAAGAAAGGAAAAGCTATAATTCTTTCTCTAACGTGGTTAAATATAAAATTTAATTACATTAGACTATGTTTATATAGCAAGGAAATGAGAATGAAGTGGCAAATTAATGACCTCATCGCCGCCGAGCAGTACTGGTTTGAGCGCTTCTGCGACCGCTTTGGCCTCCGCGGCAAGCTGACCCGCCAGTACCCGGGAGTGACCTCGCTCCTGCTAACCGGCCCGGCCGGCGGCATCAAGCAGGTCGACCTCGACGACCAGCTCCTCCTCGACCAAATGAACCCCTTAGAAAAAACCGCTGCCAAGGAACTGCTCGAATCCTGGCTGATCTTTTCGATCGAAAACACCGACCCGCTGGCCGCGGCCGACTACAGCCAGACCGACCGCGACTACTTCAGCCGGGTGGAGCAACTAGTGCCCCACTGCCACATCTACACCCAGCTGGAAGACCAACCGGCCTAAACCACCACCTAAGACTTCAAAACGCCGAAGCAGGGAAAGCATCCCCGCTTCGGCGTTTCTTGTTCCTTGGTACTTAGTTCTTCATCCCCTGCTGGAGGTAGACGCTCAGGATCGCCAGGTCGGCCGGGTTGACCCCGGAAATCCGCCCGGCCTGGGCCAGGGTTTCCGGTCGAATCTTCTCCAGCTTCTGGCGGCCCTCGGTGGCCAGGCCGGCAATCTTGGAGTAGTCAATCGTTGCCGGAATCCGCTTGGCCTCCATCCGCTTGAGGCGGTTGACCTTGACCTCCTCCTTCTTGATGTAGCCCTCGTACTTCAGCTGGATTTCGACCTGCTCCTTGGCCTGGCGGTCCAGTTCGGCCGCCGGGGCGCCGACGAAGGTCACCAGCTGGTCGTAAGTGACGTAGGGCCGCTTCAAGAGGGCCGCCCCGGTCAGCGAATCCTTGAGGGGGTGGTCGCCGTGGGCCTGGATGAAGTCATCGGCCGCCGAGCCCGGCTTGACCCGGGTGGCCTTGAGGCGCTTGATCTCGTCTGCCACCGCCGCCTTCTTGGCCTCCATCTTGGCCAGCCGCTTATCGCTGACCAGGCCGATTGCGTGGCCCATTTCCATCAGCCGCAGGTCGGCGTTGTCGTGGCGCAGGATCAGCCGGTACTCGGCCCGGCTGGTCAGCAGGCGGTAGGGTTCCTTGGTTCCCTTGGTGACCAGGTCGTCGATCATCACGCCGATGTAAGCGTCGGACCGCTTCAGGACGAAGGGTTCCTTCCCCTGGGCGCGCAGGCCGGCGTTGATCCCGGCGATCAGCCCCTGGCCGGCCGCCTCCTCGTAGCCGGAGGTCCCGTTGGTCTGGCCGGCGGTGTAGAGGTTCTTGACCAGCTTGGTTTCCAAAGTTGGGTGGAGCTGGTGGGGGGCCACGACGTCGTACTCAATCGCGTAGCCCGGCCGCATCATCTCAACGTGCTCGAGCCCCTTGATCTTTTGCAGGATCTGGCGCTGGATCTCCTCGGGGAAGGAGGTCGAGAGGCCGTCGACGTAGTACTCGGCGGTGTCGCGCCCCTCCGGCTCCAGGAAGAGCTGGTGGCGGTCCTTATCGGCAAAGCGGACCACCTTGTCCTCGATCGACGGGCAGTAGCGCGGCCCGACCCCCTCGATGATCCCGGAGAACATCGGCGCCCGGTTGAGGTTGGCCCGGATCAGGTCGTGAACCTGGGGGTTGGTGTAGGTCAGCCAGCAGGAAAGCTGGTCCTTGAGCGGCAGGTAGGCGCTGTCCGGGGTGTCGAAGCTGAAGTGGTGCGGCACTTCATCCCCCGGCTGCTCCTCGGTCTGGTCGTAATCGATCGTCTTGCCGTTGACCCGCGGCGGCGTCCCGGTCTTGAACCGTTCCAACTCGAAGCCGAGCCGCTCGAGGGCCTCGGAGAGCTTGATCGCCGGCTTGGAGTTGTTCGGGCCGGACTGGTAGGTCAGCTCGCCGATGATGATCTTGCCGCGGGCGGCGGTGCCGACGGTCAAAACCACCGCCTTGGCCCGGTAGCGGGCCCCGGTGTTGGTGACGACCCCCTTGCAGACCCCGTCCTCAACGATCAGGTCGTCGACCGTCGCCTGGCGGAGGGTCAGGTTGGGCTCTTCCTCAATCGTCAGCTTCATCTGGCGGTGGTAGGCGTGCTTATCGGCCTGGGCCCGCAACGCCCGCACCGCAGGCCCCTTGCCGGTGTTGAGCATCCGCATCTGGACATAGGTCTTGTCGATGTTCTTGCCCATCTGGCCACCGAGGGCGTCGATTTCGCGGACCACGATCCCCTTGGCCGGGCCGCCGACCGAGGGGTTGCACGGCATGAAGGCCACCATGTCGAGGTTGATCGTTACCAAGAGGGTCTGGTTCCCCATCCGGGCGGCGGCCAGGGCGGCCTCGCTCCCGGCGTGGCCGGCGCCGACGACGATCACGTCGTAGCTGCCGGCTTCGTATTGCTTTGCGCTTGTTTCTTCCAAGTTTGCCATCGTTTCCCTACTTTCCTAAGCAGAATTGACTAAAGAGTTGGTCCAGGAGCTCGTCCTGGTAGTGGTCGCCGGTGATCTCGCCGAGCAGGTCCCAGCAGCGGGTCATGTCGATTTGCACCAGGTCGACCGGCATCCCCGCCTCCAGGCCGGCCAAAACGTCGTCGAGGGCGTCCTTGGCCTGGTGGAGGAGGCTGATGTGGCGGGCGTTGGTGACCAGCACCGTCCCCTGGTTGCGGTCAACCCCCTGCTCGAAGAAGAGCTTGGCGATCGCCGCCCCCAGCTGGTCGATCCCGGTTTGGCTGGTGATCGAGGTTTCAATCACCGGGCTGGCGCCCACCAGGTCCTTGATTTGGGCCGGGTCAAAGCGGTGGGGGAGGTCGGTCTTGTTCAGAAGGACGATCCGCGGTTGCTTGGCGGTCAGTTCCAGCAGTTCGCGGTCCTCGTCAGTAATTTCCCGGGAAATATCGAGTAGCAAGAGAACCAGGTCGGCCGCCTTGAGGGCCTGCTTGCTGCGCTCGACACCGATCTTTTCCACCTGGTCGGCGGTGTCGCGGATCCCGGCGGTGTCGATTAGGTGGAGGGGGACCCCCTTGACGTTGACGTACTCCTCGATCACGTCGCGGGTCGTGCCGGCAACGTTGGTGACGATCGCCTTGTCCTCGTGCAAAAGGGTGTTGAGCAGGCTCGACTTGCCGACGTTGGGCCGGCCGATGATCGCCGTGGCCAGGCCGTCGCGCAAGACCTTCCCTTGCTTGGCCGAGGCCAGGAGGGCGGTCAGGTGGTCGCGGATCATGGTCGCCTTTTCCTTCAGGAGCTGGCTGGTCATTTCCTCCACCGCGTCGTATTCGGGATAGTCGATGTTGACCTCGACCTGGGCGAGGACGTCGAGGATTTGCTTACGCAGGTCCTTGATCAGCCGCGAGAGGTCGCCGTCGAGCTGGTTGAGGGCCACCTGCATCGAGCGGTCGGTCTTGGCCCGGATCAGGTCCATCACCGCCTCGGCCTGAGAGAGGTCGAGCCGGCCGTTCAAGAAGGCCCGCTTGGTGAACTCGCCCGGTTCGGCCAGCCGCGCCCCGTGGGTCAGGACCAGCTGGAGGGCCCGGTTGGTGGCTAGCAAGCCACCGTGGCAGTTGATTTCGACCACGTCTTCCTTGGTGTAGGTCCGCGGGGCCTTCATCACCGAAACCATCACCTCGTCGACCTCGGCCTTGCTTTCCGGGTCCATTAGGTGCCCGTAGTTGATCGTGTGGCTGGCGACCGTGGTCAAGTCCTTGCCGCGGACCAGCTGGTTGACGACCGGGATCGCCTGGTCGCCGCTGACCCGGATGATCGCGATCCCCCCCTCGCCAACCGGGGTCGAGATCGCCGCAATCGTGTCCGCTTCCGTTTGTGCCATTGGCTGCTCCTTTCTAACAAAAAAAGTGCCCCTCCACGTCCGGCTGGTTGCCCAGCGATCATGGTCAAAGCACTTTCACTACTCTAACGAACTTGTTATTTAACTTAAAACCACCGTTATTTTAGGGGCTTGCGAACCACTTGTCAACCATTTAGCGCGGGGCGATCACCAAACTGCGGTAGGGCTCGCGGCCGTGCGAGTAGGTCTTGACCCGCGGATCGTCCTCCAGCTGCTGGTGGAGGAACTTGCGCTCGCGGGCCGGCATCGGGTCCAAGAAGACCGCCTGCTTGGTGGCGATCACCTGGGTGACGCTCCGCTGGCCGAGCTTGGCCAGGGCCTGCTGGCGGCGGGCGCGGTAGTCACCGACGTCCAGGGTCACCTGCGGGTCCTTGACCCCCTGGTAGGTGAGGAAGGTGGCCGCCACCACCTCAAGGGCGTTGAGCCGGCGGCCGTGGTGGCCAACCACCTTGGCCGGGGTGGCCGTCTTCAAGTTGAGCTCGAGCTCGTGGGTCGTCTGGCGGCGGATCGTCGGGATCACCGTTGCCCCCAGCTGGACGTAGACCGCCACCAGGTAGTCAACCAGGGCCGCGCTGGCCTTTTCCATCCGCTCCTGGTTGGCGGCGTGGCGGGCGGCGATTTCTTCCGGCGTCAGCTCGCCCTCCTTGCCGCTGACGGACGCCGGCGCACTGGTCGGGGCCGGCGTTTCCGGCGGCTGCGGGGTAGCACTGGCCGAAGCGGGCGTTGGGCTTGGCGCCGGTTGCGGGGCCGCGCTGGCTGGACTAGGGGCCGGCGTGGCTTTCTGCGGGGCCGGCTTGCGCTTGGCGGTGATGATGGCCGGCTTGGCAAAGAGGCCGAAAAAGCCGCGGGCGGGGTGTTGAACAACGGTGACGACCAGGTCCGCCGGCGCACAGTTGAGTGCCGCCGCCGCGGCTGCGGTGGCCGCGGCGACCGTTTTTCCCTGATACTCTTCCATTAGCGCTTCTTACCCCGGTAGGCATTCTTCTTGGCGTGGGCCAGCCGGTTCTTGCGTTGCCGCTCCTGGCGCTGCTTTTCGGCCCGCTCGCGGCGAATCTTGAACGGGTTTTGCAAGAGGAGGGTTTGCAGGACCTGGAAGGCGTTGGTAACCACCCAGTAAAGGGTGATTGCCGCGGTGAAGTTGAGCGCCATCACGAAGATCATGATCGGCATTACCCAGGTCATCGCCGTTGACATGGCGTTCTTTTCCGGCATCGAGGCCATCGACAGCCAGGAGGAAATGAAGGTGAAAAGCGCTGCCAGGATCGGCAGAACGAAGTAGGGGTCGGTCTGGCCGAGTTGCAGCCAGAGGAAGCTCCCGGCCTTCAGTTCCGGCGTCCGCCAGATTACCTGGTAGAGGGCCCACATGATCGGCAGTTGCACCAGCAGCGGGAGCATCGAGGCAAAGGGGTTCACCCCGGCTTCCTTATACAGCTTCTGCTGGGCGGCCTGCATTTCCTGCATGCTGGTCCGGTCGCGGCCCGGGTACTTCTTTTGTAGGGCCTTCAGCTGGGGCTGGAGCTCCTGCATCTTGAGCATCGACTTGGTTTGGTAGTGCATCAGCGGCAGGATCAGGATCCGGATGATGATCGTGAAGATGATGATCGCCATCCCGTACCCGCCAAAGTGCTTGGCCATCCAAAGGATCAGTTGCGACCCGTTGTAAATGATGTAGTGGTCCCAAAAACCGGTACTACTACTGGTAACTGGTTTGTTGGAGCAGGCGGCCAGCACCAGGGCTAGCAGACCGACTCCGGTTAGGCTCAGGGCCTTCTTTGCTCGTTTTTTCAAACCGGATTCCTTCCTTATCCTAAATACTCTTCCGACTTTCCCCGACTAACGCGGCGCCTGGTCGGGGTCTTCAACCAACAGGTCGGCCATCTTGAGGGCGTGAATGAGGTTCTTTTTGACCTCCGCCATCTCCAGGCCATGGGCGGCCGGGCGCGCGATCACCAGGAAGTCGACCTCGGCCTTGAGCTGGGGCTTTACTTCCAGCAGGGTCTGGCGAATCCGCCGCTTGACCCAGTTGCGGTTAACCGCATTGCCGACCTTCTTGCCCACCGAGATCCCGACCCGGAAGTGGGGTTGGCCGGGCTTGGCCATTTGGTAGATGATGAACTTGCGGTTGGCCACCGAATTGTGCGTTTCGAAAACGCGCTGAAATTCGCTTTCCTTTTTTACGCGGTATGATTTTCTCATTTGCAGCATCTCCGTTGTGAAAAAGAGGGGGCCGGGCGCACGACGAAAATCGTCTCACGGACACCCTGCCCCCTCTTTGTTATTACCGAATCACGTTCGGGTATTGATATTAACTAGGCAGACAATACCTTGCGGCCCTTTTGCCGGCGGCGAGCTAATACCTTACGACCGTTACTCGTGCTCATCCGAGCGCGGAAACCGTGAACCCGAGCCCGGTGACGCTTCTTTGGTTGGAACGTACGCTTCATCGCAGTGCACCTCCTTATTAGTAAAGTTGGTTTTTATCTTCCATCAAAAGATAAGCTCATTAAACATACTTTTGAAGTATAGCACACTTTCGGGGGGGAAGGAAGGGTGACTTTGGCGTAAAAATTTTTTACTTTTCCACAGTTCCCCCCAAATAATCCACAGCGTTACTTTTTGCCAACCCGTTAACAGAACTTGTTCACAGCCTTTTCCCGCTGCCGCTGGTTCTCCCCATCCCCGTGGACAAACTTATCCACACCCGTGGGGACAAGTTCGCCAAAGCCCCAGCAGCCCGGCTTTTTCGGTTGTGGATATCCCCAATTCTTTGTGGATAAGTCGGCCAGTGCCCCCGCTTTTCCCCAAATTCACCGCCCTGGGGATAATTTCCACACAGCGTTGTGTCTTTTGGGGATCAGATTTCCCCTTCCCTGTGGAAAACTAGCGAAACTGATGATAAAATATCGGGTGGCTTAAAATTATCCACAACCGAGGAGGAATTACTTTGACTGAGCTCTCTTCTCTTGATTCACTCTGGGAAGCGGTCCAAAGCGCGTTCCGGCAGACCATCACCGGTCCGACCTACGAAAACGTCGTTGCTCCGGCAAAGGCATACTCCCTCTCCGATCACCAGCTAACGGTGGTTGTTCCAACTTCTTACCACCTCGACTGGTGGCAGCGAAGCCTGAACACCCAGCTCAAGCACATCTTGCGGGAACAAACCGGCCAAGACATCGAGCCGCGCTACGTTCTCACCAAGAGCCTAATCGGGAGAGAAGAGCCGCAAGCCAAGCCGACGCCGACCTTTCACGACCAAACCCCGCTAAACCCGGAGTACACCTTCCAAACCTTCGTTGAAGGCCGCAGCAACCAGTTTGCCTACGCCTCGGCCTACGCGGCTTCCGAACAACCCGGTGGCCTCTACAACCCACTGCTCATCTACGGGGGCGTGGGCCTGGGCAAGACCCACCTGATGCAGGCGATCGCCAATAACATGCTGAGTCACAACCCCAACGCCAAGATCAAGTACGTGACCAGCGAGAACTTCATGAACGACTACATTAATTCGATCAAGAACCGCACCCAGGAGGAATTCCGCCGCGAATACCGCGACCTCGACGCCCTCTTGGTCGACGACGTTCAGTTCCTGGCCTCCAAGAACGAGACCCAGCTGGAGTTCTTCAATACCTTTAATGTCCTGCACGACAACAACAAGCAAATCGTCCTGACCGCCGACCAGAACCCCAAGGAAATCCCCAACCTGACCGAGCGACTGGTGTCGCGCTTCGTCTGGGGCCTGACCGTCGAGATCACCTCGCCCGGCCTGGAGACGCGGATCGCCATCCTCAACCGCAAGGCCGAGGAGGAGCAAATTCCCGGGGTGCCAAGCGAGGTCCTCAACTATATCGCCACCAAGATCAACACCAACGTCCGCGAGCTGGAAGGGGCCTTGATGCGGGTGCGGGTCTACGCCGAGATGCACAACGCCCCGATCACGATGGCGATTGCCACCGAGGCCCTGCAGGGAATTGGCGACGAACAAGCCACCACCCTGACGATCGACCTGATTCAAAAGAAGGTCGCCGCCTTTTACGGCATCAGCCAGGCCGACATCACCGGCAAGAAGCGGGTCAAAAACATCGTCATCCCCCGGCAAATTGCCATGTACCTCGCCCGCGAGCTGACCGACAACTCCCTGCCCAAGATTGGCAAGGAATTCGGCGGCAAGGACCACACGACCGTCCTCCACGCCATCGATAAGATCGAAAAATTACTGGACAGCGACGCCAAGTTGAAAGCCGACATCGACCAGCTGCGCCGCGACCTGACTCCCTAGCCTGGGGAAAACCATCCCGTCATCCCCAGGTTATCCACAATTCATCCACAGGGGAGCAAAACTGGTTTTTCGTGGGGTTGAGCAACTTATCCACAGTATCCCCAGCCCCTACTACCACTACTAATTTTTAATAATATTAATATAAATAACCAAGGGGGAATTCCAATGCAATTCACCATCAACCGCAACGGCTTTATCGCCGAGTTAAACAATGTCCTCCGGGCCGTTGCCTCCAAGACGACCCTTGAAATCTTGACCAACCTGAAACTGGAAGCCACGGAACGGCAACTGGTGCTGACCGGCAGCAATTCCGATATCACCATCCAAAGCACGATCGCCGTTGACGCCGGCCAAGCCGGCCTGGTAATTGAAGAACCGGGCGCCATTCTGTTGCCGGCCCGCTTCTTTGCCGACATCATCAAGAAGCTGCCGGCCGACACGGTTACCCTGGCGGTCAAGACCGGCTTCTTGGCAACCATCACCTCCGGAGCCGCCGAATTCAAGATCAACGGCCAGGACGCGGTCAACTACCCGAACCTACCGGAAGTCGAGGGCGACCAGTCGGTTCAAGTGGCGCCGGACCTGCTGCGGGAAGTAATCGAGCAGACCCGGATTGCCGTTTCCAAGCAGGAAAGTAGACCAATTTTAACTGGGATCCATGTTCTCCTAACCGGTACCCAGCTGACGGCGATCGCTACCGACAGTCACCGCCTGGCCCAGCGCAAGGTCGACCTACTGGCCCCGGTTGAGGTTCCGGCCGACGTGGTCATTCCGGGGGCCAGCCTGACCGAACTGGCACGGATGATCGCCGACCAAAAGGACCCGCTCGACCTCTTGATCGCCGAAAACCAGGTACTCTTCAAGTTTGGCCACACCCTCTTCTACTCCCGCCTGCTGGAGGGGAAGTACCCGGACACCAGCCGGCTGATCCCGGAAAGCAGCGATACCAGCCTCGAAATGGATGCCAACGAACTGCTGGCGGCGATTGGCCGGGCCTCCCTGCTCTCGCACCAGGGGCGGACCAACGTGATCAAGCTTAGCCTGACTCCGGAAGACAACGGGGCCAAGCTGAGCGGGACCTCGGCCGACGTTGGGGTGGTCGAAGAAGACCTCCACTTCGACCAGGTTAGCGGCCAGGACTTGGAAATCTCCTTTAACCCGGACTACATGAGCGACGCCCTGAAGTCCTTCGGCGGGGCCAAGGTCCGGCTGGCCTTCACTTCGGCCCTGCGGCCCTTCACCCTGGTGCCGGTGGAAGACCAGGAAAACTTCGTCCAACTGATCACCCCGGTGCGGACCTTCTAGTTTGTGAACTTA
Source organism: uncultured Limosilactobacillus sp. (assembly GCA_944327195.1). Taxonomy (GTDB): domain Bacteria; phylum Bacillota; class Bacilli; order Lactobacillales; family Lactobacillaceae; genus Limosilactobacillus. The sequence goes on from CALVGV010000005.1 coordinate 11,048, forward strand.
GAATTAATCTAAAGAATTACCCCAAAAGAGGCGGGCAGGCTCCCGGCCTCTTTTTTTCTATGCCCGCCCCGGTCATGCAAGCGGTCCCGCTCCTAATTTTTGGGGCCGAATTGGCGCAGACGGCCGCCAAGCGGGGTTAGCCGCCGTTTGGTGGTGGAAACCCAAAAATGCCTCGGCAAAAGAAAAATGGCGCAGGCGGCCTTAAAATGCACAAAAATTTGAGTTTGCTTTCTGAAAAAGTTATAATATTCAAGGTAGAAAAGGCGGTGAAATGATGGAAAAAGAAGTTACGGTTAAGATTGATAAGCCCTTCATTACCCTCGGCCAACTCCTCAAGGAGGAGGGGATCATTCCCACCGGCGGGGCGGCCAAGTGGTTCTTGAAGGAACAGGCGGTGACCGTCAACGGGGAAGCCGAGGACCGGCGGGGCAAGAAGTTGTACCCCAACGACACGGTTACCATCCAAGGGGTCGAAACGATCACGGTTACGGCCTAACGATGCAGCTAACGGAAATTGAGTTGCGCCACTTTCGCAACTACGAGCACCTGGCGGTCGACTTCGCCCCCGGGGTCAACGTCCTGATCGGCGAAAACGCCCAGGGCAAGACCAACCTGCTGGAGGCGATCCACCTGCTGGCCCTGACCCGCAGTCACCGGACCAACAAGGACCGCGAGCTGGTTCAGTGGCACCAGGAGCAGGCAATCGTCCGCGGCCGGGTGCAAAAGCAAACCGGCCCGGTCCCGCTCGAGGTCCAGCTCGGCAAGGGGGGCAAGCGGGTCAAGGTCAACCACCTGCCGCAAAGCCGGCTCTCGACCTACATCGGCAACCTCACCGTCGTCCTCTTCTCGCCCGAGGACCTGGCCCTGGTGAAGGGGGCGCCGGCGGTTCGCCGCCAGTTCATGAACGTGGAGTTTGGCCAGATGAGCAGCCGCTACCTGTACAACCTCAGCCACTTCAACGACGCCCTCAACCAGCGCAACCAGTACTTGCGGCAGTTGCGCAACCACGAGGCCCACGACCGGGTCCTGCTCGAGGTCTTGTCCGACCAGGTGGCGACCTTTGGCGGCGAGGTGGCGGCGGTTCGCGCCCGGCTGGTTCACCAACTGGAGGGCTGGGCCCAGCCGATCCACGAGGAAATTTCGCAGCAAAAGGAGGCCCTCGAGCTGCGCTACGTCAGCCAGCTGACCATCGACGCGCAGAGCGAGGCCAGTGATTTGACCGAGCAGTTGCAAGCGGCCTTGCGGGCCAACGTTGATAAGGAGATTGCCGCCGGGACCACCCTCACCGGTCCCCAGCGCGACGACCTCCACTTTTTAGTGAACGGCAAGAACGTCCAGCACTTCGGTTCCCAGGGCCAGCAGCGAACGACCGCCCTAGCGGTCAAACTGGCCGAACTGGACCTGATGAAGGAGCAGACCGGCGAGGCGCCTTTGCTCCTGCTCGACGACGTCTTGTCCGAGCTCGACGACGACCGTCAGACCCACTTGCTGACGGCGATCCAAGACAAGGTGCAGACCTTTTTAACCACCACCAGCCTAAGCGGGGTGGCCCGGCAACTGATCAAGGCACCGACGATTTACCAGATTGAGAATGGTCATTTGCAAAAGGAGGAAACAGCGTGAGTCACGAGGAAGTAGAGAAGAAGGCCGAACTGGCCAGTGAGTACGACGCCAGCCAAATCCAGGTGCTCAAGGGCCTGGAAGCCGTGCGCAAGCGGCCGGGGATGTACATCGGCTCCACGACCGTCCAGGGGCTCCACCACCTGGTGTGGGAAATTGTCGACAACGGGATCGACGAGGCCCTGGCCGGTTTCTGCGATGAAATCAACGTCGTGGTGGAGGCCGACAACAGCATTACCGTGACCGACAACGGCCGCGGGATCCCGGTTGACATCCAAAAGGAAACCGGCAAGCCGGCCCTCGAAACGGTCTTCACCGTCCTCCACGCCGGCGGGAAGTTCGGCAACGGCGGTTACAAGGTCTCCGGGGGGCTCCACGGGGTGGGGGCCTCGGTGGTCAACGCCCTCTCGACGACCCTCGACGTTGAGGTCACCCGCCAGGGCAAGCGCTACCGGATGGACTTCAAGCGCGGCCACGTCAACCACCCGATGGAAGAGATCGAAAGCGGCCTGCCGGAAACCGTCCACGGCACCAAGGTTCACTTCAAGCCGGACCCGGACGTCTTCAAGGAAACGACCGTCTACAACATCAAGACCCTGACCGACCGGATCCGCGAGCTGGCCTTCCTGAACAAGGGGCTCAAGATCACGATCGAAGACAAGCGCCCCGAAACGCCAACCAAGGAAGAATTCCACTACGAGGGCGGGATTCGCCACTACGTCGAGTACCTCGACGAGGGCCACGACCTCCTCTTCGACCCGCCGATTTACGTTGAGGGCGAGGCCAACGGGATCACGGTGGAAGTGTCCTTGCAATACACCGACGACTACCGGTCCAACCTGCTGACCTTCACCAACAACATCCACACCTACGAGGGGGGGAGCCACGAGACCGGCTTCAAGACCGCCCTCACCCGGGTGATCAACGACTACGGCAAAAAGTCGGGCCAGCTCAAGGGCAACAACGCCACCCTCTCCGGGGATGACGTCCGCGAGGGGCTGACGGCGGTGGTCTCGATCAAGCACCCGAACCCGCAGTTTGAGGGGCAAACCAAGACCAAGCTCAGCAACTCCGACGCCCGGACGGCCACCGACCGGATCTTCAGCGAAACGATGACCCGTTTCATGATGGAGAACCCGGACACTGCCCACAAGATCGTTGAAAAGGGGCTCCTGGCCTCCAAGGCCCGGGTGGCCGCCAAGCGGGCCCGCGAAGTGACCCGCAAGAAGAGCGGGCTGGAAATCTCCAACCTGCCGGGGAAGCTGGCCGATAACACCAGCAAGGACCCGGAAATTTCGGAATTGTTCATCGTCGAGGGGGATTCGGCCGGCGGGAGCGCCAAGCAGGGGCGGTCGCGGCTGACCCAGGCGATCCTGCCGATCCGGGGGAAGATCCTCAACGTCGAAAAGGCCAGCCTTAACCGGGTGCTGGCCAACGACGAAATCCGTTCCCTCTTTACCGCCTTGGGAACCGGCTTTGGCGAGGACTTCGACGTTGAAAAGGCCAACTACCACAAGCTGATCATCATGACCGATGCCGACGTCGACGGGGCCCACATCCGGACTTTGCTCCTGACCCTCTTCTACCGCTTCATGCGGCCGATGATCGAAAAGGGCTACGTCTACATCGCCCAACCGCCGCTGTACCAGGTTCGCCAAGGGAAGTTCGTCAAGTACATCGACTCCGACGAGGAACTCGACCAGGTGGTCAACTCCCTGCAACCGAGCCCGAAGCCGGTCATCCAGCGCTACAAGGGGCTGGGGGAAATGGACGCCGAGCAGCTGTGGGAAACGACGATGGATCCCGAACGGCGCCGCCTCTTGCGGGTGAAGCTCGATGACGCCAAGGAAGCCGACCAGATCTTCCAGATGCTGATGGGGACCAAGGTTGGCCCGCGGCGCGAGTTCATCGAGGAGAACGCCACCTTCGTCAAGAACCTCGACCTGTAGGCGGCCCGCGGTCAAAAAACAGCTAGGCCGGGGAGAACCCGGCATTGAAAATCGTTGTACGAGGAGGAGGAAAACGTGGCACAAGAAGATTTGCCAAGTCGCATCACCGAGGTCAACCTGACCAGCCAGATGCGAAACTCATTTTTGGATTACGCAATGAGCGTGATCGTCTCCCGGGCCCTGCCGGACGTTCGCGACGGCCTCAAGCCGGTCCAGCGGCGGATTCTGTACGGGATGAACGAACTCGGCGTGACCCCGGATAAGCCCTACAAGAAGTCGGCCCGGATCGTCGGCGACGTAATGGGGAAGTTCCACCCCCACGGGGACTCCTCGATCTACGAGGGGCTGGTGCGGATGGCCCAGGACTTCTCCTACCGCTACATGCTGGTTGACGGCCACGGGAACTTCGGCTCGGTTGACGGCGACGGGGCCGCCGCCATGCGGTACACCGAGGCCAAGATGAGCAAGATCGCCGTCGAAATGCTGCGCGACATCAACAAGAACACGGTTGACTTCCAGGACAACTACGACGGCACCGAAAAGGAGCCCGAGGTCCTGCCGGCCCGCTTCCCCAACCTCCTGGTCAACGGGGCGGCCGGGATCGCCGTCGGGATGGCCACCAACATCCCAACCCACAACCTTGGCGAGGTCATCAGCGCGATCCACGTGCTGATGGATAACCCCGACGCCACCACTAGCGACCTGATGAAGGTCCTGCCGGGGCCGGACTTCCCGACCGGCGGGGTGGTGATGGGCAAGGCCGGCATCCGCAAGGCCTACGAAACCGGCCAGGGCTCGATCGTCGTCCGCGCCAAGGTGGAAATTGAGGAGACCAAGAACGGTCGCCAGCGGATCGTCGTCCACGAAATCCCCTACATGGTCAACAAGGCCAAGCTGATCGAGCGGATCGCCGAGCTGGCCCGCGAAAAGGAAATTGACGGCATCACCGACGTCAACGACGAAACCGACCGCGAGGGGATGCGGATCGTGATCGACGTCCGCCGCGACGCCAGCGCCGAGGTGATCTTAAACAACCTCTACAAGCTGACCTTGATGCAGACGACCTTCAACTTCAACATGCTGGCGATCGTCAACGGGGCGCCGAAGATCCTGAGCCTCAAGCAGATCCTCCAGTACTACCTGGCCCACCAGGAATCGGTGGTGCGGCGACGGACCGAGTTTGACCTCAAGAAGGCCCAGAGCCGGGCCCACATCGTGGCCGGCCTGCGGATCGCCCTCGACCACATCGACGAGATCATCCGGATCATCCGCCAATCGGAGACCAGCGAGGTGGCCAAGGACCAGCTGATGAACGGCTACGGTCTCTCCGATCGCCAGGCCCAGGCGATCCTCGACATGCGGCTGGTCCGCCTGACCGGCCTGGAACGGGAAAAGATCGAGGCCGAATACCAGAAGCTGGTAGCCGCGATTGCCGACTACAAGGACATCCTCGCCCACACCGAGCGGATCCAAAAGATCATCTACGACGAGTTGTTGGAGATCCAAAAGCGCTTTGGTGACAAGCGGCGGACCGAGCTCCAGGTCGGCGACATCACCAACCTGGAAGACGAGGACCTGATCGAGGAAGAGGCGATCGTCGTCACCCTGACCCACAACGGCTACATCAAGCGCCTGCCGCTCGACGAGTTCAAGTCCCAGCACCGCGGCGGCCGCGGGATCAAGGGGATGGGGGTTCACAGCGACGACTTCATCGAGCACCTCATCACCAGCTCCACCCACGACAAGCTGCTCTTCTTCACCAACACCGGCAAGGTCTTTGCGATGAAGGGCTACGAGGTGCCGGAATACGGCCGGGCTGCCCAGGGGATCCCGGTGATCAACCTCCTCGGGATCGAGGCCAAGGAAAAGATCAGCGCGGTGATCAACGTCGCCCAAAACGAGGACTACGGCGACCGCGACCTCTTCTTTGCCACCAAGCACGGGGTGGTTAAGCGGACGGCGGTGGCCGACTTCGCCAACATCCGCAGCAACGGCCTCAAGGCGATCAACCTCCACGAGGAAGACGAGCTGATCGCCGTCGACATCATCAGCCACGACCAGAACATGATCCTGGGGACCCACCTCGGCTACGCGGTTAGCTTCCCGGCCACGACCGTTCGGGCAATGAGCCGGGCGGCCGCCGGGGTTCGCGGGGCCCGCTTGCGGGAAGGCGACTACCTGATCGGGGCCGCCCCGCTGACCGCCGACAGCCGGGTGCTGGTGCTGAGCGAGAACGGCTACGGCAAGCAGACCCCGGCCAGCGACTACCCGGTTAAGGGTCGCGGCACGATGGGGATTAAGACCGTCAACGTCACCGCCAAGAACGGGCCGCTAGTTGGCCTGACCACCGTCAAGGGCGACGAGGACGTGATGCTGGTTACCGACAAGGGGGTCATTATCCGCTTCGGCGTTGAGACCGTCTCCGAAACCGGCCGCTCGGCAATGGGGGTTCGGCTGATCAAGATGGCCGAAGACTCCAAGGTGGCCACGATGGCCCTGGTTGCCAAGGAAGAGGAGACCGAGCCGGATGCGGAAGCGGCAGATGCTCCCGTGGCCAGCGCGGAAGAAACAACCGAGAACTAAGAATTAACCGGCCTCGCTGACTTAGAGCGGGCTGAAGAAAAGGGTGGCGCACCTGAGCGCCGCCCTTTTTTGTTAAAAAAATTGCCGATCGATAGGGTAAATTTTGGCCAATTGACGTATATATAAGAGTAGGGACCGCAACCCGGATTTCGGCAAGTCATCTGCGAGAACCGCTTGTGATTTATTCGAAATTATGCTAACATGTTTGCTTGTGAGTATACGGAAATCGTCTACTCTCCTTGTTCCTACTAAATTTGGTGGTGGGAACCAGAGACCATAAGGAGGTGTAACATTCATGGAAACACGCAAATATGAAATTACTTACATCATTCGCCCGGACATCGAAGAATCCGCAAAGGCTGAGCTGGTAGCTCGCTTCGACAAGATTCTGGCCGACAATGGTGCAACGGTCGTTGACTCAAAGGACTGGGCTACCCGCCGGTTCGCTTACCCGATCGCTAAGTACACTGAAGGGACTTACCACGTGGTAAACGTTGAAACCGACACGGACGAAGCCCTGAACGAATTTGGCCGCTTGGCTAAGTTCAGCGACGACATTCTGCGTCACATGGTTGTTAAGCGCGGCTAATTCCCCGCTAACAACCGGCAATTGAGAGGAGTGCGATAGCCCATGCTAAATCGTGTAGTATTAACTGGACGACTTACTCGGGATCCAGAGTTGCGGTACACTGGAAGCGGCACGGCGGTTTGTTCCTTTACCCTGGCGGTTGACCGGCAGTTCCGGAACCAACAGGGGAATCGGGAAGCCGACTTTATCAGTTGCGTAATTTGGCGGAAGTCGGCCGAAAACTTCGCCAACTTCACCCACAAGGGGTCGTTGGTGGGGCTTGACGGCCGCCTGTCGACCCGCAATTACGAAAACAACCAAGGGCAACGGGTTTACGTGACCGAAGTAACGGTCGACAACTTTGCCCTCCTGGAACCGCGCAGTGCCAACCAGGGCAACAACGGCGGCTTCAATAACCAGGGCAATGGTGGTTTCAACAACAACCAGTCCTTTGGGAACAACGCCTTTAACGCCAACGGCTTTGGCCAATCCGCTCCTCAGCAACCGGCCAACAATGGCTTTGCCAACAACGGGCCGGTCTTTGACCAAAACAACCAGGTTGACCTTGATTCCCTGCCGTTCGGCAACGGGGCCGCTAGTTCCGCCCCGGCCAGCGACGGGCAGGTCAACATTGATGATCAAAGCGCACTGAGCGCAAACCAGAATCAAGCTTCATCCAGTGCGGATGACAATGGGGACCATCCAACCATCGATGATGTCCCATTCTAATCAAAGGGAGGTAATTTCATGGCTCAACAACGTCGTGGTGGCCGTCGTCGCCGCAAGGTAGACTTCATCGCCGCAAACCACATTGAATACATCGACTACAAGGACACTGACTTGCTGCGTCGCTTCATTTCCGAACGCGGGAAGATCTTGCCACGCCGGGTAACCGGGACCAGCGCCAAGAACCAACGCCGCTTGACGATCGCAATCAAGCGCGCCCGGATCATGGGGCTGCTGCCATTCGTTGCCGAAGACTAAGGCGATTCAATGGCGAAAAAAGGCTGGGATGCTCCCCGGCCTTTTTTGCGTTCTAAATCTTTTTGGTTGTCTAATGCCAAATGGCCCAAGATAAGTTAAGATAGACTTAATGATTTTTGAAGGGAGGGGGAGCAATGTTTACCCGGGTAAAGCACCTCAAGTTTGCCGAGTTCCTGCAGCACCGGCGGTTGAACTGGATTTTGACCGCCCTTTTGGTGCTGACCGTCTTTGGCGTCGGCAGTGCCTTCGTGGTTGCCTGGTACTGGGGCCTGGTGGTCTTGCTGCTGGCCGGGGGCGCCTACCTCTTGCTCCTCCTCCAGCTGAAGGGGATCATCGCCGATACCGAGGGCTACATCAACGACCTCACTTACCAGATCCAGCGCGGCCAGCAGGAGGCCCTCCTGGAGATGCCGATTGGGATGGTGATGCTCGACGAGCGGGGGATCGTCAAGTGGATCAACCCGGCGATGGCCAAGTATTTCCTCCTGCGCCTGGTGGTCGGCCGGCCGCTGGCCGAGGTCGACGAGGACCTGGCCGCCCTGGTCGATAAGTACCAGGACGCCGACCAGCCGGTGGTGGTTTCCTGGCAGAGCCGCCGCTTCGAGTTTCGCTACCAGGCCCGCTACCACATCATCTACCTGCTGGACGTCACCAACTACGAGCGGGTCAACCAGCGCTACCTGGAAGAGCAGCTCTTTGTCGGCAACATCTACCTCGATAACTACATCGAGCTGACCCAGGGGATGAGCGACCCCGAGGTGTCCAACCTCCACAACTACGTCACCGCCGAGCTGAGCAAGTGGGCCCAGGAGCACAACCTACTCTTGAAGGTGATTGACGACGACAACTACCTCCTCCTCGGGCACCAGCGCGACCTCAAGCAGCTGGAGGAGGAGAAGTTCAAGATCCTTGATACGATCCGCGAGAACACCTCCAAGCTCAACTCGCCGGTGACCCTCAGCGTCGGGGTGGCCGACGGCGAGGTTGACCTGATCAAGCTGGCCGACACCGCCCAGAGCAACCTCGACCTGGCCCTCGGTCGCGGGGGCGACCAGGTGGTTGTCAAGGCCGAGGATCAGCCGGCCCGCTTCTACGGCGGCAAGACCAACCCGATGGAAAAGCGGACCCGGGTGCGGGCGCGGATGATCGCCCAGGCCCTCCAGGAACTGATGCTGGCGGCCGACCAGGTCTTCGTGGTTGGCCACGCCAAGCCCGACATGGACTCGATGGGAGCCTGCCTGGGGATCCGGCGGATTAGCGAGATGAACCAGCAAAACTGCTACGTCGTCTTCGCCGACGAGCCGCTCCACACCGACATTGCCCGCCTCCGCGAGCAGATGCACGACTACCAAAGCATCGAGGAGCACCTCCTCAGCCCGGCCCAGGCCCTGGAAAAGGCCACCGACCAGAGTCTACTGGTGATGGTCGACCACTCCAAGGCCTCGATCTCGATGGCTCCGCAGCTAGAGGAGCGGCTCAAGAACCGGACGGTGATCATTGACCACCACCGGCGGGGGGAAGAATTCCCGGAAAACCCGCTTCTGGTCTACATCGAGCCCTACGCCTCCTCCACTTGCGAGCTGATCACCGAGATGTTTGAGTACCAGCCGCGGGAAAGCAAGGCGCTAAACAAGCTCGAGGCAACGGTGATGCTGACCGGGATCCAGATCGACACCAAGTCCTTTACCCACAATGCCGGGACGCGGACCTTTGATGCTGCCTCCTACCTGCGGTCCGCCGGGGCCGACGGCGAGCTGATCCAGGCCTTCATGAAGGAAAACCGCGACGACTTCATGGAACGCAACCACCTGATTTCCAACGCCCGCTTCCTCAAGGACGGGATCGCCATTTGTGCCGGCGAAGACGACCGCTTCTACGATCCGGTAACCGCCGCCCAGGCCGCCGACATGTTGCTGGCGGTGGCCGGGGTCCAGGCCTCCTTCGTGATCTCGCGGCGGTCGAGTGAAACGGTGGGGATCTCGGCCCGCTCGAGCGGCGACTTTAACGTCCAGGTCATCATGGAAAAGCTCGGCGGCGGGGGCCACCTAAACAACGCGGCCGCCCAACTGACTCAGCAGCCGGTCGCCGCGGTGGTCGAGCAATTGGAAGCAATCGTCCAACCAAGCGTGGTTGAAGAAAAGGAGTGAACGAAATGAAAGTAATTTTTGTTGAAGATGTGCGGGGCCGGGGCAAGCGCGGCGACGTGAAGAACATTCCCGATGGCTACGCCCAGAACTACCTGATCCCACGGGGATTGGCCAAGCAGGCCACCAAGCAGGCGCTGAGCGAACTGGCCGGCCAGGAACGGGCCAAGGAAAAGCACGCCGCCGAGGAACTGGCCGAGGCCAAGCGGATCAAGGAAGTCCTCGAGGGGGACGACACGGTGATCGAACTGAAGGGGAAGGCCGGTAGCGACGGCCGGATGTTTGGCTCGATCTCGACCAAGCAGATCGCCACCGCCCTCGAAGAGCAGTACCATCTCAAGCTCAACAAGCGCAAGTTTGAACTGGCGGCCCCGATCCGGGCGCTTGGCTACGTGACGGTGACGGTTAAGCTCCACCACGACGTCGAGGCCAAGATGCGGGTCCACGTCAGCGAGAAGTAATTTTACTAAGCGGTCTGACTTGGCATTGGCGCCTAATTGTAGTAGCATGCTTCTTTGTGAGTGAAACAGCGATTTGGTAAGCGAGGAGGGGAACTGTGGCAGACGAACTGATTAACCGAACCCCGCCGCGCAACCTCGAAGCCGAGCAGGCGGTCCTCGGGGCGGTCTTCCTGGCCAAGGACGCCATCGTCACCGCGATGGAGTACGTCCAGCCGGAGGACTTCTACACCCGGGCTCACCAGATCATCTTCGCGGCGATGGAGAAGCTCAACGACCAGGACGTCCCGATCGACGTCGTGTCGATGAAAAACGAGCTCGACAAGGAGAAGCAGACCGCCAACATCGGCGGGATTGAGTACCTGGCCAAGCTGGCGGCCGCCCCGCCGACGGCCGCCGACGTTGCCTCCTACGCCAAGGTGGTGCGCGAAAAGGCGGTTGCTCGTCGCCTGATCGAAACGGCGACCACGATTGCCGGCAAGGGCTACGAGGACAGCGAGGATTTGACCGACCTCCTCGATGAGGCCGAGCGTTCGATCTTAAACGTTGCCGAGAGCAACAACCAGTCCGAAATGCAGCGGATGCGCGACTTGCTCGACGTGTCGGCCGACCACATCTACGAGCTGTCCAAGCAGAAGACCGACGTCACCGGCTTGGCGATGGGCTACCCCCAGCTCGACAAGATGACGACCGGCCTCCACGCCGACGAGTTGGTCATCCTGGCCGCCCGGCCGGCGATGGGGAAGACCGCCTTCGCCCTCAACATCGCCCAGAACGTGGCGGTCAAGACTGGGACCACGGTGGCGATCTTCAGCCTCGAAATGGGGGCCGAGTCGCTGGTCAACCGGATGTTGTGCGCCGAGGGGAGCATCAACGCCAACCACCTGCGGACCGGGAAGCTGAGCCAGGACGAGTGGCAGAGCCTCTGGGTGGCGATGGAAAGCCTCTCCCAGGCCGACATCTACATCGACGACACCCCGGGGATCCGGGTGCCGGAAATCCGCGCCAAGTGCCGGCGGCTAGCCAAGCGAACCGGCCACCTCGGCCTGGTGGTGATCGACTACCTGCAACTGATCGAAGGTGGCAACGCCGAAAGCCGCCAGCAAGAGGTTTCGGAAATTTCTCGTCAGCTCAAGAAGCTGGCCAAGGAGCTGGCCTGCCCGGTGATCGCCCTCTCGCAACTGTCGCGGGGGGTTGAGCAACGCCAGGATAAGCGGCCGGTCCTGTCCGACATCCGGGAATCGGGGTCGATCGAACAGGACGCCGACATCGTGTCCTTCCTCTACCGGGACGACTACTACACCCGCGAGCAGGGCAGCGAGGAGGGGGCTGGTCCCCAGGCGCAGGCGCCGGCCGGGCCGCCGGACGACGACCAACCGAGCCTGAGCGAGGTTGAGGTCATCATTGAAAAGAACCGGAGCGGGCCGCGGGGAACCGTCCGCCTGCTTTTCAACAAGACCTACAATAAGTTTGCCTCGATCGATTACGAACACGGGGCCCCGGAAGCGGGCTAAAAATGAATCAAGAACAAAACTGCGGTTGGGGAAACCTGACCACAGTTTTCTTTTGCTTATAAGAGAGGAGTGGGAGAGAGTGAAGAGAGAATTGAACCTGAAGTGGCTGCTGGTGGGGGCCTTTTTGACCAGCTTTGGTAACAGCTTTGTCTGGCCCTTGACGACCGTCTACATCCACGACCAGCTCCACCAGTCGCTGACGGTGGCCGGCCTGGTGCTGATGTTCTTTTCCGGCGCCAACGTGGCCGGTAGTGTTTTGGCCGGCTACTTCTTTGACCGCGCCCGGCCGCAGCGGTTGATGATCGGCGGCCTGGTGGGGGCGGTGCTGACGATGGCGGCGATGATCGTCAGCAATTCCTGGCCGGCCTACCCGCTCCTCTTGACGGTGATTGGCTTCTTCAACGGCTGGCTCTTGACCCTGCTCAACTCCTTTGGCACCCGCCTGCGGGGGCACGACGGCCGCTTCATCTTCAACATGATCTACTTCTTCAACAACCTCGGAATGGTCTGCGGGACGACGATCGTGGGGCCGATTTACGAGCTGACCCACCACCGGGTGGGGCCGCTGTTTGCGATCACGATGGTCCTCTACGCCCTCTTCATCTTCGTGGTGGCGGCCTTTTACCGCCTGCCTGCCGTCAGCGGGCCAAGCAAGCACCAGCAGGGAGCCGCCGTTCACCTGCCGCGGGCCAACGCCCAGGTGGTCTGGACTTTGGGGCTGGGCTTGATGCTGACCTGGCTGGTCTACGCCCAGTGGTCGAGCAACCTGTCGGTCTACATCACCAACCAGGGGATCTCGCTGGCCCTCTACAGCCTGCTGTGGACCCTCAACGGCCTGCTGGTGGTCCTCTTCCAGCTAGTGATCAACCAGGTGAACAAGTGGGTGCGCAACGACTACTACTTCGTTTACTTCGGCCTGCTGACGATCGCCCTCTCCTTTGTGATCCTGCTGGTGGCCCACACCTACCCGCTCTTCGTGGTCGGGATGGTCGTCTTGACCCTCGGGGAGACGACCGCCTTCCCGATGATCCCGGCCCTGGTTAACCAGCTGACCCCGCTGGCCGCCAAGGGGAAGTACCAGGGGATCATCAACGCCCTGATTGCCGTCGGCAAGGCCCTGGGGCCGCTGGCCGGCGGGGTGGTGATTGAGCAACTGGGCTACCGCGACCTCTTTTTGGCTTGCGGGGCGATTGCCCTGGTGATTACAATGGTCGTGGTGACGGTTACCCGCCGGCAGGGGGCGGCCGTCGAAAAGTTCTAGGGGGGACGGAAAATGTTTTACAACAACTACGACCAGGTCCAGGGAGAAGACCGCTGGGGCCTGGTGGGCCAGGTTGGGGACCCCTTCCGCGAGGATCGCCAGCTGAAGGTCAAGTGCGCCGCCTGCGGCAAGGGGCCGTTGGTGATTGCCGAGCGCAACTGGATGGCCACCAACCCCGATCACTCCCAGGCCTGCCAGATCGTGGTGGCCTGCCTGGCCTGCGGGGCGGTCGACGAATTCGTGGCCAACGACGGCCAGGAGGGCAGCAACGGTCCCCTCAAGCGGGCCGGGGTCGTCCCCCAGGTCAGTGACCTCCTTCCCCGGGACGGGGAGAAAAAATGAGAATCTTGCTAGGCGGCGAAGGATGGTGCTTCCTTCGCCGCCTTTTTTGCAAAGGGGGCTTGACGGCAACCAAATCCGTGTTAGACTAAGACTCAATTAAAGAACGATGAGAAACCATTGAGAAGAAGAGTAGGTTCGGCCCGCCGGCACAGAAACCCCGGTTGCTGAGAGCGGGGGCGGCGGAAGGGACTGAAGATGAGCTTCGAGGTTGCCCGGGGGTCGCGTGGCCACCCGGGCCGGTTGGTCCCCGATACCCGGCCCAAGTCTCCCGCCTGGCGGGGCACTTGCTGAGGCCCCTTCTGCGAGGGAGGGGTGAACCCGGGTGGTACCACGAACCTTCGTCCCGTTTACTAACGCTGTTAGTGAGCGGAACGAAGGTTTTTTGATTTCAAGGAGGGATGCGCGATGACGGTTTTTGCAGAAAACGGCCTGACCCAAGCGGAGTGGGCGACCCCGGTGGCGGGAAGGGAGCTTTTGGTGGTCAACCTGATGCCGGAAAAGGCGGTTGCCGAGCGCCAGTTTCTCACCCTCCTGGCGGCGACCGGGGTTGACTGCCGGGTGACCTTTGCCTACCCGGCCAGCCACCGCTTCCGCTTCGGCGACGAGGGGGCGATTCACAAGGCCTACCTGCCCCTGCCGCGGGCCAAGGAGCGAACCTACGACGGCTTGATCGTTACCGGGGCCCCAGTCGAGCACCTGCCCTTTGCCGCGGTCGATTACTGGGCGGAGTTTCGCCAGCTGGTTGCCTGGAGCCGGGGCGGGGTGGCGCGGGCCCTCTTTGAGTGCTGGGCCTGCCAAGCGGCGCTGCAGGTCTCTTACGGTCTTTCCAAGGTTGCCCTGGCCGCCAAGCGCTTCGGCGTTTATTCGGCCCGGCTCCAGCCGGTTGCCAGCCCCTTTCTCAACGGCTTTGCCGCCGGGGGAGTGATTCGAATGCCGCAGTCGCGCCACAGTCAAACCACCACCGCCACTGTGCCTGCCGGTCTGGAGGTGCTGGCGCGGAGCGCGACGGGGGAGGCCCTCCTCCTCGCCAGCGCCGACCAGCACGACCTCTACATCACCGGCCATCCCGAATACGGGCTGACGACCCTGGACAGCGAGTACCAGCGCGACCGCCGCTTGGGGCGGCCGATCCAGCCCCCGGTCAACTACTACCGGGCGGGCAGGATCGTCAACAGTTGGCAAGCAAGCAGCATTCGCCTCTACCGCAACTGGCTCTGTGCCAGGAAAGGAATTTCCGATGACCATTCAAGACCAAACCATTAATAGCGACCACTTTGAAACCCTCCAGGTCCACGCCGGCCAACCAATTGACGAGACCGGCTCCCGGGCGGTGCCGATCTACCAAACCACCTCCTACGTCTTCAAGGACACCGCGCAGGCGGCGGCCCGCTTCGCCCTCCGCGAGCCGGGCAACATCTACACCCGCCTGACCAACCCGACCACGGCGGTGCTGGAGGCCCGCCTGGCGGCCCTGGAACACGGCCAGTCGGCGATTGCCCTGGCCACCGGCTCGGCGGCAATCACCGCCGCCATCCTCAACATTGCCGGGGCCGGCGACGAGATCGTCGCCGCCAGCACCCTCTACGGCGGGACCTATAATCTTTTCAACGTCACCCTCAAGCGGCTCGGCATCCACACCCACTTCGTTGACCCGGCGGACCCGGCCAACTTTGCCGCCCAGATTAACGATCACACCAAGGCCCTCTACGTCGAGAGCATCGGTAACCCGGGGATCAACCTGGTTGACTTTGAAGCGATCGCCAAGGTTGCCCACGACCACGGCCTCCTCTTCATCGTCGACAACACCTTCGGCACCCCTTACCTGATCAGGCCGCTCGAACACGGGGCCGACGTGGTGGTCCACTCGGCCACCAAGTTCATCGGCGGCCACGGAACGACGATGGGCGGGGTGGTCGTCGAGAAGGGCGACTTCGACTTCGCTGCCAGTGGCCGCTACCCCGACTTCACCAGTCCCAACCCCCAGTACGACGGCCTGACCTTTGGCCAACTGCCGGGCCCCTTCACCACCAAGGTCCGGGCCGAGGTCGGCCGCGACACCGGGGCGACGATCAGCCCCTTCAACTCCTTCCTCCTCTTGCAGGGGCTTGAGACCCTCTCCCTACGGGTGGAACGCCACGTCGCCAACACCCGCCAGCTGGTCAACTTTCTCAAGGACCGGCCGGAGGTGGCCTGGATCAATTACCCGGAGCTGGCCACCAGCAAGGACCACGCCCTGGCCGAGCGCTACTTCCCCAAGGGGGTGGGGTCAATCTTCACCCTCGGGTTGACCGGCGGCGAGGAGGCCGGCAAGCGGCTGATTGACCACCTGCGGCTCTTCTCCCTCCTCGCCAACGTGGCCGACGCCAAGTCGCTGATCATCCACCCAGCCTCGACGACCCACGCCCAACTTTCGCCGACCGAGTTGAAGGCGGCCGGAGTGACCCCGGACCTGATCCGGGTCTCGGTGGGGATTGAAAACGGTGATGACCTGGTGGCCGATTTCGCCCAGGCCCTCGACCAGCTAAAAGACTAGTTTTAACCACGCCAAAAAGCGGGAACGACCGAAGCTTAGCCGGTCGTTCCTGCTTTGTTTCACGTGGAACAGGTTTGGCCTTGTCACTAGTCGGCCAGGGTGGTGACCACCGGGTGATCCAGGTAGTCGTAGAGGCGGTCAACCTCAGCCACCGAATTGATGTCGAGCAGGCTGGGCCGCCCCAAATCAAGTTTGGCGATGGTCGCCATTTCCAGGGCGGTCAGGCGGAAGTCGTCCAGAGCCAGGTTGTCCTTGAGGTGGTTGGGGCTGAGGGACTTAACAACCAGTGGCAGGCCCAACTGCTGGTGCCACTTAAGCACCACCTGGGCAACCGTTTTGCCGTGGGCCTGGGCGATGGCGGTTAGCTGAGAGTTGGTAAAGAGCTGGTGGCGGCCCTCCGCCAGGGGTGCCCAGGCCTGCGGGGTAACCCCGAGTTTCCTGATGGCCGCAATTTCGGCCGACCGTTGGTAGAAGGGGTGGTGCTCAACTTGGTCGACCGCGGGGAGCTCACCGAAGTGGTGACCGAGGTCGGCGAGGCGGGCCGGGTCGAAGTTGGCCACCCCAATTGCGCGAACCTTCCCGGCTTTCTTGGCGGCAAGGAGCGCCCGGTAGGCCCCGTAGTAGTCGCCGAAGGGCATGTGGATGAGGTAGAGGTCGAGGTAGTCGAGGCCAAGGGCGGCTAGCGATTGGTCGATCGCCGCGCTGGTTTCGCGGAAGCCCAGTTGGTTGATGTAGGCCTTGCTGGTGACGAAGACCCGGTCGCGGGTTAGGCCGGCTTGGCGGATGGCCTGGCCGACCGCCGCCTCGTTCTTGTAGGAGTAGGCGGTATCAACCGCCCGGTAGCCACTTTGCAGGGCCGCGGTCACGGCCGCCCGTGTCTGGTTCGGGGCGATTTGGAAGGTGCCAAAGCTAATGGCGGGAAGTTTAAACATTGAGAAGTCCTCCTTTGTGGGTTTGACTTCATTTTACGGAGGGCCACCAATGATGTAAAATGATGATCGATAATCAGTTGCAATAACAAAAATGTATTGGAGGGCGAAATGGAACTACAATCACTCAAGTACTTCGTGGTGGTGGCCACCGAACGGAACTTCACCCGCGCCGCCAAGCTCCTCTATACCTCCCAGCCCAACGTTTCCCGGCGGATTGCCAGCCTGGAGGCGGAGCTAGGGACCCCGCTCTTCCTCCGGCAGCCCGGCAAGCTCCTCCTCACCGCCGAGGGCCAGTACCTGCTCGAAGTTGCCCGCCGGGTGGTAGAGATGACCGACCAGGCAACCTTCAACCTGCGCGAGCACCAGGTGGCGGTCAGCGGGAAGGTGACGATCACGAGTGGGGAGAGCCACGCCCTGTGGCCGGTTGCCCGGGCAATCGTCGCCCTTCACCACAGCCACCCCCGGGTCCAGACCCAGGTGGTTTCGGGCTCGGCCGCCGAGGTCTTTGCCGCGATCGAAAATGGCCAGAGCGACTTTGGGGTCGTGATGGGGCTTCCCGATGACGACCATTACCGCACCCTTACCCTTCCCGAGCAAACCCGTTACGGTCTCCTTTTACCGGCCAGTCACCCCCTGGCTAGCAAGACGGCGATTACCAGGGACGACCTGGTTGATCTCAGCCTGATCGTTCCCACCCAGCAGCTGGGGGTTGGCCGGATCAACGCCTGGTTGGGGCCGGCTCTCAACCGGGTCCACCTTGCCGGCGAATACAGCCTGATCAACAACGCGGTTATGCTGGTTGAGGCCGGTCTCGGCTGTGCCCTGGTCCTCGACGGGATCGTCAACCTCATGGGAACCCAGTTGGCCTTTCGCCCCTTTGCGCCCCAACTGACGGCGCCGATGACGGTGATTTGGCAACGGGATCGACCACTGTCAATGGCCGCCCAGCTATTGCTGGAGGGGATCAAGCGGGAGGTCGCGGCAGACCAAAAACCGGCCGCTGACCAGGCAGACGGTCAGCGGCCGGAAAAGGAGTAAACTTTGTTTCACGTGAAACAGTAACTGTTGGAACTTACTTGCCCATGTCGAGGGCCTGGTGCTTGAGCTTCGGGAAAACGTGCTTGTCGGCCCACCCGGTAAAGGAACCCTGGAAGAGGAAGGCGAAGATGGTCCCAATCCCGATGTTATCGATTCGCCCGGTTGCCAGAAAGGCGATCAGGCCAAAGATCGTTGGTGGCAAGTAGGAGAGCCACATGGCGACGGCGGCGTTGCCGTGAACGTACTTAAAGCGAATGATTTGGAAGAGGTCATCTTGCGAGTGGAGGACGAGGTTGACCCGTTGGTAGATCGAGATCGCCGTCCCAATCAGGAAGACCCCAAAGAAGTTTAGCAGCACGTAGGCAATGTTGCCGGCCCAGTTGGTTGCCTGCGGAAGGGCCTCGAAGAGGTTGGCAAACCACTGAATGAAGAGTGAGAAGGGAAGCATGAAGGCGATGTTGCCCCCAATCCGCTTCCAATCAAGCTTGTGGAGCAGGAGCGCGTTGAGGAAGGAGATCAACACGCCGAGACCGAAGAAGGCCCAGAAGAGCACCCAGGAGTTGTTTCCCAGAAAGGCGTGCCCGAGGTCGGCGTCGGCCGCGGTCCAGTAGGCCGAGCCGAGGAAGCTGGGGTGGACGTGGTCACTGGAGATCAAGGTCAAGACGTTGCCCAAAGAGTTGATCACCAGCGAGATGGCGAAGTAGGTAACCGACTCCGCCATCGAAATCGTCCGCCGGGCCTGCTTTGCTTGCATTAGGCCTCTTCCCCGGCAACCTTAACGATCGCCTTGGAGATGTTGCCGAGCTTGCCAGATACGAAGTCTTCAACGTGGGCAAAGTCAAGGACGTTGGAGATCAGCGGCAGTGGGTCAACGTCACCGGATTGCAAGAGGGCAATCGAGTCTTCGAAGGTGTAAGGGTTGATGAAGGACCCTTGGATGTGGAGTTGCTTTTGGTAAACCTTGTAGGTGTTAACCTTGAAGGTCGAGTCTGGGTTGCCGACCCCGAACATCAGCACTTGCCCACCGCGGCGAGCGGCTTCAACCGCTTGTTCCTGGGTTGCCGGCAGACCAACGGCTTCAACCACGATGTCGTAGCCGTCCTTGGCGATTTCTTCAGGGTGCTTGAGGTTGTTAACCACCTTGAAGCCAAAGTGCTTCTTGTTGTTTTCCAGCTTCTCGTCAACGGTCCCGGCCAAGGTGACTTCGCGAACCCCCCGGGCCTTGAGGATTTGGGCGATCAGTTGGCCTTCGAAGCCGTCGCCGATGATCAGGGCGTTTTGGTAAGGGTGAGTTTCGAGGAGGTCAACCCCGTGCATTGCGCAGGAGATTGGTTCGATCACCGCGGCCGCTTCCAGGGAAACGTTGTCTGGCACGTGGTAAACGACTTCGGCCGGGGCAGTGAAGTAGTCGGCAAAGCCCCCGTCCCGGGTAACGCCAACCGCGTCGAGGTGTTCACACAGTTCCGGCCGCGACGTCCGGCAGTAGTAGCACTTGTGGCAGTGGATGTTCGGGTCAACGGAAACCCGGTCGCCAACCTTGAAGCCCTCAACGTTGGCGCCGACCTTGGCAACGACCCCGGAGTTTTCGTGGCCGAGGACAATCGGCGGAACGGCGTCGGCTGAGCCCGGCAGGCCGTTGTAGAGGGCTTTGTCGGTCCCACAAATTCCGGCCCAGGCGGTGTGAATCAAGAGTTCATCCGGCTTGATTTCCGGGGTGGCGTAGTCGTCCTTAACTTCGAGCTTCTTAACGGCAGTCATAACTAATGCTTTCATGATGTGATCTCCTTTTTCCTTTTATTAATCCTTGACGATTTCACAGAACTCGATCGTTTCGTCGTTCGGGCCCACGATGTTGAAGTACTTGATCCCGTGTTGCCAGAAGTCGAGGTGCTGGACCTCGCTTTCCTTCAGTTGGTACCCGGCAGCCTTGGCGGCCTTGAAGGCCCCGTCGGCGTCGGCGACGTTGAGGGACAGGTGGTTGATTGCCCCGGTCTTGTGAACGGCGCCGTCGCTGTTCCAAATCTCCAGGGTCAGGTGGCCATACTGCATGAAGATGACCTCGTGCCCCTGGTCGTCGGTGTCAAAGCGGCCGAGTTGCTTGAAGCCAAGGTCGGCCCAGAACTTGCGGGTCTTTTCCAGGTCGTCGGTTGGAATACCGACGTGGGCGAGGTCATCGAAGTACCCCGCTAAACTCTTGTTGAATGCCATTGTCTTCGCCTCGAATGTGTTACTTAGAAGTTAGTAATAAATTAATCCGGATTTGGGGCAAAGTGAGGACGGTTGCTGGTAAGTCCAGCTCCATTTTCGGGCTCCTAGTTACTTTGTAACCGCTTACTCAACCTTGCGCCATTATAATAACGCGGGAGTTAAGCGGTTTCAACCGGTTGAAATAGGCAATCTCAATGACGCTCGATTGCTAACGAAAAAATTATATTCGTGAGACTAAGCCCCCACCGGTCGCCGGTGGGGGCTTAAGAAAGCAAGGAAATCATTTCAACCGGTCACCACAATCTTAAGGGTGCACAAACTTTTCCTGCCACCGACCCGGGGAGAAATGGTGGCGGCGTAGGAGCGAGGCGGGCTTAATTATCCAAAGTTAGCAAGCGCTTTCTTTGAACTGGGAACGAAAAAAAGCCCCCGGTCGCGCGGGGGACGACCGGGGGCAGTGATGGTTAGTGGTTAGGCCGTTGTCCCGGCGACCAGCTTCACCGGGACGGTAGTGGTGGGGGCAACCGGCTTGCCGGCGATCCGGTCGGCCAGCAGATCGACCGCCACCCGGGCCATCGTCGGGATGTCCTGGCGGATGGTGGTCAGTTCCGGGCAGAGGAGGCGAGTGATCGCCGCCCCGTCAAAGCCCACCACCTTGAGGTCCTCCGGACAGTGGCGGCCGATTTCGGTGGCGGCGCTGATTGCGAGGCGGGCGTTGGTGTCGTTATCGGCGAAAATCCCGTCGACCTCGGGGTGGTCAACGAAGATCTGGCGGATCCGTTCCAGCTTGGCGCTCTCCGGTTCGTCAAAGGGGATTGGGTAGGTCAGCGGCGTCAGCCCGGCCTGGGTGAGGACGTCCTCGTAGGCCGCCTTACGGTCGAGGTTTGGCGACGGCAGGTCCTGGGGATAGTTGGTGTGGATGATGTGCTTGCAACCGGCGGCCAGCAGGCGTTCGGTGGCCACCTGCCCCCCGGTGTAGTTATCGGCGGCGACCACCGGAACCTGGTTGGAGACGATCCGTTCAATCGAAACAATTGGCAACTTGGTGGCGTGGTAGCTGGTCAAATCGGCGTTGTGGGCGCCGACGATCAGGCCGTCAATCTGGCGGTCGTAGAGGAGCTGGAGGTACTGTTCCTCCTTTTGGGGGTTATTTTCGCTGTTGCCCATCACCGCCCGGATGCCGCGGTCAAAGAGTTCCCGCTCCAGGGCCGCCTCCAGCTCGGCAAAGAAGGGGTTGTTGACGGTCGGAAAGACCAGGCCGACCAGGCCGGTCCGCTGGCGGTAGAGCTGGCGGGCGATCACGTTGGGCCGGTAGTTGAGCTCGGCCATCGCGGCGTGGACCTTGTCGATCGTTTTTTGGCTCAGGTAGCCGCGGTGGTTCAGCACCCGGGAGGCCGTATTCTTCGAGACCCCGGCGAGCTTGGCGACGTCATCTAGTTTTACTTGTTTTCCCATGGTTTTCACCTTCCCGCTAGTGGTTCCTTCAATGATAACACAGTTTAGAAAGCGGTTTCACGAAGGGGCAATAAAAAACCACCGGCTTCCCGGTGGCGCATGATGGGCAGTCAGGGGATCGAACCCTGGACCCACGGATTAAGAGTCCGTTGCTCTGCCAGCTGAGCTAACTGCCCATGTCTTAACAACGACTATTATAATATCAAGAACTGGCGGGGCGCGCAAGCCCTAATTTGAAAAAAGTTAAATTTGTTCCTGGTTAAACTTGAAGAGGATCACCGCGATCCAGGAGGCGATGAAGGCGGAGAGGACCGCCACCAGGATGATGTTGGAGCTAATCGTCACCAGCTGGGAGACGTTCTTGACGATCTCCAGCGACTTGAGCAGGTTGTCAAAGACGATCTGGTAAATGGTGGCGTAGATCAGCGACCACTGGATGTAGTACTCGATCAGGGTGAGGGTGGTGGCGGAGAACTTCCACCAGTGGTGCAAAAGGCGGAGGAAAAAGTAGAGCACGATCCCGGCGATGATCATCAGCAGGCCGTAGAGGACGAAGATCGACCCCATCGCCAGCTGGGGGACCGAGTCGCTAAAGGCGTAGGCCAGCACCAGGGTCAAAAGGATCACCAAAGTGGCGACCAGCACCATCAGGCCCAGCAGGATGAAGGCCGCCAGGAAGGCAAAGCGTTCGTGGCGCCGGCGGCTGGTAACCAGGCCGACCAAGAGCATGACGGTAATGATGATCCAGGTAAGCGACATTTGAAAATCCTCCCTTGGTAAAACAAAAAAGCAGGCGCGAGATAACCTCGCGCCTGCGTAAACCTCTGATGGGCAGTCAGGGGATCGAACCCTGGACCCACGGATTAAGAGTCCGTTGCTCTGCCAGCTGAGCTAACTGCCCATGTCGTACCGACAAGTAATATAATATCAAGAACCCCCGGCCAGTGCAAGGAGAAATTTCAAAAAAAGCGAATTTTCTCCGCGGGGCGCTGGCGTAAAGGAGGAGGGGCGCCTGTGGTATAATTGGTTAGTAATGGTTAAGCACAATTCCTTCAAGCGCCCGGTGCCCGCTTGGGGGCCGCAAAAGCATGCGCACCGAAGAGTAAAACTGAAGGTGAAAATCCAATGGCAAAGAAAGTATTAGTCGTTGACGACGAAAAACCAATCTCTGACATCATTAAGTTCAACCTCGAAAAGGAAGGCTACGAGGTGGTCGTGGCCTTCGACGGCGAAGAGGCCCTCGAAAAGGTGGAGGCCGACTCGCCGGACCTGATCATCCTCGATTTGATGTTGCCAAAGGTCGACGGGCTGGAGGTCACCAAGCGGGTTCGCGCCAAGCACAACATCCCGATCATCATGGTGACCGCCAAGGACTCCGAACTGGACAAGGTCCTCGGCCTCGAACTGGGGGCCGACGACTACGTTACCAAGCCCTTCTCCAACCGCGAACTGGTGGCCCGGGTCAAGGCCAACCTCCGCCGGCAGGACGTGGCGGCAACGGCGGCCGACAACCGCAAGGCCGACATCAAGGTGGGCGACTTAACGATCCACTCCGACGCCTACACGGTCACCAAGCGCGGCGAGAACATCAACCTGACCCACCGTGAATTTGAGCTCCTCCACTACCTGGCCCGCCACCTCGGCCAGGTGATCAACCGCGAGCACCTCTTGCAAACGGTCTGGGGCTACGACTACTTTGGTGACGTCCGGACGGTCGACGTGACCGTGCGCCGGCTGCGGGAAAAGATCGAAGATAACCCGAGTCACCCCGAATGGCTAGTGACCCGGCGCGGGGTCGGCTACTACCTGGCCAACCCGAATCAGGAATAGGGGCCTGATGCGTGAATACCAAGATTAAATTTTATCAATCCATCAAGTTCAAAATCGCCCTCGTCTTTGCGCTGATGCTGATGCTGACGCTCGAAGTCGTTGGGGCGGTTTTTGTGCGTCAATTGGAGCGGCAAAACATGGCAACCTTCAAGCAACAGGTGGAGTTGCCAACCTACGTCAACACCTCGCTGGCCACCCAGTTGACCAAGACCAACACCGACAAGGCCGATAAGCAGATCAAGAAGATCCTCTCCTCGATCAACAACAACACGATCAGCGAGATCCGGGTGATCGACAGCAACGCCGTCATCCGCGGGACCAGCCTGACCAGCACCCAGAGCAGCGTCGGCCAAAAGAGTAGCGACAAGCTGGTCAAGGCCACCCTCGCCGGCAACCGGGCCCACACCGAGAACCTCTACGACAACGGCACCCGCGCCCGCTACTACGTCAACGTCGTCCCACTGGTCAGCTTGTCTAACCCGAATGACGTCGTCGGCGCCGTCTACATGAAGGCCAACCTCGAGGCGGTTTACACCAACATCAACAACATTTCCCTGATCTACTTCGCCTCGGCTTTGATCACGATCGGCTTCGGCCTCGGCCTGGCGATCCTAATTTCCCGGGAAATTACCCGGCCAATCGAGGAAATGCGCAAGAAGACCCTCCAAATTGCCCGCGGGGACTACAGCGGCCGCCTGGAGGTGCTGGGCAACGACGAACTCGGCCAGCTGGCCGGGGCGGTTAACAACCTCTCGGTGCGGATCGAGGAGAGCCAGGAACTGTCCGAGGCCGAGCAACGCCGGCTCAACAGCGTCCTCTCCCACATGTCCGACGGGGTGCTGGCCACCGACCGCCGTGGTAACTTGGTGACCGTCAACAGCACCGCCCTCCAGTTGCTGGGGGTCGAAAAGGAGGGTGACATCCTCAACCGCTCGATCCTCGACGTCCTCGGCCTGCGGCGCAAGTACACCATCCGCCAGCTGGTCGACAACGAGCTCGACCACGTGATCCTCGACGACCAGGAGGACGAGAGCGCACCGATCTTGAGCGTCTCCTTCTCGCCGATCCAGCAGGAGTCGGGCTTCGTGACCGGGCTGGTCTGCGTCCTCCACGACGTCACTAGCCAGCAAAAGGAGGAGCGGGAGCAAAAGCAGTTTGTTTCCAACGTCTCCCACGAACTGCGGACCCCGCTGACCAGTGTCAAGTCCTACGTGGAGGCCCTGGCCGACGGGGCCTGGCAAAACCCGGAGGTGGCGCCGCAGTTCTTGAAGGTGGTTGAGGACGAGACCGAGCGGATGATCCGGATGATCAACGACCTGCTGAGCCTGTCGCGGATGGACTCGGGGACGGTCAAGGTCAACCTCGAGTACGTCAACATCAACGAACTCTTCAACTACATCCTTGACCGCTTCGACATGATCATCAAGAAGGAGGCCGCCGACCCGGCCAAGAAGAAGTACTCGATCGAGCGCCACCTGACCACCAAGGACCTCTGGGTGGAAATCGATCCCGACAAGTTCACCCAGGTGATCGACAACATCGTCAACAACGCGATCAAGTACTCGCCGGACGGCGGCGTGATCACCGCCCGCCTGCTCGAGACCCACAACCACGTGATCTTGAGCATCTCCGACCAGGGGTTGGGGATTCCGCGCAAGGACCTGTCGCACATTTTCGACCGCTTCTTCCGGGTGGACAAGGCGCGGTCGCGCAAGCAGGGGGGGACCGGGCTTGGCCTGGCAATTTCCAAGGAGGTTGTTAACCTCTTAGGGGGCCAAATCTGGGTAGATAGCGTTGAGGGGAAGGGCTCGACCTTCTACATTTCCTTGCCATACGTACCATACGAGGGGGATGACTGGACCGATGAGCAAGAAGTGGCGGACTAACCTGAGCATTGGCCTGCTGACGGTGGCGATTTTGATCAGCCTCTTCCTCTCCAGCCTGGTGTGGATCAAGCCCTACCGCTACGAGCACACCAGCGAGGCCCGCGTCACCAAGACCAGCACCACCAGCCTGCAGAGCCTGGCCGACGTTTACCTGCCGCTGACGGCGGTTAAGACCGGGGCCGAGCGCGAACAGTACCTGCTGGTGGGCCAGCCGCAAAACGTTGCCCTGACCGCCAAGGAGACCCTCAGCAAGCGGACCCTGAAGAGCGGTCGCCAGGTTAGCCACGGCAACCTTAGCCAGTACCGCAACTACCTCCGCCAGCCGAAGTCGCTCCTCTTGTCCTACCCGAGCGCGGTGACGATTACCAGCTTCAACACCAGCTTCGGCCAGCACCTGGCCACCGACCAGCTGCGCTTGGTTGACCACCTGGTCCTGCCGCTGGACGGGTCCAACAAGGTCTACCTCCTGCGCGACCAGGGCGAGGTGGTGTACCGCTACACCCTCTCCAAGGCCCTTTCCAGCCGGTTGACGGCCGCGCTGAAGGGGGGCAAGAAGATCCCGGTCGACTTCAAGCAGATTAACAACCGGATTCTGATGACCTTCCCCCACTCCTTCAAGTTGGCCACCTACGCGGCCAAGGTGGGGAGCCTGAACGTGGAAACCGTGGCCCAGAAGTTGATGAACGCCACCAAGAACTCCAGCCTGGCCACCCGCCAGGAGGGCAACCAGCTGATTTACCACAACGGCGACGACCGCCGGCTGGTTTACGACCAGCAAAAGGGGACGCTGACCTTTGAGAACTACCTCAAGCAGGCCTGGACGGGGTCTTTGCAGGCCAGCGACCGCCACTTCTACCGCCGGTTGAGCCAGACCAACTTCCCCCAGGAAGGGGTCTACTTTGACGCCGCCAACCGCCGCCAGCAGCAGGAGACCTACCGGACCTACGTGGAGGGCTTTGCCGTCTTCAACGACAACAACTACGGCACCGTTCGGATCAAGGAGAGCAAGAGCGGGGTCGAGAGCATGGCCTTCTCGCGCTACTACCTCCAGAACCCAATGCCGACCAGTAAGGGGAGCGTTCGCCTCCAGTCGTCAACGGTGGTCTTCAACGACCTCCAGGCGGCCGGCAAGCTGAAGGGGGTTCGCGGCCTGCGGGTGGGCTACCGCTGGAAGAAGACCACCCACGGTACGGTGACCCTGACCCCGGCCTACTACGTTAAGTACGCCGGCGAGTGGGTGGCGGTCAGCGATTTGATCAAGGAAGGGGGCCACTAGGGTGAATTTCAAACGAATCCGGCTGATCTTCATCATCGCCTTTGTCCTCTTGGACCTGGTGCTATTGGGGAGCTACCTGTGGGGCACCAACTACACCACCGCCAAGTCGACTGACGACGAGCAAACCGCCCTCTTAAAGGAACTGAAGAACGATTCGATTACCGTTCCGGCCCTCAGCCAGCGCCGCCAGAGCGGCTACTACCTATCGGCCAAGCAGGACGGCCAGCTGACGGCCAAGACCACCGCCCTCCGTGGGGTGGTGGCCCGCACCAGCGGGGAGCTGACGGTGGCGACCTATCAGCACCCGGTTCGCCTCGGCAGTCGCACCCCAACTGAGGTGCTGGCCTACCTGACCCGCCACCACCGGCTCAAGTACGGCGGCGCCTACCGCTACCAGGCTCGCCGGTCGAGCAAGACCACCCTGGTTTACGCCCAGCAGCTGGCCGGCCGGCCGGTCATCGGCGACCAGGGGGAACTGCGCATCCGCCTCAACAAGCACGGGGCGGCGACCGGCTTCACCCAGGGCCACCTGACCGCGGTCAAGCGCCTCCGCGCCCGCCAGCAGACCCTCAGCCAGCTGGCGGTGGTCGGCCTCTTGTACAAGAACAACCAGCTGTCGGCCAACACGACCGTCAAGGCGGTCACCCTTGGCTACGCCCGCCTGACCAGCCAGGGGGACCAGGACGTCTACGTGCCAACCTGGGTGGCGCGGGTGAAGAATTCGAGTTCAACCAGCAAGCAAACCCTGCGGATCAACGCCTTCAAGGGAACGATTGTTAAGGAATAGGGAAAGGAAGAAGCAAGGAATGGACAGCAATGATTCATTGCGGTACAGCATTTTGGCCAGCGGCAGCCGCGGCAACGCCACCTACCTGGAAACGGCCGGCCACCGGATCCTGATCGACGCCGGTCTCAGCGGCAAGCAACTGGAGCAGCGGATGGCAACGATCGACCGCTCCTTAAAGGACGTCGAGGCGATCTTCGTCACCCACGAGCACTCCGACCACATCCACGGGGTGGGGGTCCTGGCCCGCCGCTACGGGATGACGATCTACGCCAACGCCGGCACCTGGGAGGCAATGGCCGACAAGATCGGCAAGGTGCCGCTGGCGCAAAAGGAGGTGCTGGCCCCGGGGGCGGTCAAGGACTTTGGCGACCTCCAGGTGGAGAGCTTCGCCGTTTCCCACGACGCCGCCGAGCCCCAGTTCTACCAGGTGCACCACGACCAGCAGGCCTTCTGCATCCTGACCGACACCGGCTACGTGTCCGACCGGGTGGCCGGGACGATCAAGAACGCCGACGCCTACGTGATGGAGTGCAACCACGATCCGGAAATGCTGATGGCCGGCCAGCGCTACTCCTGGCCGCTCAAGCAGCGGATCCTCGGCACGGAGGGCCACCTCTCCAACGAGGATGGTGCCACCGCCCTGATGGACGTGATCGGTCGGCGGACCAAGGCGGTCTTTTTGGGCCACCGCAGCCACGAAAACAACACCAAGGCGCTGGCCCACTTGACGGTGGCCTCCCTGCTTGAGGCCAAGGACTTCGGCGTCGACCACGACTTCGCCCTCAAGGATACCGACCAGGACGCGGCCAGCCCGCTCTTCAGCCTCTAGGGGATGGCGGCAAGTTGTTAATTTCACTTGCCTTTCCCCGGCTGGTAATGGATCCTTAGGGTAAGCAGATATAATGGGGGAATGCGGAATCATGAAAATCAATCGCTTTTGGCTCAAGGTCGCCGGGGTCGGGTTGGTGGCCGGCCTGATTGGCGGGGGAGTCAGCCTCGGCGCCGCCCAGCTCTGGCAAAACTGGCAAGAAAACGCCAGCGTCAAGGCCCCGTCCGGTTCAAACAAGTCCGGCGGCACCAACGTCAAGAAGAACAACGCCACCGGCAGCACCCGGGCGACCCGGGCGGCCCAGAAGGTGAAGAACGCCGTCGTTTCGGTCATCACCTACGAGGAATCGTCGAGTTCGACCAGCCTGTCCGACCTGATCAACGGCAGCTCGTCGACCAGCTCCTCCGGTAGCCTGACCAAGGCCAGCGAGGGGTCCGGGGTGATCTACAAGAAGAGCGGCAACGCCGCCTACATCGTCACCAACAACCACGTCGTTTCCGGGGCCAAGAAGATCAAGGTCATGCTGAGCACCGGCAAGAAGGTCGAGGCAACCCTGGTCGGCAAGGACAGCACCACCGACCTGGCGGTGCTCAAGATCAACGCTAACAACGTGACGACGGTGGCCTCCTTCGGTGACTCCAGCAAGGTCAAGGCCGGCCAGGACGTGTTGGCCATCGGTTCGCCAATGGGGACCGACTACGCCAACACCGTCACCAAGGGGATCATCTCGGCCACCAAGCGGAAGGTGAAGGCCTCCAGCGATTCGGTGGCAACGACGGTCATCCAAACCGATGCCGCGATCAACTCAGGGAACTCCGGGGGGCCGCTGGTCAACATGGCCGGCCAGGTGATCGGGATCAACTCGATGAAGCTCTCCTCCGACGGCTCGGGGACCAGCGTCGAGGGGATCGGCTTCTCGATCCCAAGCAACGAGGTGGTTTCGGTGATCAACCAGCTGGTCAAGAACGGCAAGATCTCGCGGCCGTCGCTGGGGATCAGCGCGGTCAACCTCAGCCAGGTCAGCGCTAGCCAGCAGTCCTCGGTCCTCAACCTGCCGTCCTCGGTCACCAAGGGGGTCGTGGTAATCAAGACCACCAGCGGCGGCGTGGCGGCCACGGCCGGGCTGGAGCAGTACGACGTGATCACCGCGATCGACGGCAAGGCGGTCAAGAACATCGGCAGCCTCAAGACCCAGCTCTACAAGCACTCGAGCGGCGACAAGATCACCATCACCTACTACCGGTCGGGCGAAAAGAAGACCGTCAGCGCAACCTTAAGTGAATAGGAACAAAGGGGCGGCATGGGGCGCGAAAACGATCCTTTGCCCGCCCCTTTTTGTGAACCACTTCCCCGGGATTGGGGAAAACTGTGGAGAACTAATCCCCGGACTTATCCACAGGGCGAGGAAGGGCGGTAAAATAAGATTTTGGCTGCGGAAAAGTTTATCCACAAGCAACGAATTGGACGGTGGATAAGTGGCGAGGTTGGGAAAATGGTCGCCACAAATCCCGGTCTGGCGGGTTTTACCTGGCGCCGGAGCGAACGACTGTTGCTGTGGACAATTGTGGATAACCGCTGGGGAGAAACAAAGCTTGGAAGGGTTCCCAGGCGAAAAGATTCGGCTTTGTCCACCGTTGACTGGGGAAAGCTGTGGATAACCTGTGGAAAGGAAGAAAGTTATGAACATCAAGATCATTGGCGTGGGGAAAATCAAGGAAAAGTTCTACCGGGCGGCGATCGCCGAGTACGCCAAGCGGCTCGGCCGCTACTGCAAGTTCGAGGTGGTCGAGGTGCCCGACGAAAAGGCCCCCGAGAAGCTGAGCGAGGCCGAGATGGCGGCGGTGATGGAAAAGGAAGGGGAGCGGATCCTGCAAAAGATCAAGGACCGCGACTACGTCTTCGCCCTCGCCATCAAGGGCAAGGAACGCAGCTCCGAGGAGTTTGCCAAGGAGATCAACCAGCTGGCCACCTACGGCAAGAGCGACCTGACCTTCGTGATCGGTGGTTCGCTCGGCCTCAGCCCGGCGGTGATCAAGCGGGCTGACCAGCAGATTTCCTTTGGCCGCTTCACCCTTCCCCACCAGCTGATGCGGGTCGTCCTCAGCGAACAGGTCTACCGGGCCTTCACGATCATCAACGGCCTTCCCTACCACAAGTAGGCCCACCGGGCGGAAATTAACGACCAAACACGGCGTACCCTGGCGAAACGGATCGCCGGCATGGGGATTTAATGAACAAATTAACGAAATTAGTTCAATTAACCCAACCCTTGGGCGCCAAGGGCGGACCCGGTTGGCGAAAATTTACTACGGGAAACGGCTTGTCTTTTTGTGCCCCCCGTCACATAATTATTAATGTAATCGTTTTCTAAAGATGGAGGGTATAATTATGGATCGTCAATTTGATTTCTTAATGCCTAGCGTGAACTTCTTCGGCCCCGGCGTGATCGCCAAAATCGGGGACCGGGCCAAGATGCTCAACATGAAGAAGGTGCTGGTGGTTACCCAAGCCAGCCTGGCCAAGATCGAAAACGGCCCGGTTGAACAAACCCTGGCCTCACTCAAGAAGGCCGGCGTCGACTACGCCATTTACGACGGGGTTGAACCGAACCCGAAGATTCGCAACATCAAGGCCGGCAAGAAGATCTACCTCGACGAAGGCTGCGACTCGATCATCACCGTCGGTGGGGGCTCGGCCCACGACTGCGGGAAGGGGATCGGGATCATCCTGACCAACGGTGACGACATCACCAAGCTGGCCGGGATCGAAACCCTCGAAAACCCGCTGCCGCCGCTGATGGCGGTCAATACGACGGCCGGGACCGGGTCCGAACTGACCCGCCACGCCGTGATCAGCAACGAAGAAACCCACCTCAAGTTCGTGGTCGTTTCCTGGCGCAACATTCCGCTGGTTTCCTTCAACGACCCGATGCTGATGCTGGGGATCCCGCAATCGATCACCGCGGCTACCGGGATGGACGCCTTCGTCCAAGCAATCGAACCGTACGTTTCGGTTGACCACAACCCGATCACCGACAGCCAATGTGTTGAGGCCATCCACCTGATCCAAGACGCCCTGCCAAAGGCGGTTGCCAACGGGCAAAACGTTGAGGCGCGGACCAAGATGGTGGAAGCCGAAATGCTGGCCGGGATGGCCTTCAACAACGCCAACCTCGGGTACGTTCACGCCATGGCTCACCAACTGGGTGGTCAATACGACGCTCCGCACGGGGTCTGCTGTGCCCTGCTGTTGACGACGGTTGAAGAATACAACCTGATCGCCTGCCCAGACCGCTTCGCCGAACTGGCCAAGGTAATGGGCTACGACACCACCGGGCTGACGACCTTCGAGGCCGGCCGCAAGGCGATCGAAGGGATGCGTGAAATGTGCAAGGCCGTTGGCATCCCGGCTTCGATCAAGGAAATCGGTGCCAAGCCGGAAGACTTCGAATTGATGGCCGAAAACGCCCTCAAGGACGGCAACGCCTTCTCCAACCCGCGGAAGGGGACCAAGGAAGAAATCATCGCCCTCTACCAAAAGGCCTACGACGGGATCTACTAATCAGTGGCAAATTTCAAAAAAGGAAGGGCTCACCGGGGCCCTTCCTTTTTTAGCACGTGACGAACGGGCCCGCCATTTGCTATAATCAAAACAGATAAAAGATTTTCCACCGGGAAAGGCCGTTGGGTGCTTCGTTAGGTCACAGAAGAAGCGCCCGGGGCCTTTTTTGCGTGAGAAGGAGGAATTTTTGATGGCATGGATTTACTTGATTGGCGCCGGGCTGCTGGAGGTGGCCTGGTCAACGACGATGAAGCTCAGCAACGGCTTCACCCACCTGCCCTACACCCTGTTGACGATCGCCGGCTTGACTGCCTCCTTTCTGGGACTGGCCCTGGCGATGCGCGACCTGCCGTTGAGCCTGGCCTACCCGATCTGGACCGGGATTGGGGCCGTCGGCGCGATCATCGTCGGCGTCCTCTTCTTTGGCAACCGCCTGTCGCCGGCGACGGCCTTCTTCGTCGTCCTCCTGCTGGTGGCGATCGTCGGCATCAAGCTGACCGCCGGCGAGTAGGGACCGGGCAGGATAAAAAAGTGGCGCCGGGCCCCGGAGTTTTTCCGGGCGCCTGGCGCCACTTTTTTTCTTCTTAAATAGGGAATTACTTCACCGCGTTCTTCGGCGCCTGCCCCTGCAGGATGGCACAGACGTCGTCGAGGGCGATGTCGACCATGTTCTGGACGGCGATGTTGGTGAAGAAGGCGATGTGGGGGGTGATGATCACCTGCTCCATCGCCGCCAGTTCCTTGATCTGCGGGCTGGCGGCCAGCTGATCCTGGCGGTGGTCCTGGTTGAAGACCGCTGCCTCCCCCTCCACCGTGTCGAGGGCTGCCCCGGCGAGCTGGCCCGCCTTCAGGGCGGCGATCAGGGCATCCGTGTTGACGACCGGGCCGCGGCTGGCGTTGACCAGACCGGCGGTCGGCTTCATCAGGGCGAAGTCGGCCGCGTCGAGGAGGCCGACCGAGGAGGGATTGAGGTCAACGTGGAGGGAAACGACATCGCTTTCCTTCAGCAGGGTCTGCTTGTCGGTGAACTCGACCACCCCGGCCAGGTCGGTCCGCGGGGCGCGGTCGAAGCCGAGCACCCGGGCGCCGAGGGCGTGGAGGAGCTGGGCCAGGGTGCCACCGATCCGGCCGACGCCGATGATGCCGACCGTGGCCGAGTGGATTTCCTTGGCCTGCAGGTCGGGGGTCCAGCGGAAGTCGCTTTGCGCCACCCGGTGGTCAAACTGGGCGGTGTGGCGGAGCAGGCGGAAGGTTTGCATCAGGGCAAACTCGGCCACGCTCCGCGGCGAGTAGGCCGGGACGTTGGTGACGGTCAGGCCGTTTTCGCGGGCGGCGGCCAGGTCGATCATGTCGTAGCCGGCCGTCCGGGTGGTCAGCTGGCGGATCCCCGCCGTCTTGAGGGCCGGGTAGACCGCGGCCGGCACGGCCCCCCGTTCCTGGATTACCACCCCGTCCACCTCATCGAGGAGGGGCAGGGCGTCCTTGATCAACTCAGGGCTGGTAACGATCTCCACCCCGAGGCGGGCTTCGGCGGCCCTAATGGCGGCCTGCTCGTCGGGGCGGACGCTGGTCATGAGGATCTTGGTCATAACTAGGCCTCCTTTAAGAACTTTTCCAGGCGGTCAACGGCCAGGTGGAGCTTGTCCATGCTGGTGGCGTAGGAGAGGCGCAGGTAGCCGGCCCCGCCGGCCCCGAAGAAGCTCCCCGGCACCATCGCCACGGCCGCCTCTTCGGCCGCCTTGGTGGCAAAGGCCACGTCGTCGGTTCCCTGGCTGGCCGGCAGCTTGACGAAGAGGTAAAAGGCCCCGGCCGGGCTGGCGACCTCAAAGCCGAGCCTGGTGAAGGCGGCGGTCAAGAAGTCGCGCCGTTCCTGGTAGGCCTGGCGCATTTCCTCGGTGGCCTGCTTGCCGGCTTCACTACCAAAGAGCGGCACGGCGGCGGCCATTGCCGGGTCGGATGGGGCGGTGATCAAGATCGAGTGGACCATGATCAGCTTCTTCATCAGGGCGGCCGGGCCGGCGATGAAGCCGATCCGGTAGCCGGTCATCGCACCGGACTTGGAGGCCCCGTTTAGGATCAGGGTCTGCCCCGGCAGGAAGCTGGCCAGGGAGACGTGCTTTACCCCGTAGGTCAGCTCGGAGTAGATTTCGTCGGCGATCACCACCAGCTTGGTTTCCTTCAGGACCGCCGCCAGGGCCTTCAGTTGGTCGGCGGTGTAGGTGGTCCCGGTCGGGTTACCCGGGTAGTTGAGGACCAGGGCCTTGGCCTTTGGGTGGTCCGCCAGGGCCTGCTTGAGCAGGTCCGGGGTCAAGACGAAGTCCGGGGCCGGCAGCTCAACCGAAACCGGCACCCCACCGACCATCGTCGCCACGGTGGCGTAGAGCGGGAAGGTCGGCGTCGGGATCAGTACCTCGTCGCCGGGGTTGATCAAGGAGAAGAGCGAGGTGAAGATCGCCTCGGTGGCCCCGATCGTGACCGCAATTTCGCTGTTCGGGTCGTAGTCGAGCTGGTAGCGGTCGGCCATGAAGTGGCTAATTGCCTGACGGAGGGCCTGCGAGCCGGTCCCCGGGGCGTAGTGGGAGTCGTCGTTTTCAATCGCGGCGATGGCGGCCTGCTTGCCAACCTCGGGCACCGCGAAGTCGGGTTCGCCGACCGTCAGCTTAACAATTCCGGGGATGGCGCTGACTTTGCGGTCGAAGGTCAGGATGCTGGTGGGCTTGACCTTTTCGAGGGTGGTGTTGAACTGGTTGGCAAGAGCTGGATTCATTTCTGGCATAATTTTTTCCTCCTCCTAGATTGAAAACCCCTAGTGTACCACTGATTGGGCGTGGTGGCGGGCAAAAAAACAAAAATCCCGGTGGCTGCCGTTCGCAGCCCCCGGGAAGACTTTTAGAGGGTAACAATTAACCATCTTGGTCGGCTTCCCGGTGGTAAGTCCCGAAAGCCAATGCAAAAGCGCTACTGGATTTCGGGTGATTAGGCGAAAAACCAGTAGGCATAAAAAGCGCTATTACCGTGGAAAGAACATTGGGAGATCATTTTGCACACCTCAGATTAATTGATTGCTCATTATTTTAATTAACTACTCATCAAAGTCAAGCAGGAAGGCCGGCGCTTGGCCGGGGGCGGGGCCGGGAAATCCCGGCTGGCCGCTTTGGTCAAAAAAAGGCAAATTTTTCGTAGTTCACACTTGTGCTATAACACAAATATGGTATACTAAGAAGCGTAAAGGAAGTGAGCACGATGCGGATCGACATCAAGGCTTACCTGGACGCCAATCACCTGACGATTTACCAGGTCGCCAAGAGCTCCGGCTACGGCTACACCACTTTACACAAGTCGTTTAATAAGCAGCAGAGCATGGCCACCTCATTGAACCTCAGGGACCTCGATGCCCTTTCCCGGGCGCAGCACCGGGCAATGTGGGAAGTGCTCCGCGACCTTGAGGAGCACTACCTCCAAGACGACGAGTAGAATAGCCGGACGGGGGAGCGCGAAGAATCATCTTTGGGCTCCTTCCTTGTTCCGGGCAAGCAATTTGAAAAATTACCACGGCTCAGCCGGGGATTGAAAGGGGAGGTTTACTGATGGCACAAATTCCAGTAGATCCATTTAACAGCAACATGGATGATCTTTTTAACCAACTGATGGGCAACATGGGCGGACTCAACTCCGAACGCCGCTACTTGATCAACGGCCGCGAAGTGACCCCCGAAGAGTACGCTCAATTCCGCCAGACCGGGCAGCTGCCGGGAACGCCGGCGGCCCCGGCCCAATCCCGGTCGCAAAAGCAGCCGGCCGGCATCCTGGCCAAGCTCGGCCGCAACCTGACCGCCGAGGCCAAGGCCGGCAAGCTCGACCCGGTGATCGGCCGCAACAAGGAAATCCAGGAAACGGCCGAAATCCTCAGCCGGCGGACCAAGAACAACCCGGTCCTCGTTGGGGATGCCGGGGTCGGCAAGACGGCGGTCGTCGAGGGCCTGGCTCAGGCGATCGTTCACGGTGACGTGCCGGCGGCAATCAAGAACAAGCAGATCATCAGCATCGACATTTCCAGCCTCGAGGCCGGCACCCAGTACCGGGGGAGCTTCGAGGAGAACATCCAAAAGCTGGTTGACGAAGTGAAGAAGGCCGGCAATGTGATCCTCTTCTTCGACGAAATCCACCAGATCATCGGCGCCGGCAACGCCAGTGACGGCAACGGCTCCAAGGGGATGAGCGACATCTTGAAGCCGGCCCTGTCGCGGGGCGAGATCACCGTCATCGGGGCCACCACCCAGGACGAGTTCCGAAACACGATCATGAAGGACGCCGCCCTCTCCCGGCGGTTCAACCAGGTGGTCGTCAACGCCCCGAGCAAGGAGGACACCTTCAAGATCCTCCAGGGCCTGCGGACCCTCTACGAGCAGCACCACAACGTCGTCTTGCCGGATGAAGTGCTCAAGGCGGCGGTCGACTACTCGGTCCAATACATCCCGCAACGTTCTCTGCCGGACAAGGCGATCGACCTGGTTGACATGACGGCCGCCCACCTGGCCGCCCAGCACCCGGCCACCGACGCCAAGACGATCGAGCAGGAGATCAAGCAGACCGAAAAGGCGCAGGAGGAAGCGGTCAAGAAGGAAGACTTCAAGGCGGCCCAGGCGGCCAAGGAAAAGATTGCCGCCCTGAAGAAGCAGGTCAAGGACCAGTCGACGGCCGATAAGGTCACCGCCACGCCAAACGACGTTGCCCAGTCGGTTGAACGGCTGACCGGGATTCCGGTGGCCAAGCTGGGGGCCTCCGACATCGAGCGGCTCAAGGGCCTGAGTAGCCGCCTGGAGGGCAAGGTAATCGGCCAGAACCAGGCGGTCGAGGCGGTCGCCCGGGCAATCCGGCGGAACCGGGCCGGCTTCGACGAGGGCAACCGGCCGATTGGCTCCTTCCTCTTCGTGGGCCCAACCGGGGTCGGCAAGACCGAGCTGGCAAAGCAACTGGCCCTGGACATGTTCGGCTCCAAGGACGACATCATCCGGCTCGACATGTCCGAATACGCCGACCGGACGGCGGTTTCCAAGTTGATCGGGACGACCGCCGGCTACGTCGGCTACGACGATAACGGCAACACCCTGACCGAAAAGGTGCGGCGCAACCCGTATTCGATCGTCCTCTTCGACGAAATCGAGAAGGCCGACCCGCAGGTCATTACCCTCCTCCTGCAGGTCCTGGACGACGGGCGCTTGACTGACGGCCAGGGAAACGTGGTCAACTTCAAGAACACGATCATCATCGCCACCTCCAACGCCGGCTACTCCAACGACGCCCAGCCGACTAGTGGCCACCTGGCCCTGATCAAGAAGCTGACGCCGTACTTCCGGCCGGAATTCCTCAACCGCTTCAACGCGATTGTCGAATTCAAGGCGCTGTCTAAGGAGGACCTGAAGCAGATCGTTGACCTGTTGATCGCCGGCGTCAACGAGACCCTGGCCAAGAAGGGGATGGACGTGACCGTCAGCGACGAGGTCAAGGCCTTCCTGATCGACGAGGGCTACGACGAAACGATGGGCGCCCGGCCGCTACGGCGGGTTGTTGAACAACAGCTACGCGACCGCGTCACCGACTACTACCTCGACCACCTGGAGGACAAGCACCTCAAGGCGGTCATGAAGGACGGCCAAGTGGCAATCGAAAAGGCCTAGTTTCCGCTCCGTTAGCGCAAACCGCCCCCAAACGATGATTTCACCGTTTGGGGGCGGTTTTTTATCGGGCGGTGTAGAGGCCTCCGCTCCGCGAAGTGGGCGGGACCGTGACGATGGTGGGCACGATTTGAGAATGTTACTTAGTCTGAGAGCGACTGAAAGGAGCACTCAGGCTTAGAAACATTCCATGCGATAGCCATCCAAGAACGAGGAGCTTTGCGACGAGCGATTGGCTAATGGCGAACCGCTGAGCCCCGTGCCGGGTCTTCAAGCTTGGCCTTTCACTAGGCGGTAAACCGCCAAGTGAAATTTCACCATCTTGGCCCGCCCATTCGCTCCGCTCCGGCCCCAGCAGCAGTTTGCAACGTGGCAACAGCTTGTGGCCGGGCATCACCCCCCCTTAGTGTGATCCCACCGAATTTCGTTACCTCGGTTTAGTTGCTAACCGAAGGAGATGCAACCGGGATAAGGAGATGCACTGTTGGCTAGACAAACTAGGGACGCTGGCATTACTAGCTAATCCTGTGCGATTTAGGAACAACAAAGTTAGGCTACTAGGGAAAATGAGCGACTTTCCCTTTTAGTGGTGGCGGCGCCAGTTCAGGTGCCAGGCGATCGCAATCAGCAAAACCAGGACGCAAACCGCCAGGCCGGGTTTTTCCTTGAACAGTAAGTGGAAGAGGCGGATCTGGCCGACCGCCTCGATTGGTATAAACATTAAAATTCCTCCCTTGTTGGTCCTAATTTTAGGCGGATTCGGTTGGTTAAGCCACTGATTTGGGCTAAAATGGGACCAGATTAAGAAGGGAGGCGGCGTGATGCTGTTCACGTGGAACATTATCAAAATAATTTTGCTCCTGGTGGTGATCTTCAACGAAATCGCCGCCCTGATCACCGTCTTTCGCGAACGGCGCGACATCGCGGCCACCTGGGCCTGGCTCTTGGTGCTGACCCTCTTGCCGATCGTCGGTTTCATCCTCTACTCCTTCCTGGGGCGGAAGTTGCCGCAACGCAAGTTGGACCGGATCCAGTCGGAAACCCAGCAAAAGCTCTCGACCGCCTTTGACCGCCAGCGGGAGTACTTTTTGCTGACGCCGCCACCGGAGGAGCCGACGATGCGGACCTACCAGCGGACGGTGATGCTCTTTCAAAGCATCGACGAGGCCTTTTTAAGCCAGCACAACTCGGTCGAGCTCTTCAGCGAGGGGAACGCCCTCTTCGACCAGGTGCTCGCCGACGTGGCGGCGGCCAAGGAGAGCATCCACATCGAGTTTTACACCATTTACAACGACCGGATCGGCAACCAGTTGCGGACGGTCCTCGAACAAAAGGC
Source organism: uncultured Limosilactobacillus sp. (assembly GCA_944327195.1). Taxonomy (GTDB): domain Bacteria; phylum Bacillota; class Bacilli; order Lactobacillales; family Lactobacillaceae; genus Limosilactobacillus. The sequence goes on from CALVGV010000005.1 coordinate 49,817, forward strand.
GGCCGCCGGGGTGGAGGTCCGCGTCCTCTACGACTCCTGGGGTTCGCAGGGGGTCAAGCCGAGCTTCTACCAGGCCCTGCGGGAAAACGGCGGGGCGGCGGCCCCCTTCCTGCTGGCACGCAGCAACCTCTTTGACTTCCGGCTCAACTACCGCGACCACCGCAAGATCATCGTGATCGACGGTAAGATTGGCTACGTCGGCGGCTTCAACGTTGGTGACCAGTACCTCGGCCGGGCCGAGAAGTTTGGCCACTGGCGCGACACCCACCTCAAGATCACCGGGCCCGGGGTCTACAGTCTCCAGCAGCGGTTTATCCGCGACTGGAACGCCTCGGTCAAGGAGCAGGGGCACCGGGTGGACCACTACGCCCCCTACTTCCCCAAGGTCAAGGCGCCGAGTGGGACGACCGCCCTACAGATCGTTTCCAGCGGGCCCGATTCGCCCCTGGAGGAAATCAAGCTGGGCTACTTGCGGATGATCAATGCCGCCCAGGACCACATCTGGATTCAGACCCCCTACCTGATCCCCGACGACAGCGTCCTCGACGCCCTCAAGGTGGCCGCCCACTCCGGGGTCGACGTCCGGATCATGGTTCCTAACATGCCCGACCACGTCTTTGTGTACCGGGCAACCCAGTACTACGCCCGGATGCTGGCTGCCGAGGGGGTCACGATTTACTTCTACACCAAGGGCTTCTTGCACGCCAAGACGATGGTCGTCGACGGCAAGATGGCCTCGGTTGGCTCGGCCAACATGGACATCCGCAGCTTCAAGCTCAACTTCGAAATCAACTGCTTTATGTACGACCCCAACGTCACCGCCCGCCTCGAGCGGCTCTTCATCGACGACATCCGGGTCAGCCGGGTGATGACCCCGGAGCGCTTCGCCGCCCAGTCGGGTTGGCTGAAGTTCAAGCAAACCTTCTCGCGGCTCTTGTCGCCAATCCTCTAGCAATTATTCCATTTTGATTTACCGGCCGGGAAAGCATCCCGGCCGGTTTTTGATATAAAAAAGCCCCGGCGCAAACGCACCGGGACCTTTTTTCACCAGACTAAGCGGCCGGGAGGGGAGAGTAAACGGTAAGAGCTTACCACTTGTAGAGAGATTTGAGGCTCCTCCCGCACCGCCGATAATGTTCACTAAGTAACAATCAGTATTTAACCATAAATCGCCACTTTTGGCAAGGGGGGCAGTGAAATCACCCCAAATAAGGTCACCCTTCACAAATTGGCGGGGTAGAAAAGGAACGAAGGTTCGTGTTAAAATGAAGAAGTAATTTTGCGTGTCCTTCAACGGAGGAAAAATCATGGCATCGCTCAAGTTTATTCTCGGTACGGCCCTGGTCGACCACCAGGCGGCCCTGGTTGACGACCTGGCGACCCAGCTGGCCGCCCACCCCACCGACCGCTTCTTCTACCTCGTGCCCAACCACATCAAGTTTTCAAGCGAAATCGACGTCCTCAGCCAGCTCAAGCGCCGCCAGGGGACGGCCCTCTACGCCCAAAGCCAGGTCCAGGTGCTCTCCTTTAGCCGCCTGGCCTGGTTCCTGCTCCGTGATCAGCCGGCCTTTACCGCCCCGCGGGTGTCGCCGACCGGGCTGACGATGCTGACGGCGGCGGTGATCAAGCAGTTTAAGCCGGCCGAGCTGGGCCTCTTTGCCAAGGAAAGCCAGCACCCCGGCTTCATCCAGGAGCTGACCAAGCAGTTCGTCGAGCTTCGCAACGCCAACGTTGCCCCGGACGACTACCAGCAGATCCGCGAAAAAAGCCAGCAGTGGGCCAAGGACCACCACCTGCCGGTTGCCTTCGACGACAAGCTGGCGGTCCTCTTCAAGCTCTACGCCGCCTTTGTCGACAAGCTCGGCGACCAGCTGGAGACGCCGGCGATCTACGACCTCTTGGTCAAGGCCCTCAATGAGGGGGACTTTTCCGATACCCACTTCTACCTCGACCGCTACAATGCCCAGTTCCTCGCCAAGGAGGAGCAGGTGGTCGAGGCGATGATCAGAAACGGGGCCGCCACCACCGTCAGCCTGGTGCTCGACCGGCCCTGGCGGGGGACCAGCCTGCCGCCGGTCAGCGACCTCTTCTGCCAGCCGGGGCTGATCTACCACCGGCTCTTCCAGTACGCCACCAGCCAGGGGGTGCTGGTCGAACCCGACGCCTTTGCCCCAATCCCGCGGGTGCCGGCCGATTTCGCCGGGATTGAGCGTTGGTTGGCCGCCACCAGCAACTTCACCACGCCCGACCCGGCGCCGACCGTCGGGGACCACCTCCACTTCTTCACCGCCCCGACCCGGGTGGCCGAGCTCAACCGGGTGGCGGCCACGATCCGCCAGCTGGTTGCCAGCGGCGACTACCGCTACCGCGACTTCCTGGTGCTGACCCGCCACCTCGATGGCTACGAGGCGATGTTGGCGCCGGTCTTTGCCGCCCACGAGGTCCCGGTCTTCAACGATAACGACCGGCCGATGAAGACCCACCCGCTGGTGACCCTGATCGCCGGCCTCTTCCAGCTCTACTGGGGCAACTACCAGCTGGCCGATCTGATGCAGGTCCTAAAGACCGGCCTGCTGGTTCCCAAGGGGGTGGCGGCGGCCGACTTTCGCCGGGCGCTGACCCTGACCGAAAACTGGGCCCTCAAGTACGGCAAGAGTGGCCCAACCTGGCTGGGCACCCGCCCCTTTACCTACACTCCCAACCTCAAGCTTGACCAGGTCAGCCCCGAGGTCCGGGAAGTAGAGGAGGAACGGCGGGCCCAGCTGAAGCTGGTCAAGGACTACGTCAAGGGCCAGCTGGCCCCGCTCTTTGGCCGTCTCAAGCAGGCAAGCACTGGGCGGGAAGCCGCCGGCGCCCTCTTCACCTTCCTGGTCGACCAGGGGGTGCCGGACCAGCTGGCCGCCTGGCAGACGCGGGCGGTGGACCAGGGCGACCTTTCCCTGTCCCAGGAACCCGAGCAGGTCTGGCAGCTCCTCTGCCAGTTACTCGACGAGTACGTCCTGACGATGGGCGACGACGCGGCCGGCTACAGCCTGCACAACTTCCGTGACCTCTTGCTGGTCGGCTTCGAGACGGCGACCTATTCCCAGATCCCGTCGACCCTCGACCAGGTGCTGGTATCGGAATCGGGGATCACCCAGACCGAGCACCGCAAAGTGGTCTTTCTGATTGGCGCCACCGACGACGTGATGCCGGAGACCAAGCTGGCCCCGGGATTGCTGGCCGACGACGAGCGCCAGGCCCTCAGCGCCAGCCTTGCCCCCGGGCAGTACCTGCCGGTCAGCGGCCTCTCCCGGGTGGCCAACGAGCCCTTCTTGAACTACTTGGCGATGCTGACCGCCCGCGACCAGCTCTACCTCTCGGCCCCGCGGCTGGCCGACGAGGACGACCCGGCCGGCCTTTCCCCCTACCTGACCGGCCTGGCCGCCTACTTCAAGCGGCCAATCGAAAACTACCCGGCCACCGCCCGGCCGGCGGCGGCCTTTGCCGACCTCAGGCCCTTCGTCTCGGCCCCGGCGGCCACCCGGACCAGCTTCATCCGTGCCCGGCGGATTGGCCAGGACGACAAGGAGCCCTTTGCCCGCGGCTGGCGGTTGATCTTGACCTACCTCAACGAGCAGGCGCTCGGCCCGCGGCTGACCCTCGAGTACCACTACAAAAACGAGCCCCAGTCCCTGCCGCCGGCCCTGGCCACCCAGCTCTTTGGCCAGCTCGACCCGCAGCAGGCGGCGGCCCGGGCGCGGGCCCTGCAAGCCGGCGAGGTCCCGGCCGAACTGGGGGCGCGCAACACCCTCTTGGCCTCGGTTTCCCAGCTGCAAACCTACTACCAAAACCCCTACGAATACTTCCTCCGCTACGGGCTCAAGCTCAAGGAGCGGGCGGAGTACGAGATCACCCCGGCTGACTCGGGAACCTTCTACCACGATGCTTTGGCCAACTTCATCACCCGCACCAAGGACCGCGGGCTCAAGGACCTCTCCCCGGCGGCCCTGACCGCGGAAACGACGGCCGCCCTCACCTGGGCCCACCAGCAGCAGACCCGCTTCGCCCTCGAGCCCGACCAGCCCGACTACCACCGCCTCCGCTACCAGCTGGGGCAACTCGACCGGCTGGCGGCGACGATGATCCGGGTCCTCTTCAACCAGGCCCAGGTCAGCGGGGCCAGCCCGGCCGCGGCCGAGCGCGCCTTTGGCCGCGGAGCCTGGCCGGCCTTGACCTACCCGCTGGGGGATGGCCACCAGGTGCTGTTGCGCGGCCGGGTCGACCGGATCGACCACTTGCCGGTGGCCGACCGCCAGTACCAGCTGGTGATTGACTACAAGTCGAGCAACCGCTCCTTTGACTTGGTCAAGGCCGCCAGCGGCCTCGACCTCCAGCTGGTGACCTACCTGGCGGCCCTCAAGCAGCACAGCGCGGACCCCTTGGCCGGCGCCTTTTACCTCCACCTCAACGACCCGGTGGTCTCCCTGAAGGGGCGGACCAAGAACTGGGGTGACTACGAGCGCTTCGAGCACCGCTACCAGGGCCTAGTCCTGGACGACCCCGAACTGCTGCGCCTGCTTGACCAGGGGATCGGCCAGGACAAGGCCGGCCTCCTCTTGCGGGCCGGCTTCAAGAAGAAGACTGGCCAGATCACGGCCAGTCAGGGGAGTGCTCTCTTCACCCCGGCCGAACTGGACTGGCTTCTGAACCACAACCGCGACCTGATCACGGCGGCGGCCAGGGCGATCTTCGCCGGCGAAATCGACCTCGCCCCGTACCGCTACACTAGCGGCAGCACGACCGAAACCGGCCTGACCCTGGGGAAGGTGGCCAACCCCTACCTGCCGATCTTTGCCTTCGATAACGTCCTCGACCAGGACAAGTTCCGCGAGATCAAACTAACCGAGGCGGCGTTCAAGGAGCAGATGCAGGCAGACATTGCAGACGATGGAAAGGAAGACGACAATGGCAAGCTTTGAGCCCACGCCCGCCCAGCAGGCGGCAATTGAAACCACCGGCAAGGACATCCTGGTCTCGGCCTCGGCCGGTTCGGGGAAGACGGCGGTCCTGGTTGAGCGGGTGATTGCCCTCTTAAAGAAGGAGCCCGACCTGAGCATCGACCAGTTCCTTTTGGTGACCTTCACCAAGGAGGCGGCCAAGAACATGCTCGACCGGATTCGCCAGGCCCTCCAGGCCGAGAGCGCCAACCAGCACCTCAAGGCCCAGCTGAGCCGCCTGCCGCTGGCCAACATTTCGACCATCCATGCCTTCTGCGAGCAGGTAATCAAGCAGTACTACTACGAGATCGGCCTCGATCCCCGCTACCGCCTCCTGACCGACGCCACCGAGCAGGCCCTGCTCAAGGAGCAAGTCTGGAACGAGCTGCAGGAGGCGGCCCTGGCGGCCGACGATCAGGACCCGGCCCGGCCCTTCGCCGGCCTCAAGCAGGCCTTCAGTGACCCGCAGCAGGGGCTTGGCGAGGGCCTGGCCGAGGTGGTCTTCAAGCTCGACGAGGTGGCCAACGCCCAGCCGCAACCGACGGCCTGGTTGGACCAGCAACTGGCCAACTACCAGTGGGAAGAGGGGGAGGACTACACCCAAACCAGCTTCTACCGTCAGCAGTTGTGTCCCCACTTACGCCGCCAGGTGACCGCCTTCCTGGCGGAATGGCAGCAACTGGAAAAGGCCCTCGGCGAAACGGCCTTTGCCGACCACTACGAGGTGGTTGCCGGGGACTGCCAGAAGCTGGTCGACCTCAAGGTGGCCCTCGAAGACGAGGACAGCTCGTGGGCAAGCACCCGGGAAAAGTTCCAGCAAAAGTTTGGAACCTGGCCCCGCAAAAAGCTCGACCCGGCCGACAAGGAAGCGGTGGCGGCCTTCAAGAGCCAGCGGGATGCCCTCAAGAAGCGCTGGGACCAGGCCCTGGGGGACTACTTTGGCACCGACCAGGACCGCCTGTACGCCCGGACCACCACCGCGGCCCGCTTCCTGGCGCAGCTGGTGGCGGTCGCCAAGGACTTTCGTGCCCGCTACCAGGCGGCCAAGCGCACCCAGCACCTGGTGGACTTTGCCGACCTCGAGCACTTTGCCTTCCAGATCCTGGAAACCGCCCCGCAGGCCCGGGCGGCCCTCCAGCACCGTTTCAAGGAAATCATGGTCGATGAATACCAGGACACCAACGCCCTGCAAGACGAGCTGATCGCTAAGCTTCACGCCCCGGGGGCCAACCACCTCTTCATGGTCGGCGACGCCAAGCAGTCGATCTACGCCTTTCGCCAGGCCGACCCGACCCTCTTTGCCTACCACTACCAAGACTTCGGCCAGGAAGACAACCAGCAGGCGACGGCGATTGACCTGGCGGAAAACTTCCGCTCGATGGAGAGCGTCACCACCTTCGTTAACCAGGTCTTCACCCAGCTGATGGACCAGGCGCTCGGCGACCAGGACTACGACCAGCGGGCCGCCCTCCGCTACGCCGCCAAGTACTACCAACCGGCCAGCAACCCGCGGCCGGCCCCGGAAATCCTGGTCTACGATGACCAGGAGGCCCCGGAGACGGCGGACCCGCTGGAAAAGCGGGTGGCCGAGGGGGAGGGCGAGATCTACCTGGTCGGGATGCGGATCAAGCAGCTGCTGGCGGGCGATGAGCAGATCTTTGACGCCAAGCTGGGAAAGATGCGCCCGCTGCGGGCCGGCGACATCGCCATCCTCAGCCGCCGGCGCCGCCTCAACAACGCGATCGTCGAGCAGTTTGCCGCCCTCGAGATCCCGGTGGTCGTTCACGACGTCGAAAACTACTTCAAGGCTACCGAGGTCCAGACGGTCCTCTCGCTTCTGAAGGTGATCGACAACCCGGCCCAGGACATCCCCCTGGTGGCCACCCTCCGCTCCCCCCTGGTGGGGATGACCGAGCGCGAGCTGGCCTTCATCCGGGTCAACCACCGCGAGGACGACTTCTACACCGCCCTGACCGCGGTCGCCGCCCAATTGGCGGATCCGGAAGGCCGCGACCAACTGGCCGCCCGCTGGGCCGAACTGGACCTGGAAGCCTCGGCCAAGCGCGGCCCGGTGCCGGTGTCCTTTGCCACCTTCGCCAAGCGGGTGACGACCTTCCTGGACCAACTGGCCCACTTCCGCGAGGTTGCCGAGCGCCAGAGCCTGGTGGACCTGATTTGGCAGATCTACCAGACGACCAACTACCTCGATTACGTCGGCGCGATGCCGGGGGGTAACCAGCGCCAGGCCAACCTCCACGCCCTCTACCAGCGGGCCCACGCCTACGAGAAGGGGACCTTCCGCGGCCTCTACCAGTTCATTACCTTCATCGAGCGGATGCAAAAGCGTGACAAGGACCTGGCCCAGGCCCCGGGCGAGCTGGTCGAGGACGCGGTCAACGTGCTGACGATCCACGGCAGCAAGGGGCTCCAGTTCCCGGTCGTCTTCTTGATCGACACCAACAGCCAGTTCAACACCCAGGTCAAGACCGACTCGCTGGTGGTCGACCCCTTCGCCGGGATCGGCCTCTCCTTCTCGGTGCCGCTGACCGCCGCCTCGCCGACCAGTCCGCTGACCGACCCGCTGGCCAACGATGACCTCCTGCCGGTGCGCGGCCACTACCGGCTGCCCCAGCACGACCTGGTGGTGGCCCGCCTGCTGGCCAACGAGCAGGCCGAGGAGATGCGCCTCCTCTACGTGGCCCTCACCCGGGCCGAGCAGCGCCTGATCATCACCGCCACCCTCAAGAAGGACCGGGCCGGCCTGGCCAAGCACTGGCAAGCGGCTGCGGCCAGCCCGGCGCCGGTGCTGCCGGTCAGCCTCCGCCAGGAAGGCAAGACCTTCTTCGACTGGTTGGGGATGACCCTGGCCCGCAAGGAGGCCGCCCTGCCGACCCTGCTGGGGGAGGAGGACCAGTGGGCGCCGGCAGCCCAGGCCGACCAGCCGGTAAAGCTTGCCTACTACACGGCGGCAACGGTGGCGGCCGGCCTATCCACAACGGCGCCGGCGACCCCGGTCAGCACCCCGGCCGCCAGTGGCCCAACCTTGACCAAGGCCGAGCGCGACTTCATCGTCAAGACCCTGGCCTTCACCTACCCCCACCCAGCGGCCACCAAAACGACCGCCTACCAGTCGGTCTCGGCCATCCGCGACCTCTTCGTTTCCCAGGACCCGGACGAGGCCCGGATGGGGCACCTCGCCTTCGACCGCGGGGCGATCAAGGAGGAGGGCCGCTATTTGCGGGGCGACTTCGGCACCCCGGCCTTCCTGGAGCAGACCCCGCAGGCGGCCACCCCGGCGGCGGTCGGGACGGCCACCCACCTGGTCTTCCAGCAACTGCCGCTCGACCAGGGGGCGGTGACCCCGGCCCTGGTCGAGGAAACGATCGCCCGGCTCCTAAAGGAGGGGCTGATCGAGAACCCCGAGCTGGCCGCCAAGATCAAGGTCGACGGGATCGTGGCCTTCTACCAGACCCCGCTTGGTCAGCGCCTGCTGTCCGCGCCGCACCAGGTGGCCCGCGAGCAACCCTTCTCGATGCTCCTGTCCGGTGACGCCCTCTTTACCAATCTCGCCCCTGGCGACGGCGAGCTCTTGATCCACGGGATCATCGACGGCTACCTGGAAAGTGCGGCGGGGATTGAGCTCTTCGACTACAAGACCGACCGGGTGGCCCCGGGCGGCGAGCAGGCAATCATCGACCGCTACCAGGGGCAGGTCAACCTCTACCGCCAGGCGCTGAATCAAATGAAGGCGCCAAAAACGGTGACCCACGCCTATCTTTACCTGGTGGGGATTGGTGAATTGTGCGAAGTGTAGTATGCTGTTTATGAAGAAACTAAGTCGGTGACGGCGGTTAACTTAGGAGGAGCATCTTGAAGAAATTAGCACTTTTGTCAGCGGTGGCGCTGGCAAGCATCAGCCTGGCGGCCTGCGGCAAGAGTTCGACTAGTGCCGAAGACGTCGCCAGTTCAGCCAGTTCGAGCACGGTCAGTGAGGACTACACCAAGGCCGAGTACGCCCTGATGGCCTACATGAAGACCGGCGACATTTCGGCCACGGCCCTGAAGAAGAGCGCCAGTGACCTGACGATCAAGCACTCCGGCAGCAAGTACACGATCGAAAACGACGTCCAGTCCTTCGTCTGCCAGGTGCAGTCGAGCAAGGTCAAGGTGACCCTCAAGGACTCCGACGGCAAGACGCTGAGCACGGTTAGCTACACCAAGACCCAGCTGACCAAGGCCTACCAGGACGACCTCGCCACGATCGACAGCGTCCTGCGCAAGCTCAGCAAGAACAGTAGCAGTTCGTCTTCGTCGTCCTCTTCCTCGTCGGCGGTCAGCGAGAGTAGCGACAGCAGTGACAGCACGGTGGCGTCCAGCAGCGTGGTTTACAGTAGCGATAGTGACGACAGCACCACGAGCGGCACCACTGGCTCGACCTCGTCCTACTACAGCGGGACCAGTGGAACGGCCACGAGCTCGACGACCAGCAGTAGCACCGGGAGCCGCCGTTCCTACTACAGCTACTACGGTGGGACGAGCTCGCGGGGAAGCAGTTCGACCTCTTCAAGCACCGGGAGTCAGTCGAGCGACGCTAGTTCTAGCGTCAGCGCGGACACGGAGACCGGCACCGGCGCCCCAAGCACGGAATGAGTTGACGACAAAAATTCGGTTCTGTTCACCCAACTGGGGAACGGAACCGTTTTTCTGTTTGTTCAAAGCCGCATGCTTGAACGTTTTCGGGGTGACTCACTGAGAAAGTTCGGAAAAACTCTTGCCAAACCGGCCGCCGTCCGGTAGGATAATCAAGTAAGTATGTGCAAATTCAAGTTCATTAATGAGGTGGAAAAAATGGCATCAGTAATCGTAGTCGGGAGCCAGTGGGGCGACGAAGGCAAGGGGAAGATCACGGACTACCTCTGCCAAACGGCGGCGATGGTCGTTCGCTCCCAGGGGGGCAACAACGCCGGCCACTCGATCGTCTTTCGCGGCAAGAAGTATGGCCTCCGCCTGATGCCATCCGGGATCTTCGGCGAAAACACCCTGGCGGTGATCGGCAACGGGGTGGTGGTCAACCCCGAATCGCTGCTCAACGAAATCCACTACCTCAACGGCGAGGGAATCAAGACCGACAACCTGCGGATCTCCAACCGCGCCCACGTGGTGATGCCCTACCACGTCCTGCTCGACGAGTACCAAGAAGAGGCCAAGGGGGACCACAAGGTGGGCACGACCAAAAACGGGATCGGCCCGGCCTACGTCGACAAGGTGGCCCGCGTCGGCATCCGGATGTGCGACCTCTTGGAAAAGGACACCTTCGAGGAAAAACTGCGGTTGAACCTGGCGGAAAAGAACGCCCTCTTCACCAAGGTCTACGGCAAGCCGGCGCTAGACTTTGAGGAACTGTTCGAGAAGTTCTACGCCTTTGGCCAGGAGCTGGCGCCCTACGTGACCGACACCTCGCTGCTGGTCAACGACGCCCTCGACCGCGGCGACCGGGTGCTCTTCGAGGGGGCCCAGGGGACGATGCTCGACATCGATGCCGGGACCTACCCCTACGTAACCTCCTCGACGCCGGTGGCCGGCGGGGCCGCCACCGGGGCCGGGGTTGGCCCCAACAAGCTGCAAACGGTGGTTGGCATCTGCAAGGCCTACACCACCCGGGTCGGCGAGGGTCCCTTCCCGACCGAGCTCTTCGACCAAACCGGGGATGACCTCCGCGAAAAGGGCCACGAGTACGGGACGGTCACTGGCCGGCCGCGGCGGATCGGCTGGTTCGACAGCGTCGCCATGCGCCACGCCGTTCGGGTTGACGGGATCAACTACCTGTCCTTGAACCTACTCGACGTCCTGACCGGCCAACAGACGATCAAGATCGCCACCGCCTACGAGGTCAACGGCGAGCAAATCGACCGCTACCCGGCGAGCCTGAAGGAGCTGGCGGCGGCCAAGCCGGTCTACGAGGAACTGCCGGGCTGGAAGGAAGACATCACCCAGGCCAAGCAACTGGCGGACCTGCCGCAGGCGGCCCGCAACTTCCTGGCGCGGATTGAGAAACTGACCGGGGCCAAGCTGGCAACGGTCTCGGTTGGCCCGGACCGCGACCAAACGATCATCGTCCGCGACGTCTGGGCGGCAGAAGACTAGGCTGCACCGGTAAAATTGAAAATAATTAAGGGGACCCGGCGGGAGAAATTCACCGCCGGGCCCCGTTGGTTACTAGCGGGGCCCCCGGCCGCAACGGATTGACAGGCTGCCCCCGGGCGGGTAGAATTGATTAAAATAAATCGCCTTTTAATTGACCCGGCGAGGTCAAAAGGGGACGCGTGAGAACGGCAGCATTCGGTAGGTCCCCGAAATGGCGGCCGTTTTTTTGAATGGGAGTTTTGGAAAGGAGTGGGCATGGTGGCACACGAAATCGTTGATGGGTCGAGCATGAAACGCGCCCTGACCCGGATCACCTACGAAATCATCGAGCAAAACAAGGGGGTTGCCGACCTGGTCTTCGTCGGTATCAAAACCCGCGGGGTCTACCTGGCCGAACGCCTGGCCAAGCGGATGGAGCAGCTCGAGGGGGTCAAGGTACCGGTCGGCTCGCTCGACATCACCCTCTACCGTGACGACCGCCACCTGCCGGACCCGCACCGCGAACCGACCGTCAACAAGGCCGACATCGCCGTCGACATCACCGACAAGCACGTCATCCTGGTCGACGACGTCCTCTTCACCGGGCGGACGGTCCGGGCGGCCCTCGATGCCCTGATGGACCTCGGCCGGCCAAAGCGGATTTCGCTGGCGGTCCTGGTTGACCGTGGTCACCGCGAGCTGCCGATCCGGCCGGACTTTGTCGGCAAAAACATCCCGACCTCGACCGCCGAGACGGTTCACGTGGCCGTGGAGGAATACGACGGCCACGAAGACATTTCAATCGATAACAACAATTAACCACCGTTTAATTGGCTCCAGCGAGGGCGCAATGGTGGCGGCCTAGTGCCACCCTCTTTGCAGTCCCTAGCGGGGGACTGCTTTTTTGCAAGGAGGAAACCATGGAACGCTTTGCCCCAATTGTTGCCGTTGACGTTGCTAGCCCGGAAGCGGCCCGCGCAATCTTTGACCAGTTCGCCGGTGTCACCCCGGCCCCGATCATCAAGATTGGGATGGAACTCTTTTACCTGGCCGGTCCGCAGATCGTCCGCGATGCCCGCCAGCGCGGCTTCCGGGTCTTCTTGGACCTCAAGCTCTACGACATCCCGAACACGGTTGGCCGGGCGATGCACGCCCTCGGCCGCCTCGGGGCCAGCTTCGTGACCGTCCACGCCGCCGGGGGGCACGAGATGTTGACGGCGGCCCAGCGGGAACTGACCGCCGGGGCCGCCGAGGCCGGCCTGCCGGCACCGAACCTGCTGGCAATCACCGAGCTGACCTCGATTGACCAGGAAATCATGAACGAGGAGCAGGGGATTCCGGGGCCTGTGGCCACCACCGTTCAGCGCTACGCCCGCCTGGCCGAGGAGGCCGGCCTGGCCGGGGTGGTCTGCTCCGCCCAGGAGGTCGCCGCCATCCGCGAGGTCACCGGGGAAAGCTTCTACTGCGTCACCCCGGGGATTCGCCCGGCCGGCGCCGCCAAGGGGGACCAAAAGCGGGTCGTCACCCCGCACCAGGCCCACGAACTGGGGGCCAACGCGATCGTTTGTGGCCGGCCGATCACCCGCGCCGCGGACCCCGTTGCCGCCTACCAGGCAATTGCACAGGAATTTATGGAGGGATAATCATGCTTGGACAACGCGAAATCGTCGCAAAGAATCTCTTGGACATCAATGCCGTTACCCTGCGGCCGGCGGCGCCCTTTACCTGGGCCAGCGGCCTCAAGGCGCCGATTTACACCGATAACCGGCTGACCATCTCCTACCCGTGGGTGCGGCGCAACATCTACATCGGGATGATCGACCGGATCAAGGACCACTTTGGCCTCGAAAACGTCGACGTGATTGCCGGCACCGCCACTGCCGGGATTCCGCACGCCACCCTGGTGGCCGAACGGCTGCAAAAGCCGCTGATCTACGTTCGTTCCAAGCCCAAGGACCACGGCCAGGGCCGCCAGATTGAGGGGGTCCTCAAGCCGGGCCAGGCGGTGGTCGTGATTGACGACCTCCTTTCGACCGGGGGTAGTGTCCTCAACGCCGTCAAGGCCGTTCAAGCGGCCGGCGGCAAGGTGCTGGGCGTGGTGGCGATCTTCAGCTACGAACTACCGGTCTTGGCCGAGAACTTCAAGGCGGCCGGCCTGCCGTACTACCCGGTGACCGACTACCCAACCCTGCTGGCGGCGGCCGAAAAGCAGGGGGCGGTGACCAAGGAAGAGCTGGCCTCCCTGCACGAGTGGCGCAAGGACCCGGCGGCCTGGTCGGCAAAGCACTAGTTAGTTGAGAAAATCAAAGCGCTCCGGATGGCGAAGCGAGGACGGCCTCGTTCTTGCGTAGTTATCCAGAGCGCTTTTTTGCGGTTACCGCGAAAAAAGGACCGGCGCTGCCGGTCCTTTTGCTTACTTATTATCCTGGGCGAGTCCCTTCTTGATCACCTTAGCGTACCTGGGCTGGGCGGCCGGCTGGAGGTGAATTCCGTCGGAATAGAACCAGTCGGCGTGACCGCTGGCGGCCTTGTGCCAGTCGATGATGTGAACGTTGCGGTTCTTGGCGGCCAGCTGGCGGATGGTGTGGTTGACCTGGTTTTGCCAGTCGAGGTGGGTGCCATAGACGGTTACCCAGTAAATCTGGCGTTGCTTGCCGATCAGGTTGATCAGGGCCTGGCCGGCTTCGGGGGTGAAGGGGCCGTTGGTGCCAAGGGCGATCACCACCGTTGAGTTGAGCTTGTGGTGGGCCTTGAGCTGGTTGACGATCTCTGTTGCCTGCACCAGCTGGCGGCCCTCCTTGGCGCTGATCGTGATCCCGGGCAGGGCCTTTTGCAGGGCGGGGCTGGCACCGAGGGTCACCGAGTCGCCGATCATCGTCACCGCCTGGCCCTGGCTTGCCCGGCTTGCGGAACCGCCACCGGTGGCCTCCTTTGCCGGGGCGGTGGTCTGGTGGGTCAGCTTGGCCTGGTTCTGCTTGAGGGCGGTGGCCAGTTGTTGTTGCTGGATGACCACCTTAGAGGAGGAAACCATCGCCTGGCCGGCGATCAGGGCCACCAGCAGGCAGGTCAGTTGCCAGCTGAGCAGGCGGGCCGGCTCCGGGCTGAAGGCGTGGCCCAACAGGTGGAGGCCAACGGCAACCGCCAGCGAGGCGGCGATGGCGGCCGGGTAGCCGAGAAAGTTGTGAACGTGGAAGCTGATTAAAAAGATCAGCGGGTAGTGAACCAGGTACAATTCATAACTAACCTGGCCGAGGGCAACCAGTGCCGGGTGGTCGAGGACCTTCACCGGTGCCGGCAGGTGGCTGACCTCCCAGACGGCCAGGCCAATCAGGAGGTCGATGACCAAAAAGCCGCCTCGGTAGAGGAAGTGGGCCTGACCGTCAATCGTCAGGCAGGCGATTAGGAGGATCCCTTCCAGGAGCGCGAGGGCGGGTCGCGGCAGGTGCCGAACCGGGCCGCCCTGCTCGCTGGCGAGGCCGAGGTAGGTCCCAATCAAAAAGGAAAAGCAGCGGGTGTCGGTCCCGTAGTAGCTACGCGAGGGGGTGGTCGGCTGGTAGAAGAGGGCCATCAGGGCGGCCGACAGGAGGATCAGGCCAATCAGGAGTCCCTTTGCCCCGCGAACCCCCCAGCGGCGGGAACAGGCCGTAAGCCCGCGGAAAAGGAGGGGCCAAAATAGGTAGAACTGAGCAATCACGCCGATGAACCAGAGGTGGGTTAGTGGTGATTGGGCGGTCAGGCGGGCGAAGTAGGAGTGGTTGGTGAAAATTTGGTACCAGTTGTTGTAGCCAAAGATCACGCTGACCCCCTCGCTGAAGATGTGTTGCACCTGGACCGGTTGCCAGGTGCAAAAGACAAGGGCCACCAGGAAGAGGGTCGCTAGCAAGGGCGGGTAGAGCCGCTGGAGCCGGCGGCGGTAGAAGGTGCGCGCCGCCCGCTCGGGGTGGGCACTCGAACTCCGGTAGAGGAGGAAGCCACTCAGGATGAAGAAGAGGTCGACCCCAAAGAAGCCCCCCCGCACCAACTTGGGGGTGAGGTGGTAAAAGAAGATGAGGATGATGGCGAGGCCCCGTAAGCCGTCAAGCCCAGCGATCCGCCGTGAGTGGGACATGAGCGGTCCCTCCTTGCTAACAGTTTTCCTTTAGAGTAACAAAATTAGCCGGGCAACAGTATAGTTCGGACTAAAAAAGTTCACTTTTTGGCATTATTTTCTTCACGTTATTGGGTGGCCCCTTGCGAAGTAGGGGTGAATTCAGCTTGCCAGCAAGAAAATTGAAATTAGGTGTTGACATTGCCGGTGAAGACGGGTATAGTTAATTACCGTTGTCAACCGCTGAGGTTTGGCAGCAACTAAGAACTTCAAAAAACTGGTTGACAGGGATTTGGCTTCTTGGTATTATACAAGAGTTGTCGCTACTGATTAGCACTTGAACTTCTTCAAAAAAGTTCTTGACATGACTTGATGAGTTTGATAAATTGATTGAGTCGCTAGCTTCTAGCGAACACGGTAGACCTTTGAAAACTGAATAAAGTTTCGACGAATCAAATGTGTAGGGTCCTTGATCTTCGGATCGAGGCAAA
>CALVGV010000006.1 GCA_944327195.1 uncultured Limosilactobacillus sp.
GCGTTTTCTATTTTTTACGCGAGAAAGCCTAGAGTCGCGGTGGTTAGCCGTGATTCTAGGCTTTCAAGT
Organism: uncultured Limosilactobacillus sp.; assembly: GCA_944327195.1. Taxonomy (GTDB): domain Bacteria; phylum Bacillota; class Bacilli; order Lactobacillales; family Lactobacillaceae; genus Limosilactobacillus. Next base: position 70 of record CALVGV010000006.1, read on the forward strand.
TTCAGTAATTAGAATCAATTCCGGAGAGCTTTATGTTTCGCAAATTTTTCAAGTCGCTAAAGAAGGCCGCCCGGCCGCTCTTCTTGTTGCTGGTCCTGCTTTCTAGCATCGCCTGCTTCCCGCTGGCGGCCAGCGCCAGCAGCAGCAAGGTCCACGCCCGCGCGGCAATCATGATCGACCAGAAGACCGGCCAGGTCCTCTACTCCAAGAACGCCACCAAGCGCTACCCGGTGGCCTCCTGCATCAAGATCCTCACCCTGCTGGTGATTGAGGACGACATCGCCCACCACCGGCTGAGTTGGAACCAGAAGATCAAGATCAGCAAGGCAACCGCCAAGATGTCGACCAACTGGCGCTTCTCCAACGTTGAGTTGCTGGCCGGCCACTCCTACACGGTCAAGGCGCTGGTCGAATCGATGATGCTCGTGTCGGCCGACGGTAGCACCGAGGCCCTGGCCCTGGCCTCGGCCGGCAGCACCAAGGCCTTCAACAAGAAGATGCAGAGGATGGCCCACAAGGCCGGGGTCACCGATGCCAAGATCTACAACATGATCGGCCTCTCCAACGGCGAGCTCGGCAAGCACGGCCTCTCGGGGGTCAAGAGCAGCGCCGAAAACCTGGTCTCGGCCAAGGACATGGCCAAGATCGCCGCCTACCTGCTCAACCACTACCCGAGCGTCACCAAGATTACCAGCACCAAGACCAAGTCCTTCAAGATCTCGAGCAGCCAGGAGTACTCGATGACCAACATTAACTCGATGCTGCCGTCGAACGGGGTCGAGGCCACCAACGGGACGATCGACGGTCTCAAGACCGGTTCGACCGACAAGGCCGGCTACTGCTTCGTCGGCAGCGGGACCTTCTCCGGCCGGCGGGTGATCACCGTCGTCCTCCACGTGCCGGGCAACTACAGCAACCAGTTCACCCAGACCCAGAACATGATCAACATCGTCTTGAACCGGTCGCAGCCGGTCAAGCTGAGCGGGGTCAGCCAATTGTCAACGGCGGTGCGCTCAGCCCTGGTCGCCCACGGCAAGAAGAAGCACACCGGGGTCAAGGTCAAGTCGACCACCGTCTGGGTGCCGACCAGCCTGGCAAACAAGCACAAGTGGTCGGCCAGCCTCAAGCTCAGCTCGAAGCTGGTGACGATCACCCACCGCAAGCTCCGCGCCCCGATCAAGAAGGGGGAGCGGATCGGCACGATCACCATCCACCTCAAGGGGATGCCCGACTTTAAACTGCCGGCCTACGCCACGAGGACGGTGAAGAAGACCAGCCACTGGTGGTAATCAGGCAAGATAATCGAAGAGAGCGAAAAAGAGGTTGGAAGAGTTACGGCTCTTCCAACCTCTTTTCTTGTGCTGTGAGGGCGTGGGCTACTTGTTGTTTTCGGCGCCGAAGGTCTTGCTGGCCTTTGGTAGCTTGAAGGTGTCCTCGTACAGATACTTCTTGGTGAGTTTTTCGAGGTAGCCGCTCTTGTAAAGCTTGGTCAGCTCCTTGTTGATTGCCTTGACGGCCTTGCGGTTCTTGGCACTCTTGTGGAGCAAAAAGTAGCTACTCTCGAGGCCGATCGACTTGGAGGTCGTCAGCTTCTTACCCGCGGCGGTCGAGGCCACCGACTTGTAGGCGGCGTAGGGGTAGATGGCCACGTCGTACTTGCCGTTGGCGATCTGCTTCAGGGCGTCGCCGGTCGTTTGGTCGCCGATCCCCTTCAGGCTAATCTTGTTCTTGGGGTGCTGCTGGTTGTAGTTGACGATCACGCTGTAGCGGGCGTCGTCGGTCGACACCGGCTCGAGGGAGAGCTTCTTCTTGGCCACTTCGGCCAGCGAGTTGGCCTGCTTGCCACCCTTGCGCGTCACTAGGCGGAGGTCATCGAGGCCGGTGGCGTTGGTGTGGAGGTAGTTCTTGAAGCGCTCCTTGTTGTACCAGAAGTTGGAGAGGGCCAGGTCGTACTTGCCCGACTGGAGGCCGACGAAGACGGCGTTTTGCGAGGTGAAGGTCGTCTTGAACTTGTACTGGGGGAGGTCCTTATCGATCTTTTGGATCAGGGCCCCGTAGTAGCCGCCCGGCTTGCCGCCCTTGTTGATGATGTAGGGGGAGTTGCCGTTGGGGGCGGCGACGTTGATCGTGGTTACCGAGGCGGCCCTGACCGCCGGGGTGGCGAGGGTGAAGGTGGCCAGCCCGGCGAGGGCCAGGCCAGTGATGATTTTCCGTAATTTCATGGGAATTCTCCTTTGTTAGGCATTGGTGGGACGGCGCCGGCGAACGATGAATTCGCTCAGCTGGAAGAGGCGGGCGATTAGCCAGCAGGTGACGATGTAGACGAGCAGGGCGTCGAGGTAGGTTTCCAGGTACTTGAAGCCGAGGGCCGAGATGATGTTGGCCTCGCCCATGACCTCAACGATGCCGATGTTGTAAACCAGGGCGGTGTCCTTGACTAGGTCGAGGACGATGTTGGTCAGGTTGGGCAGCAGGTTGGCGATCAGCTGGGGGACCACGATCCGGCGGATTGCCCGTGCCGGGGGCATCCCGACCGTCACCGCCGCCTCGTACTGGCCGCGGTCAACCGCGTGGAGGGCGGCGCTGATGCTCTCGGATAGGTTGGCGGCGGCGTTGAGGGCGTAGGCCACGAAGGCGATCAGGAGTGCCGACAGACCGTCGGGGTCAACCGGCCACCCCCAGCCCTTGAGCACGACCAGCAACTGGGGCAGGCCGTAGTAGACGAGGTAGAGTTGCACCAGGATCGGGGTTCCGCGGATGAAGGACACCAGGGTGGCAACCAGCGGGGTGACCAGCGGCAGCGGTCGCTCGCGGACGATTACGACCAGGATGGCCAGCAGGAGGCCGGCGAGGGTGGCGACCGCCGCGATCAGCAGGGCCATCGGCGTGGCGGCGATGATCTGTGGCAGGGCCTGGCGGGCAAAGGAAAGGTCAAACATTGTGATTCCTCCTTAGGCAATGCGCTTGGCGGTCCGCTTTTTGATCTGGCGGAAGCCGGCTTCGATTAGCAGGACCAGCCCCCAGTAGCCAAGCGCCAGGATGGTGAAGATCTTCAGCTGGTCGACCCCAGCTGTTTGGTTGGAGAGGTTGGTGGCCTGGTTGTAGAGGTCGTAGAGGCCAATCACGTAGACCAGCGAGGTGGCCTTGGTCAGGCCGATCAAGAGGTTTTCGATGTTCGGCAGGGCCAGCAGGGCGGCCTGGGGAACGATGATCCGCCAGAAGGCGTGGCGGTCGCTGATCCCGCTGGCCCGGGCGGCCTCGAGTTGGCCGGGATCGACGGCCAAATAGGCGCTGCGGAAGGCCTCGCTCAAATAGGCGCTCCAGCCGATCGTCAGGCCGAGGATGCCGAAGGTCAGCCGGGTCCAGTGGTCAATGTTGATCCCGACCGTCTTCAGCAGCACCGGCAGACCGTAGTAGGCCAAGAGGAGCATCAAGAGCGGCGGGGTGCCGCGCACCAGGCCGAGGTAGAGGCGGGCCAGGCCTCGGGCGAGCGGGTTTGCCCGTAGGTTCAGCCAGGCCAGGCCGATGCCGAGGAGGGTCGCCAGGCTGAAGGCGGCCACCAGCAGGGTCAGGGTGGTGGGCAGGCCGGCGAGTAGGGTGGTGATGATCTTGCTTGTTTTCATTGGCGGTCACCTCGCTAGTAGTTTTCCGCCAGGGAATTGAGGAAGTGGCGGGTGCGCTCTTCCTTGGGATGGGCAAAGAGGTCCGCCGGGGCGCCCTCTTCGACGACTCGGCCGTCGGCAAAGAAGACCACCCGGCTGGCCACGTTGCGGGCAAACCACATCTGGTGGGTGACGACCACCATCGGCTGCCCCTGCTTGGCCAGGGCCTGCATGTCGTTCAGCACCGTTCCCACCAGCTCGGGGTCGAGGGCCGAGGTGGGCTCGTCGAAGAGGATGACTTCGGGGTGGAGGACGGTGGCGCGGGCAATCCCGATCCGCTGCTGCTGACCGCCGGAGAGTTCGGCCGGGTAGGCGTCCGCCTGGTCGGCCAACCCCAGCTTGTCCAGGGCAGCGCGGGCCACCCCTTCGGCTTTTTGGCGGGCCATTCCCTGGCCGTAGATCAGTCCCTCAGCGATGTTTTGCAGGGCGGTCTTGTTCTTGAAGAGGTTGTAGTTTTGAAAGACCATCGCGGTGTGGCGACGGACCCACTGGACCTGCTGCTTGGTCGGCTTGGCCAGGTCGATCTGTTGGTCTTTAAGCTGCAATTGGCCCCGGTCGGCGTGTTCGAGGAAGTTGAGGCTCCGCAGGAGGGTGGTTTTCCCTGAGCCCGAGGGGCCGATGATCACGACGACCTCGCCGGCGCCCACGGTCAGGTCGACTCCCCTGAGGATTTCCTTGCCCTTGAATTGCTTATGCAGGTTATGAACTTCTAGTACCATTGGCGGGCTCCTTTTTAAAACTGGTGGGCCGCTTCGATGGCCCACTTGAGGTGGTCGTAGGGGATGTCGCGGGGGACGGTGCAGTCGGCGCCGAGGATGACCCCGTTGGTGCCGGCCTCGCGAAGCAGGGCGGCCACGGTGGCCTGGATTTCCTCCTTGCTGCCGGAGTAGAGAACCCCGGCCGTGCTGTTGTCAAAGCCGCCCAGGACCACCCGGTTGCCGAAGAGGCGCTTGCCGGCGCCGAGCGAGTAGCCGTCGGCCTTGGTGGCCCAGTTGATCACCTGAAGGGGGTAGTCGGTGAACCATTCCAGGTGGTTGGTGGCCCCGTCAAAGCCGCAGATGTGAAGGATGTTGGTGGCAAAGGCCCGGTTGATTGCCTCCTGCACTTGCAGGTCAATTGGTTCCATCACGGCGGCGAAGAAGTCGTGGTTGTCGGCCCGCGGGTCCTGGATCGACTGGGTGCTGTAGTAGATGCCGTCGATATCGGTTTCCTTCTTCAGGGCGGCGACCACCTTTGCCTGGTCGGTGGCGATGATTTCCAGCACCCGCTTGATCAATGCGGGGTCCTGCTGGTAGAGGTCGAAGAAGCGCCGGTCGGCCAGGGGCAGCGGTTCCTGGTAGTGGGTGATCAGGGCCCACTTGAGGAGGATCAGCGGGGAAAAGACGGTGATGAAGAGTGGCTTGTCGCCGGCAATCTTGCGCTGCTCCTGGGCGAGGCGGACCTGGCCGCTGATCCAGGGATCGTCACTGGCCAGCGGCCGCAACTTGCGGAGGGCGGCCAGCTGGCGCGGGTCGGTCACGCCGCGGAAGGGGTAGGGGAAGTAGCCGTCGAGCATCGTCTTCACCAGGTCGACCGGGACCTCCTTCAGGTAGGCGCGGTGGCCGGCCAGGTTGGTTTCGAGCACCTCGGGATGGCGGGCGGCATCGGTGAACTCGTTGTCAGCGAAGTGGCGCCAGAAGGAAATCGGCACCCCGCTAGTGGCGGAACCGTTGTGCAGGACTTCAAGAATTTGATCACGCATGGGAAAACCTCCTAAATTGGGCAAACAAAAAGGGCTACTGGTCACTGAACATGACCGGCAGCCCTAGTTAGGTGGGGTGGTGGTGAGCGTCCCTAGTGTGGGCACGCATGGAGTAATCGTGCCCTAAAAGAGACGGTAAACCGAAATCATGTCAGTTCGCCGAATGTTTTCAGGACACATGCAACATGCGCTGGCAAAAAGACGAAGATTGATCATGATTTCGGGGCCCCCTTTCGGACAATTTATTATGGTGATAATCCTAGCCGGGAAAGTTAAGAATGTCAATGGTTTTTGATGAGATTTCTTTAATTTTCTTCAAAAAGCTTGCCATGGCGGCCGTCGTGGGGCTTGGCCAATCCGCGGCGCGGGGGGATAATGGGACAAAAAGGGCCCGCTCAAGCAGAGCGCGGGCCCAGGGGGATGACGAGATGGAAGAAGAGCAATTGGAGATGCGCTGGTTGACGAACGACGACCTGGCCGCCCTGGGAAAATTGCTGGCCGATCCGGACCTGGTGGCCGCCGCCGGCATGGAGATCACCACCGACCCGACGATGCGGACCTGGGCCTTTCAGGGTTGGCTGGGCCAGGGCTCGCTCTTTGGCCTTTGGGCTGGGGAGGAGCTGGTCGGGCTGATCGACTGGTTCCAGCTCCAGCCGGGGGTCGGCGAACTGGGCTACGTCCTCCAGGAGGCCTACCGCGGCCGGGGCTGGATGACCCGGGCGGTGGCTGCCTTCCTCGCCCAGGCGCCGGTGCCGGTCTTCAAGGCCGAGGTGGCTCGCAAGAACCGGGCCTCGCAGCGGGTGCTGGAAAAGAACGGCTTCCGGCTGGTCAAGCGCTGGGGTGGCAGCTACCACTACCAGTGGGACCAACCGGCGGCCCCCGCTGAGAAGAACTAGTTTTGAAAACCGGCTTCGCTGGTCCAAAAAATCAGCGGACTGACGGCCCCACTTGCCCGGGTGGAACGGTCCAAACCATAAATAAAAAATAATTTTGTCCGCCTGGCTTTCGATTCTAAGAAGAAAATGGCCCCCGTTCTTAGAAATCTGAAGTTTGCCCGGGTCGCGGAGGCAAATTATAACGGAAGCGGGGCGGCCAAACCGCGGTCGCACCGGCCTTCTCGCCGGGGGAGGCGCTTCCCCGTCAAATCAGGGGGGATAATGGCTCATAAATGGCTTAGAATCGCCTGCTTTTCGCCCCCCTTTCCTCATCGAAACGTTAGCCAATTATTAGTGGTCTTTGGGGCAAAGGGCTGTTAGGATAATGGTGGAAACAAGGAAGGGGACATGGTTCCCCAAACAAATAAATAAAAAGGAGTGTTCAATATGATGTCAACGATGAGTAATGTTATTGCAATTGTGGGGTTAGTTGTACTGATTATTGTGTCCTTCTCGCACGGGCTCCGCACCCGGTTTAACTAGCGAAGAGGAAGCACCCCGAATGAAAAAGCCCCCGGGAACGGATCCCGGGGGCTTTTTGGGTTCACAGCAAGGTGAGGAGCAGCATGTAGATCAGGGTACCGGCAATCAGCGACACGAAGAGCTGGCGCCACTTGAGGTGGATCAAAACGGTGGCCAGGCCGGCCAGGGTTTCCGGCAGGCCGTGGGTCGGGCCGGTCCAGTCGACCTCGCGGAAGCAGTAGACCACCAGCATCGCCATGATCGCTCCCGGCAGGAAGTCGCCGAGGGCGCGGATGAAGCGGGGCGGGGTCTTGTCGCTGCGCTTGAAGAGGGCGAAGGGTAGCAGGCGGGTGAGGAAGTTGGCCACCGCGGCCAGGGCAATCGTTGCCAGGTGTTGAACGAGGGTCATGAGCGCTTGCCCCCCTTCTGGCGGGCGCGGTCAACCAGGGCAAACTCGGCGACCGGGATCACCAGGGTGGCCAGCAGAAAGTAGGTCTTGCCGACCAGCACTAGGCAGAGGATGGTGACCACGAAGCCGCTGATCGTGCTGAGGTGGTTCTCTTCGCGGAGGAACTGGTTGAGGCAGAGGACGATGAAGAGGGCGGTCATCACGAAGTCGAGCCCCGGCAGCTTGATCGCCAGGGTGGTTCCCAGGATGCCGCCGACCAGGGCGCCGCTGACCCAGTAGCAGTAGTTGAAGAGCGACAGCCAGCTGTAGCACTGCTGGCGGTCAATCCCTTCGGGCACGTGAAGGGTGTAGTTGACGACGAAGGTTTCGTCGCAGAGACCAAAGATCTGGATGAACTTGGCCAGCCCCTTGCCGTCGTAGCGGTTGAGCATCGACACCCCGTAGAAAAACTAGCGAAAGCCCACCACGAAGGTGATCACCAGGACGGTTAGCGGAGCGAAGTGCTGGGTGAGCATGGTGGCGATCACGAACTCGACCGAGCCCCCGAAGATGGTGGCGGCCATTAGCGGTGGGTACCACCAGGAAAAGCCAAGGTTGTGCATGTAGAGGCCGTAACCAACCCCGAGAATCAGGAAGCCAAGCATCACCGGGGTGGAGGCTTGGAAGGCAACGGCCCGGGCAGAGCGGGGCATGCGGATCCCTCCTTTAATCGATTAAATTGGCTCTTCTCCCGTTTGCTCATCTTCGCTTGGGGGCGGCGAGTGGATATGTAGGGCTCCCAAGCGAAAATGAGAAAAGAATGAGAAGTGCCTATTCATTATACCCTTGCCTAGGGCAAAAGAAAAGGGCGGGAAGGCCGGCTGGCCCTTCCCGCCCCAATGAAGGCGTCCTTAGTTGTCCTTGGCAAATTCGGTCATGATCTTTCGCGTGTCCTTGGCGAAGCTTTCGATCAGTGATTCCCCCTCGCTCATCGAGGAGTTGCCGTCGGTGTAAACGGCGATCGTGTAGCGGTTGTCGCCGCTGCCCTGGATGTAGCCGATGCTGTTGATGATCCACTTGCGCGAACCGTAGGGCAGCCAGCCGTTCTTGATGGCGTAGTTGGAGCTGCCGGCCGAGATCCCCCAGCGCTGGTCGGCTTCAACGTTTTCCATCAGGCCCTTGATGTAGGACCGCTCGGACTTGGTCAGCTTGTCGGAGCTGAAGAAGATGTTGTTGAGCAGGCGCACCTGGTCGGCGGCGGTGGTCGAGGTCAGCCCCCAGGAGCTACCGGCGGTGGAGTGGGTCATCTGGAAGGTGTCGAAGACCTTCTGCAGCCCCTCCTTGCCGCCGAGGTAGTCCTGGAAGAGTTCGGTGGTGGCGTCGTTGTTCGAGTTTTCAATCATTTCGGTGGCCAGTTCCTGCTCGGTGCTGTCGAGGTCGCCGTTTTCCTTGATCATCAGCCCGGCCAGGATCGAGACCTTGACCGTGCTGGCGGTGTAGAACTTGTGCTTGCTGGCGTTGGTGGCCGAGTAGGTTTGCCCGGTCTTGGCCGAGTAAACGGCGATCGACACGTTCTGGTCGGTATCCTTCAGCCGCTTCTTCCAGGCCTTTTGGAGCTTGGAGTCGAGGTTAGTTGAGGAGTAGATGTTCTTCACCGCCTTTAGCAGGTGGGAGGTGGACTGGTTGGGGTTCTTGTTGGTGATCGTGAGCACCCCAATCAGGGCGAGGGCACATAGAATGAAGGTGAGGGCGAGCAAGTGGGTAAGGTGACCGCGCTTGCGGGGAGACTTTTCTCCATTTGAACGACGAGGCATTACCCGACTCCTTTCCAAATTTCAAAAATCTCCCCAATTTTAACACAAGATGAACCGAAAAGATCACAAAGGGCGGTGAAGGGAAAATGAAATTTAATTGACCGACAAGCGGGTGACCGTAACACCTTATTCTTAATCTTTTCCTTTCTGTTAAAAAATCCTCTATAATGGAGGAAAAGGGGGTGGACGGTGTGAAAAAGGACTGGTGGAAACGGTTCAAAACTGCCTTTGCCCGCAACTTCTTTGCCCTGCTCGACCTCTTTGCCCAGGAGGATGACTTCATCCACGGCCGCAAGAAGGGCAAGGAGTCAAAGAAGGGCCAGGAGGGCGGCAAGTGATTCCACCCGCGGGTTGGTGTCCCAGCGGGCTTCCTGGTGGTAATCGGCAAAGTCGTAGTAGGCGGAAAGCACCGCCCGGCCGCTCTTGGTCAGGAGGAGGCGCTGGTCCCGGTAGCGCACCAGCAATAGGTGGTGGGCCCGCAATTCGGCGAACCGGGCGCTGACCGCCGCCGGCAGCGCCTGGCCGTCGAGGGTAGTTGCGTCGCCGGTGACCGTCAGCTGGTGGGGGGCCTGGTTGGCCTTTTCGGCCAGGGCCAGGGCGGCGAAGGCTTCCCAGGGCAGGGCCCAGCCGGCCGCTTCCTGCTCGAGGGTGGCCCGCATCGCCCGGATCAGTGCTTGCCGGTTGGGGTAGGCCAGCAGGTTGAAGGAGGCCGAGTCGTCACTAGTGGCCGGGTGGGCGGCCAGCCGCAGGGAATAGAGGCGGCCGCCGCGCTCGATCGTCAAATAGGAGCTTTCGCTTTGCTTGGAATGGTGGCTAAAGAGGAGGTTGACCGCCGGGTCGGCGGTGAGGCTGGCGGTCAGGCGGGCAACTTCGGCCTGCCAGTCGCTTGCGGAAACGGGCATCGGGCTGCTCCTTTCTCTTGGAAATTACTACTACATAATTTTAGGCGCGAATTGGAGGAATGACCATGGATTTAACGCAATTTCGCAACCAGAACGACCACTTCAAGATCAAGGCGGCGCCGACCAGCTACGACCTCGGCCTCAAGCACCGCGAGATCAAGGACCGGCTGGCGGAAACGATGATCGCCATCAAGGAGGAGCAGCGCAAGCTCTTCGCCGACCGCCGCTACGGGATCGTCGTCGTTCTTCAGGCGATGGACGCCGCCGGCAAGGACAGCCTGATCAGCCACGTCTTTTCCCAGGTCAACCCCGGCGGGCTGCGGGTGGCCAACTTCAAGCGGCCCTCGAGCACCGAAATGGCCCACGACTACCTCTGGCGGGTCTCGGCCCAGCTGCCGGAGCGGGGGGAGATCGGCGTCTTGAACCGGTCGCACTACGAGGACGTCCTCGTGTCGCGGGTCCACCCCGAGTTGATTGCCAAGGCCAAGCTGCCGGGGATCGACTCGGTTGCCGACGTCACCCCGGCCCTCTTTGACCAGCGTTATCAAGACATCGTCAACTACGAGCAGTACCTGACCCACAACGGCTTCGTGATCCTCAAGTTCTTCCTCCACGTCTCCAAGGCCGAGCAGAAGCAGCGCTTCTTGGCCCGGATCGAGCAGCCGGAGAAGAACTGGAAGTTTGAACAGGCCGACATCAACGAGCGTCGCTACTGGGACGACTATCAGCGCGCCTACCAGGCGGCGATCCGCGCCACCTCCACCAAGGCCAACCCCTGGTACATCATCCCGGCCGACGACAAGTGGACCAGCCGGCTGATCGTGGCCCGGATCATGGTCGAGCGGCTCAAGCAGCTCAAGCTGGCCTTCCCGGTGACCGCCGCCGACCAGGAGAAGATGATGAAGGCGGCGATGGCAAGCCTGGCCAAGGAAAAGGACTAGCCCGACCGGCCGAGGATTGTGGTACAATCTGTTAGTCTCAACAAAGCGGGTTTTAATTCCAAGGGGGAGACAGTTTTAATCAGATAACGATTTTTTGAACAAGTCCCGTTAAGGGGACCAGACAGGATTAAGCGGGCGGCTCGCCCACGGGAGGATTACAAGATGCTACTGCGCCAATTGGATTATTTTATTAAGGTGGTTGATAACAAGAGTTTCACCAAGGCGGCGGACGCGGCCTTCATTTCCCAATCGGCGGTTTCCCAGCAGGTGAGCGCCCTCGAACAGGAGCTAGGGGTCAAGCTCCTCAAGCGCCACCACCGTAGCTTCTCCCTGACCAACGCCGGCGAGTACCTCTACCGCCACGGGCCTCAACTGCTGGCGGCGGCTGATTCCCTCCAGCAGGCGACGATCAACGTCGGCAAGAGCGAAACCACCGAGCTGACGATCGGCTACCCGCTCGGCTACTACGGCCGCGAGCTGCGCCAGGTGGTGGCCCGCTTCAGCCACCTCAACCCTCAGCTGCAGCTGGAAGTGGTGGCCAAGGACCACGCCGACCTCTTGCGGGCCCTGGAAAACGAGGAGGTTGACCTGGCCCTGATCGACTGCCGCGACGATCTGCCGGCCAACCTGGCCAAGCAACCGCTGGTGGCCGCCCGCCGCTACGCGGAGCTGGCCGCCGACAACCCCCTGGCCAAGCAGGCCAGCCTCCGGGTCAGCGACCTGGCCAAGCTAACCTGCATCGTGATCTGCGCCAGCCAGCGGGCGGTGGAGGAGGCCAGCTACCTGCGCGAAAGCATGGGAGTGCAAAGCGAGTTTCGCTTCGCCACCAACCCGGAGGCGGCCCGGATGCTGGTGGCCGCCAACCAAGGCTACCTGCTGGTTGATCAGGCCGGCAACTGGCCGACCGGCGATGCCCTGACCCACCGGGTCGGCCTGGTCGACGAGAACGCCACCGCCCTGACCCAGGAGTACGGCCTGGTCTGGTCCGACCACTCGCCGGCGGCGGTCCAGGAGTTCACCCGCCTCTTTGCCGACCAGCTCCACAAGAGCTAACTATTAATTTTTTAGTTAACATTTGGAAGCGGTGCCATTATAATTGGAAGTAGGAAAAAGCCGACGGCGCCAAGGGCAACCCTGGTCCGGCACAAGCCAGGACTTGCTCTTGCGCCGCCTTTTCTTTTTTAGCGACAATTAAAGGGGAGGATAAAATGGCACGCGTATACATTACGGCCCCGCTTCCGGCCCGGGCCACGGAAATTTTGGACAAGGCGCAGGTCGCCTACGAGGCCTTCGCCGGTCCCGGCCTGATCGATAAGCAAACCCTGCTTGCTCACGTTGGCGACTACGAGGTGCTGATCACCCCGCTGTCGACCCAGGTGGACGAGGAGGTGTTGGCGGCGGCGCCAAAGCTGAAGCTGATCGCCAACTTCGGCGCCGGCACCAACAACATCGCCACCGCGGCCGCCCGCAAGCGGGGGATCGCGGTTACCAACACCCCCTTCGTTTCCTCGGTCTCGACGGCCGAAGTGGCCTGCGGGCTGATGGTTAGCCTCGCCCACCGGGTGGTGGAGGGGGACCAGCTGATGCGGACGACCGGCTTTGCCGGCTGGGCCCCGCTCTTCTTCCTTGGCCACCAGCTGGCCGGCAAGACCGTCGGGATCGTCGGCCTCGGTGATATCGGCCGCAACGTTGCCCAGCGGATGGCCGCCTTCGACATGAAGATCGTCTACACCCAGCGCCACCGGCTGGACCCGGCAACGGAGGCCCACTACCACGCCACCTACCTGCCGCTTGACGACCTGCTCAAGGTCAGCGACGTGGTGACCCTCCACTGCCCGTTAACCGATGAAACCCACCACCTGCTGGCGGCGCCGCAGTTTGCGGAGATGAAGGAGAGCGCCCTGCTGATCAACTGCGCCCGCGGGCCGGTGATCAGCGAGGCCGACTTGCTGGATGCCCTGCAGGAAAAGCAACTGGCCGGGGCGGCCCTGGACGTCTACGAGAAGGAACCGGCGGTGGCCGACGGCTTCAAGCAGCTGAAGAACGTCATCCTGACCCCGCACGTCGGCAACGCCACCGTCGAGGCCCGCGACGCGATGGCGGCGATCGTGGCCGAAAACGCGGTTGCCTGCCTGACGGGGGAGGAGCCCCGCTACGTGGTGAACTAGCAACGAGGAAAATTGAAAAGCGTTCAGCCCGGAACCGCCGGAAAATGGCGGCGCCAGGCTGAACGCTTTTTTGATTGGTATTAATTAGGCCCGCTTAACTTGCAGGGAGCGGATCCCCGGCAGGGAGAGCATGATCGCGAAGCTAAAGAGGTAGAGGGCGGCCAGGCAGCCCATCGTTACCCCAAGGGTGAAGTGGTCCATCAAAATCCCGATCACCACCGAGGAGAAGCCACCAATCGCCCGGCCGGTGTTCATGATGATGCTGTTGGCCGTGGCGCGGATTTCGGTTGGGTAGAGGCGGCTGATCACCGCCCCGTAGCCGCCGAACATCCCGTTGGAGAAGAAGCCGATCAAAGCACCGGCCAGGATCAGGGTCAGGCTAGTGCGGGCGAAGAGGATCGAGAACATCACGATTGCCGACCCCGGCAGGAAGATCCCGAAGGCCCAGCGCGGCCCGAGCTTGTCCATCAGGGTACCGAAGACAACCATCCCGAGGCTCATCCCGAGGATCGTGGCGATCATCCAGATGGAGGAACCGGAAACCGACAGGCCCTGCTGCTTCTGGGCGATCGACGGCAGCCAGTTCATCAGGCCGAAGTAGCCGGCGATTTGCACGATCGTCATCCCCATCAGGCCAAGGGTTTGCAGGGCCAGGTGCGGCGTCTTGAAGAGGCGGGAAACGGCGATCTTCTTCTTGCCGGCGGCCGCCGCGGCGTGGGCCTTGAGGAACTGGTCGCTTTCCTGAACGTGGCGCCGGATGAAGAAGATGATCACCACCGGCACGATCCCGAGCAGGAAGAGGGCGTTCCAGCCGGCCGTCGGGATGATGACCGCCGCGGCCAGGGCGGCAAAGATCGCCCCGACCTGGCCGCCGATCGCGGCGATGGAGGTCATCCGGCCGATCCGGTTGGCCGGGAAGTTTTCGGCGATCAGGGCAATCCCGACGCCGTATTCCCCGCCGGCGCCAATTCCGGCCAGGAAGCGGAGGGCGTAGATCACCGGCAGGCTGTGGGCGAAGAACATCGCCGCGGTGGCGAAGGCAAAAATAAAGATCGTGTAAGAGAACGTCTTAACACGACCGAGCCGATCACCGACAAGCCCGAAGAGCGCGCCCCCGGCGAGCATCCCGAGGTTGGTGAGCGACCCGATCCAGCCGGCGGCCGCACTGGAAATGTGTAGGTCGGCGATGATTGGGGTCAAGGCAAAGGACAGGAACATGATGTCCATGTTCTCGAGGGAGAAGCCGGCGGCGGTGGAGGCCATCACCCACCGCTCGTTGCTTTCCTGCGCAGTCCGCGCCACCATTGCATTGCTTGTCTGTTGCATATTTAATTCCTCCAAAATTGAAACTCACGGGTTCCCTTTATTTTGTTGTTGGCAATTATGCACCCGGGATTGTTAAAAAGCAAGCAAAGTGGCCGGAATTTTTTCCGCCCACCGCCCCCAGCCGGCTATAATGAAAGCGAAAGGAAGTTGAGAAAATGAGTGAAGCAATTCCGAAAACGATGCGTGCCTGGCAGGTAACCACCCCGGGGCCGATTGACGGCGATCCGGCCCCGCTGGCCCTGGTGGAAAAGCCGGTGCCAACCCCGGCGGCCGGTGAGGTGCTGGTGAAGGTGCTGGCCTGCGGGGTCTGCCACACCGACCTTCACGTTACCGAGGGCGACCTGCCGGTGCACCAGGAGCACGTTACCCCCGGTCACGAGATCGTCGGCCGGGTGGTGGCCCGGGGGACGGGGACCCGGCGCTTTGATCTCGGCGACCGGATCGGGATTCCCTGGTTCCGCCACGCCTGCGGGGTCTGCCGCTTCTGCCGGGCCGGCAAGGAGAACCTCTGCCCGCACTCGGTCTACACCGGCTGGGACCACGACGGTGGCTACGCCGAGTACGTGACCGTCCCGGAGGGCTTCGCCTACCGCCTGCCGGCCGCCTTTGACGACGTCACCGCCGCCCCGCTGCTCTGCGCCGGGATCATCGGCTACCGCTCCTACTTGCGGGCAAACATCCCCGCCGGCGGCCGCCTCGGCCTCTACGGCTTCGGTGGGTCGGCCCACCTGGCAGCCCAGCTGGCGCTCAAGCAGGGGATCGAGGTCCACGTCTTCACCCGTGGCAAGCACGCCCAGGAGGCGGCGCTGGCGATGGGTTGCGCCTCGGCCCAGGGGGCCTACGACCACAGCCCGGTCCCGCTCGATTCGGGAATCCTCTTCTCGCCGGCCGGGGCGATGGTGCCACCGGCCCTGGAGAACCTGACCCCGGGTGGCACCCTGGCCCTGGCCGGGATTCACCTCTCCGACGTGCCGGCGATAGCCTACCAGGACCACCTCTTCCACGAAAAGGTGCTGACCAGCGTTGAGAGCAACACCCGCCGCGACGGCGAGGAGTTCCTCACCCTGGCCGCCCGGTTGCAAATCCGTCCCCACGTTACCACCTACCCCTTCACCGAGGCGTTGGCGGCCCTGCGGCGGGTTAAGCGGGGGGACCTCGACGGTGCCTGCGTGCTGACCTTTTAGAAATGCCCGCCGGAAGCCCGGTGACCATGGTAGAATAGGAAGCACACTGAATGAGATAGGAGAGAACCTAATGTCATATCCACAACTCGCCTTGGACCAGGTATCCGGCCCGAAGGCAACGATCAAGACGACGATGGGGGAGATTGAACTCCAACTCTTCCCCAAGCAGGCCCCGAAGACGGTCGAAAACTTCATCGCCCTCGCCAAGCAGGGCTACTACAAGGGCGTGCTCTTTCACCGGGTGATCCCGGACTTCATGGTGCAAACCGGCGACCCAACCGGGACCGGGGCCGGCGGCGAAAGCAGCTTCGGGCACCCCTTTGAGGACGAATTCTCGCCGGAGCTCTTCAACCTCAAGGGGGCGGTGTCGATGGCCAACGCCGGCCCGAACACCAACGGCAGCCAGTTCTTCATCGTCACCAACCGCAACCTGACCACCAACCTGGTGGAACAGATGCAGGCGGCCGGCTACCCGGAAGAAGTGATTGACGCCTACCGCCAGGGGGGCACCCCGTGGCTGGACCACCACCACACCGTCTTTGGCCAGGTGACCAAGGGGCTGGACGTGGCGATTGAGATCAGCAAGGCCAAGCGCAACCTCCAGGACCGGCCGGAAGAGGACATCAAGATCGTTGACGTGGTGATCGCCGACTAGGCAACGGTCCGTGGCCTTGCCCGTTCGCAACCGGGGCCCGGCCACCCACTAGTTAAAGCGTAATTTTGGGACCAGGGAAGTTGCCTGGTCCTTTTATTTTTGCGACCCGGCCAAGACGACTGTTCGCTTTTTTAGTGATTTTCCTTGTGCCTAACCCATAAAATTTGTGGTATAGTCAATATGTAAGCGCTTTATGAATTTTTGACAAGGAGATGGGTTTAATGAAAATCACTGCTGCGGTTGTTGATCAAATGGGGAGCGACTTTGAGCTCCGCGACGACGTTGAACTAGCCCCGATGCAGGCCGACGACCTCCAAATCCACATGGTCGCCTCGGGAATCTGCCACTCCGACGAGGCCCTGCGCAAGGGGGACGCCACGATCGACTACCCGATCGTCCTCGGCCACGAGGGGGCCGGGATCGTCGAGAAGGTCGGCCCGGAAGTCAAGAACTTCAAGCCCGGCGACCACGTGATCCTCTCCTTCTACGGTTGTGGCAACTGCATCAACTGCCTGAAGGGGATGCCAACCAAGTGCCTCAACTACGCCGCCAACAACCTCTCCGGGGTGCGGCCGGACGGGAGCGCCCACTTCACCGAAAACGGCAAGCCGGTGGCCGACATGTTCGACCAGTCTTCCTTCACCACCACCACCGTCGTCCGCGAACGCAACGCGGTCAAGGTGCCGAAGGAACTCGACCTGCGCAAGCTCGGCCCGCTCGGCTGCGGCTACGTCACCGGGTCGGGGACGGTCTTCAACACTCTCAAGCCGGAACCGGGCTCGACGATCGCCGTTACCGGGACCGGGGCGGTCGGCCTGGCGGCGATGATGGCCGGCAAGATTTCCGGCTGCCTGAAGGTGATCGCCGTTGACCGGATGCCGGAGCGGCTGGCCCTGGCCAAGGAACTGGGCGCCACCGACACGGTGGACACCACCAAGGAGGACATGGTCAAGGCGATCCAGGACCTGACCGACGGCAAGGGGGCCGACTACATCGTTGACACGACCGGGGTCACCAAGGTGGAGGAGGACGCCGTGGCCGCCCTCGCCCAGGGGGGCACCCTGGCGGCGATCGCGGTGACCGCCAACCACATCGACATCAACACCTGGGACGACCTCTGCCCGGCCGACAAGACGATCGTCGGCGTCAACATGGGCGACTCGATCCCGCAGGTCGACATCCCGCGGCTGATCAAGTTCTACCAGGCCGGCCAGTTCGACTTCGACAAGACGGAGAAGTTCTACTCCTTCGCCCAGATCAACGAGGCCAATGCCGACTCGGTTTCCGGCAAGACGATCAAGCCGGTGCTGATCATCGACCCGGACTACGAACCGGGGAAGTAGGCGCAAGGATTAACAAATCAACGAAAGAGGGGCTCCCCGCTAGCCAGTGGGGAACCCCTCTTTGTGCTTTCCTTAACAATTTTACAGATCGATCCCCAGCACCTGCAGGTGGCCGAAGAGGGCGAGCTCGATCAGCAGGTGGGTCAGCTTCTGGGCGCTCATCTGCCGCTCCTTGCCCTTGTGGAGCCACCAGGAGAGGACGTTGGTGAAGATACCGACGATGTAGTTGAGCACCAGCTCCTCGGGGATCTCGCTCCGTTCGGTGATGCCAAACTCGTTCAGGATTGAGCCGATATTGGATGCCAGCAGGGGGGAGAGCTGGGTCTGGAGGCGGCGCGGCGGCGTCTTGTCGATCATCAAGAGCAGGATCCCGCGGTGGGCGGCGCAGTCCTCCAGCACCGCCGTCAGGGTCTTTTCCAGCTGGTCGAACATCACCTCGCGGCTGACGAAGAGGAGCGGGTTGCGCAGCGGGGTGAAGATGCCGACCGCCTGCTTGAAGACCTGGTCGGCCAGGTCCTGCTTGTCGTGGTAGTGGGCGTAGAAGGTGGCCCGGTTGATCATCGCCCGGTCGGCAATCTCCTGGACGGTGATCGCGTCGAGGTTCTTTTCCTCGCTCAGGGCCACGTAGGCGTTGATGATGTTTTGCTTGGTCCGGCGAACGCGCATGTCTTCCTTAACCGTCATGTGAAACCCTCCTCAAATGCCATCCAACACAATGTCGGAATTCGTTGTCTATCCAACACCCACCAAAATTTTGATGATTGATCGTAACCGGTTTCGGCGCCAAGATATAATTAATAATACTATACACGTTGTTGTAAAAAAAGCTCGGGGAGGCAAAGATTATGGGAGAACAACTCTACGGCGGGATTGACGTGGGTTCCACCACGGTCAAGCTCGTGATCATGAACGCGGCCCATCAGCTGCTCTTTTCCCGCTACGAACGCCACTACGCGGACGTCAAGGCGGCCAGCGAACGGGTCATCAGGGAAGCAATCGCGGAAATCGGCGGTGACCAACCAATTTCCTTCACCATCACCGGCTCCGGCGGGATCGGCCTGGCCAACCTGCTCAAGCTCAAGTTCGTCCAGGAGGTGATCGCCTGCACCAAGACGGTCGAAACCCTGATTCCCCAAACCGACGTGGCGATCGAGCTCGGCGGCGAGGACGCCAAGATCACCTTCTTCGGTGACTCGCTCGAGCAACGGATGAACGGGAGCTGTGCCGGCGGGACCGGGGCCTTCATCGACCAGATGGCGGTCCTGCTCGACACCGACGCCGCCGGGCTGAACAAGTTGGCCCGCCAGGCGGAAAAGATCTACCCGATCGCCAGCCGCTGCGGGGTCTTCGCCAAGACCGACGTCCAGCCGCTGATCAACGACGGCGCCCGCAAGGAGGACATCGCCGCCAGCATCTTCCAGGCGGTGGTCAACCAAACCATCTCCGGCTTGGCGGCCGGCCACAAGATCCGCGGCCACGTGGCCTTCCTCGGCGGCCCGCTCTACTTCATGGACCAGCTGCGCTACCGCTTCATCCAGACGCTGAACCTGACCGAAGACGAGGTCGTCTTCCCGGACAGCCCGCAGCTCTTCGTTGCCGAGGGGGCGGCCCTTTACGCCCTTGACCAGCCAGTCCTCTCCCTTGACGTGATCCTCGACCGCCTCCTCCACGGGGATTCGACCCTGCTGGCGCCGTCGCACTCGCTGGAGCCGCTCTTCAAGGATGAAGACGAGCTGGCGGCCTTCCGCAAGCGCCACGCCAAGGACCGGGTCGAGGCCGGCGACCTGGCCCACTACCAGGGGACGGCCTTTCTCGGCATCGACGCCGGCTCGACGACCACCAAGATCGTGCTGATGTCGGCCGACCACAAGTTGCTTTTCACCGAGTACGACAACAACGACGGCGACCCGCTGGAAAAGGTCAAGCAGATGCTGCGCGACCTGCAAAAGAAGATGCCGACCAAAGTGACGATCGGCAAGGCCTGCGTCACCGGCTACGGCGAGCACCTGATCAAGAACGCCCTCAACGTCGACATCGGCGAGGTCGAAACCGTTGCCCACTACCAGGCGGCCCACTACTTTCAGCCCGACGTCGACTTCATCTTAGACATCGGCGGCCAGGACATGAAGGCGATGGCGGTCAAGAACGGCGCCCTGGTCGAGATCAAGCTCAACGAGGCCTGCTCCTCGGGCTGCGGGTCCTTCCTCGAGACCTTCGCCACCGGCCTCCAGTACGACATCAAGGACTTCGCCCAGGAGGCGTTGTTGGCCAAGCACCCGGCCGACCTCGGTTAGCGCTGCACGGTCTTCATGAACTCCAAGGTCAAGCAGGTCCAAAAGGAGGGGGCCACGATCGGCGACATCTCGGCCGGCCTCTCCTTCTCGATCATCAAGAACGCCCTCTTCAAGGTGATCAAGATGCGCAGCGCCGAGGAGCTCGGCAGTCACATCGTCTGCCAGGGGGGGACCTTCTACAACGACGCCGTCCTGCGCGTCTTTGAAAAGATCGCCGGCGTCGACGTCATCCGGCCAAACATTGCCGGTTTGATGGGGGCCTACGGGGCGGCTTTGATTGCCGAAAAGAACTACCAGGCCGGCGACCAGACGAGCCTGCTCTCGGTGGCCGAGATGGCCAAGCTGACCTTTGAAAAGGAATACATGCACTGCGGTGGCTGCGCCAACAACTGCGAGCTGACGCTGACGATCTTCAACGACGGCCGCAAGTTCGTCACCGGGAACCGCTGCGAACGCGGCGAGGACCGCGCCCTCCGTCTCCACGGCCAGCGCCCGCGCAACAACGGCCGGGTCAACCTGGTCGAACGCAAGTACAAGGAACTCTTCAAGTACCGCTCCCTGCGGCGCAAGGAGGCCAAGTACGGCACGGTCGGCCTGCCGCGGGTGCTCAACATGTACGAGGACTACCCGCTCTGGGCGACCTTCTTTAAGGAGCTGGGCTTCCGGGTGATCCTCTCGCCGCGCGGCAGCAAGGACCAGTACGAAAAGGGGATGGAGACGATCCCGTCGGACACGGTCTGCTACCCGGCAAAGAACGTTCACGGCCACATCCAGGCCCTGATCGCCAACAAGCACGTCGACCGGATCTTCTACCCGGCGGTTGTCTACGAGCTCCAGGAAAAGAAGGCCGCCAACAACCACTTCAACTGCCCGATCGTCCAGTCCTACCCGGAAGTGATCAGAAACAACGTCGACGAGATCCGCTCCGGCCAGGTCGACTACCGCGATCCCTTCCTCAACCTCGCCGACCACAAGTCGACGGCCACGAACCTCTACGAGTGCTTCAAGGACCTCGGCGTCACCAAGGCTGAAGTCAAGCGAGCGCTGGCGGCCGGCTACCAGGAACTGGATCGCTTCCACCAGATGGTCCACAACTGGGGGGAGGACACGCTGACGATGCTCAAGCAAAAGGGCGAGCACGGCGTCGTGCTGGCCGGGCGCCCCTACCACCTCGACCCGATGATCAACCACGGGATCTCGCAGATGATCACCGCCGCCGGCTTCCACGTGCTGACCGAGGACTCGATCGCCCACCTCGGCGACGTCCAGGGCCTGCGGGTGGTCAACCAGTGGTCCTACCACTCCCGCCTCTACGCCGCCGCCCGGATCGCCGCCAAGACGCCGGAGCTCGAGTTCGTTCAACTCAACTCCTTCGGCTGCGGGCTGGACGCGATCGACACCGACCAGGTCGAGGAGATCATGAGCCAGTACAACCGCCTCTATACCTGCCTGAAGATCGACGAGGGGGACAACCTCGGTGCCATCCGGATCCGGATCCGCTCGCTCAAGGCGGCGATCAAGGAGCGGACCGAAAAGCAACTCCACCCGGAGAAGCTCTACGACAACCCGACCCCGGTCAAGTTTACCAAGGAAATGAAGCAGGAGCACTACACCCTACTCTTGCCGATGCTTTCGCCGATTCACCAGCACAACCTGGTCGACGTGGCCCTCAAGGCCTCGGGCTACAACGTGGTCAACCTGCCGATCAAGGACCGGCGCTCGGTCGACGTCGGCACCCGCTTCGTCAACAACGACGCCTGCTACCCGGCGATCATCTCGATCGGCCAGATGATCGAGGCCCTGCAAAGCGGCAAGTACGACCTCGACCACACGGCGGTGATGATGAGCCAGACCGGGGGTGGCTGCCGGGCCACCAACTACATCCCGCTGATCAGAAAGGCGCTCAAGGACGCCGGCTTCGGTCAGGTGCCGGTGGTCTCGATCTCGCTGGGCAACCAGGGGGTCGAAACCACGCCGGGCTTCACCTTCACCCTGCCGCTGGTCAAGCGGGCCTCCCTGGCCTTCCTCTACGGCGACCTCTTCGAGCGGCTGGTCTACCACACCCGGCCGTACGAGGTGAAGAAGGGGAGCACCAACGCCCTCTACGAAGACTGGCTGAAGCGGGTACGGCCAAACGTCGAGAACGGCAGCTTCAAGGAATTCAAGAAGAACGTCAAGGCGATCGTCCACGACTTCGACACCCTGCCGGTCCGCAAGGTCGTCAAGCCGAAGGTCGGCGTGGTCGGCGAAATCCTGGTCAAGTACTCGCCGATTGCCAACAATGACATCGTCGGCACCCTGGAAAAGGAGGGGGCCGAGGCGGTCGTGCCCGACATCGTTGGCTTCATGAATTACTCGCTCTACAACCAGGTCTACCGCCACCGCCACCTCGGCGCCAAGGCCGGGGCCGAGGTCTTCGCCGAGGTCCTGCTGCGGCTGATCAAGCAGGCGCAAAAGCCGATGGACGAGGCCCTGCGCGCTTCCACGCACTTCGAGGGGATCACCCCGTGGGAAGAAGTGGTTGCCGGGGCCAAGCCGGTGCTCTCGCTCGGGAACATGACCGGGGAAGGTTGGTTCCTGCCGGGCGAAATGGTTGAACTGTTGCGCAGCGGGGTCAACAACATCGTCTGCATGCAACCGTTCGGCTGCCTGCCGAACCACATTGTCGGCAAGGGGATGCTCAAGGAGCTTCGGCGCCAGTACAAGGGTGCCAACCTGATGCCGATTGACTACGACCCGGGTGCCTCGGTGGTTAACCAGCTCAACCGGATCCGGCTGATGATGGCGACCGCCAAGAAGCGGGTTGCCGAGGAGCAAGGCAGTGCTCGCCCGGCAACCATCGCTGCTACTGCCGCCCTGTAGTGGGGGGCCTCCGCTCCGCGAAAATTGCGGGCCGTGACGATGGTGGGCACAACTTTGAGCCCCTCCGGGTCTCAAAGCTTGGCCTTTCACTAGGCGGTAAACCGCCAAGTGAAATCTCACCATCTTGGCCCGCATTTTCGTTCCGCTCCGGCCCGGCAACTTGACGGACGGGTGGCCGCGGTTTGAGTAGTGGCCGCAACCCTCTTTTCGATTACTATGTAACGGATAAAGATGCCACAAACCGTGGTGTTCCATTTCATTGCAAGTCAAAACACCCTTAGTGCTGCGAGCTTTTGTAGCACTAAGGGTGTTTCCCGTTATATATGAATGTACCGGTCAGATTAGGGGGCGGTAATGAAAGTAACGTCTTGCGGCCGTGTGAAATTAGCGGGGAGGCGGGGGTTGTGGCCTTATCGCAATCAGCGGCCACTACTGCACTATAGTTGCCGGGGGCGGAGCGGGGGAGACCCGGAACCTCAGGGGTAGCGGGTTTCCCGCTTAGACCAAGGCCGAGCTTGAAGACCCGGCGGGGCTTCAAGTCGTGCCCACCCCGTTCCAGTGTTCCGGAAGCTCCCCCGCGGAGCCCCCTCTCTAACGTCACTATCGTCACGGTCCCGCCCCGTTCGCGGAGCGGAGGCCCTCCACCTAGCGCCGCTCGGCCGACTTCGCCAGCCCATCCCAGAGGGCCTGCTTGGTCGGGGTCATCGGCACCGTCGTCCGGGTAACCGCCGAAACCAGGAAGGCCGGTTGCTCGGGGTCGGTCAGCGGAACCCTGACCACGTTATCCGAATCCAGCACCGCAAGGTCGGTCAGGTAGGCGATCCCCAAGTTGTCGGCAACCATCGACTTGAGGATGTGGACGTCGTTGGTCTGGTAGAGCTTGCGCGGGCGGAAGTGGTTGTGCTGGGCCAAAAAGCGCAGCGCCTGCTGGTGAATGAACTCGTTTTCCCGGGCGAGGGTGAGGAAGGACTCGTTCTTCAGCTCGGCAAAGGCGACCCCGGTCTCGCGGCGCTTGGCCAGCGGGTGGTTCTTGGCGACGATGATCTCGATCGGGTAGGAGGCCAGCACCTCGGCGTGAAGGCGCGGGTAGGCCAGCGGGGCGGTCGAGCCGAGGAGGGCCATGTCGAGGTCCCCCTGCTGGACCATCTTTAATAGGTGGGCCGACCCGTACTCGAAGGACTCGATCTTGGGCATGATCCCGGCCTTCATCAGCTGGGGGGTCAGCGGCGGGAAGTAGTAGTTGCCGATGATCGGCGGCAGGCCGAAGCGGATGTTGGCCTCCTTGGAGTGGGCGATTTCCTTGCGGGCAACGGCAATCTCGTTCAAGATCGCCTGGGCGTGGAGGTAGAACTGCTGGCCGTCGCCGGTCACCCGCAACTCGCGGTGGGACTGGTCGCGGATGAAGAAGGCGGTCGCAAACTCCTTTTCCAGCCGCTTGATTGCCATCGTGATCGTCGGCTGGCTGACGCCAAATTTTTCGGCGACCTTAGAAAAATTTTTCAGTTCCACCAGGGCGCAATAATATTTGATGTCCTTTACGTTCATCGGAAAACACCTCAATTCCGGGATTTATCGCTGGTCATATCAACTATTATTATACCACGCGGCGTGGTTGACTATCCCTTTTTCCCGGGGCTAGACTGTGGGCGTTAATTGGTTACGCGATTTGGAAAAAGAGGTAATTAGCATGTCAAAAGCGATGGAAATCTTGAACAACCCCTTCATTAACAAGGGGACGGCCTTCACCCTGGAGGAACGCAAGCAGCTCGGCCTGCTCGGCGCCCTGCCGGCCAAGGTGCGGACCCTGCCGCAACAGGCCGAAGAGACCTACGCCCAGTTCAAGGACAAGCAACCGGGGATTGAGCAACGCAAGTTCTTGATGGAAGTCTTCAACACCAACCGGACCCTCTTCTTCTACCTGATGGGCCAACACATCGTTGAGTTCATGCCGGTGATCTACGACCCGGTGATCGCCGAATCGATCGAAAACTACAGCGAACTCTTTATCCAACCGCAACAGGCGGCCTTCCTTTCGATTGACGACCCCGACGACGTCAAGGATCGGCTGAAGAACGCCGCCGACGGCCGGGACATCCAGCTGATCGTTGTCACCGACGGGGAGGGGATCCTCGGCATTGGTGACTGGGGGATCAACGGGGTCGACATCTCGGTCGGCAAGCTGATGGTCTACACCGCCGCCGCCGGGATCGACCCGGCCAAGGTGCTGGCCGTCGGCATCGACGCCGGGACCAACAACGAACTCCTCCTCAAGGACCCCGAATACCTGGGGCTCAAGCACAAGCGGGTCACCGGCGAGCGCTACTACGCCCTGGTCGACGAATTCGTTAAGGCCGCCAAGGAACTCTTCCCGGAGGCCCTCCTCCACTTCGAGGACTTCGGCCGCGACAACGCCGCCGTCATTCTCAACAAGTACAAGGACCAAATGATGGTCTTCAACGACGACATCCAGGGGACCGGGATCATTTCCCTGGCCGGGGTGCTCGGCGCCCTCAACATCTCCAAGGAAAAGCTGGCCGACCAGAAGTTCCTCACCTTCGGCGCCGGCACCGCCGGGATGGGGATCGCCAAGATGCTCTTTGACGAACTGGTTCGCCAGGGGATGGCGCCGGCCGAGGCCAAGAAGCACTTCTACCTGGTCGACGTCCAGGGCCTGCTCTTCGACGACACCGAGGGGCTGACGCCGGAACAAAAGCAGTTCACCCGCCAGCGGAGCGAATTTGCCAACGCCGATCAGCTGACCGACCTGCTTTCAATCGTCAAGGCGGTTCAACCGACGGTGATGATCGGGACCTCCAAGCAACCGGGCGCCTTCACCGAAGAAGTGGTTAAGGAAATGGCCGCCCACACGGACCGGCCGATCATCTTCCCGATCTCCAACCCAACCAAGCTGATCGAGGCCCAACCAAAGGACATCCTCAAGTGGACCGACGGCAAGGCCCTGGTGGCCGCCGGGATTCCGGTGCCAAACGTCGAATTGAACGGCGTCACCTACCAGATCGGCCAGGCCAACAACGCCCTCGTTTACCCGGGGGTTGGCTTCGGGGCGATCGCGGCCAAGACCAAGGTGGTCAACGAAAAGATGCTGGCGGCGGCCGCCCACGCCCTCGGTGGGATCGTCGACCCCGACCAAGCCGGCGCCGCCGTCCTGCCGCCGGTGGCCAAGCTGCAATCCTTCACCACCAGGGTGGCCGAGATCGTGGCCCAGTCGGCCATCGACCAGGGGCTGGCCGACCCGAGCGTCACCGACGCCAAGCAGGCGGTGGCCGCACTGAAGTGGGAACCAAAGTACTAAATTTTAAATTGGGGGAGTAGGCGAAGAACATGTCAAAAGCGATGGAAATCTTGAACAACCCCTTCCTCAATAAGGGGACGGCCTTCACGGTCGAGGAACGGCGGCAACTGGGCCTCCTGGGCGCCCTGCCGCCGACGGTCCGGACCCTCCAGCAACAGGCGGAGGAAACCTACGCCCAATTCAAGGAAAAGGCCGCCGGGATCGAACAGCGCCAGTTCCTGATGGAGGTCTTCAACACCAACCGGACCCTCTTCTTCTACCTGATGCGCCACCACATCGTCGAGTTCATGCCGGTGATCTACGCGCCGGTGATCGCCGAATCGATCGAAAACTACAGTGACCTCTTCATCCAACCGCAACAGGCGGCCTTTCTCTCGATTGACGACCCGGCCGGGGTCCGCGACCGGCTGAAGAACGCCGCCGACGGCCGGGAGATCAAGTTGATCGTCGTCACCGACGGGGAGGGGATCCTCGGGATTGGCGACTGTGGGATCAACGGGGTCGACATCTCGATCGGCAAGCTGATGGTCTACACCGCGGCCGCCGGGATCGACCCGGCCAAGGTGCTGGCCGTCGGCATCGACGCCGGCACCAACAACCAGGCCCTCCTCAAGGACCCCGAATACCTGGGGCTCAAGCACGAGCGGGTTACCGGCGCCAAGTACGACGCCCTGATCGACGAGTTCGTGACGGCCACCAAGGAGCTCTTCCCCGGGGCAATGCTCCACTTTGAGGACTTCGGCCGCGACAACGCCACCGTCATCTTAAACAAGTACCAAAACGAAGCCAAGGTCTACAACGACGACATCCAGGGGACCGGGATAGTCACCCTGGCGGCGGTGCTCGGCGCCCTCAACATTTCCAAGGAAAAGTTGGCCGACCAGAAGTTCTTGACCTTCGGGGCCGGCACCTCCGGGATGGGGATCGCCCGGATGCTCTACGACGAGCTGGTTCGCCAGGGGATGGACCCGGCCGAGGCCAAGCAGCACTTCTACCTGGTCGACATCCAGGGCCTCCTCTTTGACGACACTGCGGGGCTGACCCCGGAGCAGAAGCAGTTCACCCGCCAGCGGAGTGAGTTTGCCAACGCCGACGAATTGACCGACCTGCTCGCGATCGTCAAGGCGGTAAAGCCGACGGTGATGATCGGCACCTCGATGCAGGGGGGCGCCTTCACCGAAGCAGTGGTCAAGGAAATGGCAGCCCACACCGAGCGGCCGATCATCTTCCCAATCTCCAACCCGACCAAGCTGATCGAGGCCCAGCCAAAGGACCTCCTCAAGTGGACCGACGGCAAGGCCCTGGTGGCCGCCGGAATTCCGGTGCCGGACGTGACGGTCAACGGGGTGACCTACCGGATCGGCCAGGCCAACAACGCCCTCGTCTTCCCCGGGGTGGGCCTCGGGGCGATTGCGGCCAAGGCCAAGGTGGTCAACGGCAAGATGACCGCCGCGGCGGCCCACGCCCTCGGCGGGATCGTCGACCCGGACCAACCGGGCGCCGCCGTCCTGCCGCCGGTGGCCAAGCTCCAGTCCTTCACCACCAAGGTGGCCGAGGTGGTGGCCCAGTCGGCAATCGACCAGGGCCTGGCCGACCCGAGCGTCACCGACGCCAAGCAGGCGGTGGCGGCACTGAAGTGGGAGCCGAAGTACTAGCTGCCGCTTAAACCCTCCCAATGAATAATGATTCCAAGCACCTCCAGGAACCGGGCGTTTCTGGGGGTGCTTTTTTGGTTGCTGGCGGGGGAACTTTGGGGCGGAAAAGGCCGGTCGAAATCTAAAGAGAGTCTAAAAGAAGTGTAAAAGAGAAAAATGAAGTCTAAAGCAGGTGTAAAAGAGGTGTAAAAAAAGACGAGTGGATACTCTTGGCAGATAAGACAGTCGGCACCGGATTGAAGGAGTCAGACGAGGAAGAAAATCCGCTCTGGCTGGAAACTTATTCAAAACAGCTTGCTTGTTCTGTTGCTGGTAAAAACAGATTCCGCTTTCACATCTAAGTCGCGCAAAACTTGTCCTAAAATTGACGCACGCTTACATCCAAAGTCACCCGGCCAGCTCCGCCAAATTCTCGTATAATAGGAAGCGAGTTTTTGAAATGGAGGCAGAAAAATGGCAACCGAAGAAGCGGGGAATCAGTACCAGCACCACATGGCGATTCCCTGGCATGATTTTGTTACCGACGACAACGTTACTCCCGCCCGGGCGGCCAACATCGTTGAGCGCTCGGCGATCGTTGGCCGGATTGGCCTGATGATGCTCGGCTGCGGCACCGGGGCCTGGCGGGTGCGTAACTCGATGAACGTCGCCGCCGAGACCCTGGGGATGACCTGCTCGGCCGACATCGGCCTGGTTTCGATCGAATACACCTGCATGGACCACCACCGCAGCTACACCCAGGCCCTCTCCCTCCCCGGCACCGGGGTCAACACCGCCCGCCTCAACGCCCTGGAGAACTACGTCCGCGACTTCGAGAAGAACGGTCACGACTGGACGACCGGCGAGATCCACCAGGCGCTCAACAAGATCGAGCACATCGGCGGCCTCTACGCTCCCTGGATGGTGGGCCTGGCAGCGGCGCTGGCCTGCTCGGCCTTCGTTTTCCTCCTCGGCGGCGGCCCGGTCGAGATGCTCTGCTCCTTTTGCGGGGCCGGCCTGGGCAACTTCGTCCGCCGCAAGATGATCGACCACAAGCTGACCCTCTTTGCCTGCATCGCCGTCGCCGTGGCGGCCGCCTGCGTGACCTACGCCGGCTGCTTCAGCCTGGTCCTGCACTTCTTGCACGTCAATTCCCACCACGAGGCTGGCTACATCGGGGCGATGCTCTTCGTCATTCCCGGCTTCCCCTTCATCACCAGCGGGCTTGACCTTTCCAAGCTCGACATGCGGTCCGGCCTGGAGCGGGGAGCCTTTGCCCTGATCGTGATCACCGTCGCCACCCTGGTCGGCTGGGTGGTGGCGATGGTCATGCACCTGCAACCGGAAAACTTCATCCCGCTGGCCCTCTCGCCGCTGACCTACCTGCTCTTGCGGCTGGTCTTCAGCTTCTGCGGGGTCTTCGGCTTCTCGATCATGTTCAACTCCAGCCCGAAGATGGCCGCCACCGCCGGCCTGATCGGCGCCCTGGCCAACACCCTGCGGCTGGAAATGGTCGACCTCTGGAACGTTCCCGCCGGACCGGCCGCCTTCACCGGGGCGCTGCTGGCCGGCCTGCTGGCCTCGCTGGCCCGCAGCCGGGTCGGCTACCCGCGGATTGCGATCACCGTGCCGTCAATCGTCATCATGGTGCCTGGCCTCTACATGTACTCGGCCGTCTACAACATCGGCCTCAACTCGCTCAACGTCGGTGCCACCTGGATGGCCAAGGCGGCCTTGATCATCGTCTTTTTGCCGCTCGGCCTGATTGCCGCCCGGATCATCACCGACCCGAAGTGGCGCTACAAGAGCTAGGGGGAACTTATCATGCAAATTCACTATCCCCAAGCCCTGGTTGACCGGGTGCGCCGGGCAACCACCGGCCGCAAGCTGACCGGCGAGTACGTGCCGGGGGAGGGACCGGTCCCGGCCAAGCTGGCCCTGATCGGCGAGGCCCCGGGCCGCACCGAAATTGCGACCGGCCACCCCTTCGTCGGCGCCGCCGGCAAGGAGCTCGACCGCAACCTCGCCCTGGCCAGCCTGACCCGCCCGGAAATCTTCATCACCAGCGTCGTCCGCGCCCGGCCTTACAGCCGCCCCAAGGCCAAGGCAACCGCGCCGGTCACCGCCCTGCCCAACCGGACGCCGACCAAGAAGGAGGTGGCCGCCTTCGCTCCGCTCTTTGACTGGGAGCTGGCGGCCATTGGCGCCCCCGTTTTGGTGGTGATGGGCAACACCGCCCTCCAGCGCCTCCTCGGCCCGACGGCCACGATCGGCACCCTCCACGGCCAGGTCCTCCACCAGCCGGTCCTCGAGTGGCGGGCGGGAAAATATTGCCCGGGAAATAAGTCCTACTGGCTGGTGCCGATGTACCACCCGGCGGCCACCCTCTACGCCCGCAAGCTGACGCCAACCGTTGAGGCCGACTGGCGGGCCCTGGGGGAGTGGCTGAAGAAGCACCCGCTGGCGGATACCTGATCACCCCGCCAGTTACAAAGAATTACCCTGGTGGCCCATCGCCGGCCGCCTCAAGGACGAGGGGGAGCGCTCGGTAGCTCCCCCTTGCCTTTGCCTACACCAACAAGAGGAGATTTTAAATTGAAACTTGCCCACCGCCGCTTGATTACCTTTGCCCTCCTGCTATCCAACATCATGGCCGGGATGGACGGGACGATCGTCAACACGGCCCTGCCCGCCATCACCAGCGCCCTCCACGGCCTCCAGTACACCGGTTGGATCGTGGCCACCTTCCTCTTTGGGATGTCGGTGGCCACCCCCTTCTGGAGTAAGTTCGGCGAACACAAGGGGAACCGGGTCGCCTACGTGACCGCCACCACCCTCTTCGGCCTCGGCGCGATCTTCCAGGCCCAGGCCCCCTCGATCACCTGGTTCATTATCGCCCGCACCCTGATGGGGATCGGCGCCGGCGGGATGAACACGATCCCCTTCATCGTCTTCGCCCACCTCTACCCCGACCTCAAGCAGCGCTCCCAGGTGGTTGGCCTGGCCAGCGCCTGCTTCGGGACCGCCTCGATCATCGGCCCCCTGCTCGGTGGCTGGATCGTCGACAACCTCACCTGGCACTGGGTCTTCTACGTCAACCTGCCGGTGGCGGTCGTCGCCATCGCCGTCGTCGGCCTCTTCTACCGCGAGCAGAAGGGGGCCGCGGCCGGCCGGCAGATCGACTACCGCGGCGGCACCTGCCTGGTTGCCGGCTTGACGATGCTGCTGTGCGCAATCGAGCTGGTCGGCACCAGCCCGCTCTGGCTGGTGGCCCTCCTGCTGGTGGCCAGCGGCCTGACCCTCTACCTGCTTGGCAAGGTCGAGGCCGGGGCGGCCGACCCGATCGTCCCCAACCGCCTCTTCAAGAACCGCGAGCTGATGGTCGACTTCACCCTTTTCGTCATCATCTGGGGCTCCTTCATCGCCTTCGTGACCTACGTGCCGATGTGGGCCCAGGGGGTGCTCGGCCTGAGCGCTCTGATCGGGGGGGTCACCCAGATTCCGGGGGCCTTCACCGACTTCATCGGCTCCGAGCTGGTGCCCTACATCCAGCACCGGGTCGCCAAGTACACCCTGGTCCTGGTCGGCGTCCTCTGCATCCTGGTGGCCTTCTTGGGGATCCTCCTCTGCGGCCAGCACACCTCCTTTGGCCTGCTCCTCTTTCTCGGGTCCTTTGAGGGCTTCGGGGTCGGGATGATCTTCAACCTCCTCCAGGTCAGCGTTCAGACCGACGTTGCCGTCGAGGACGTGCCGATTGCCACCTCGCTGGCCTACCTGGTGCGGATCCTCAGCCAAACGATGATGTCGGCCGTCTACGGGGTGATCCTGAACCTCTCGCTTAGCCACGGTGTAGCCACTCACCACGGGATCACCCTGACGATGCTCAACGAACTGAGCAACGCCCAGACCGCCAAGCACCTCCCCAAGGCCCTCTTGCCCGAGATGCGGCGGATCCTCTACTCTGGCTACTACAACATCGTCATTGCCGCCTTTGTCCTGATCGTGATTTCCCTCGTCTTGGTGCTGGTCGTCCGCCGGCGCCAGGGGGGAAAGAAAGGTGCTAATCCGGCCTAGTCGTGATACGATAGGGCAAAGGAATGGTGACAATGAAAAAGGATTACGTAATCGACCAGCAGACCATCCGCGATCTGGCTGGCAACCTCAAAACCAGCGTTGTTGAGCTCACCAAGTGCGGCCAGCACCGCTCCCGCCAGGCAACGATGGTCGGCCTCGGCCTCCAGCTGTCGGGCCTCAAGCGCCAGCTGGCCGACCCGCGCCAGCGGGCCAAACTGCTGGCGCGGGCCAAGCAGGACCAGTTTGCCCTCCCCAAGGGACTGACCCTGACCAGCCCGGTCCAGGAGTTCCGCCTTGCTGGTCGCAAGGTGATCACCCTCAACGACCGCGACGCCCAGCAGCCGGTGATCGTCTACCTCTACGGCGGCGCCTACCTCCTGCCGCCGGCCAAGCAGCACTGGCTCTTCTTGGACCGGCTGGCCCAGCGGTCGGGCGCCCGGATCCTGGTGCCCGACTACCCGCACCTGCCGGAGGCGAGCGCCCAGGACGCCTTGGCCTACCTGCGGCGACTGAGCGCGGCCCTGGCCGACCAGACGCCGGTTTCCCAGATCACCCTGATGGGCGACTCGGCCGGCGGTGGCCTGGCGGCGGCTTTGGTAGAGGACCTCGGCCGCGATCATTTACCGATGCCCGGTCACCTGGTCCTGCTGTCGCCCTGGCTGGACCTGAGCCTGCAAAACCCGGCCCTGGCCCGCTACAACAAGCGTGACCTCCTCTTGGACCTCGGGGGATTGCAGGCGCTGGGCAAGCAGTTTGCCGGCGCGCTTTCGCCGAGTGACCCGCGGGTTTCGCCCCTCTACGGCCCGGTGACCAACCTACGCGACGTTCACCTTTTCGTTGGCACCCGCGAATTGATGTGCCTGGATTCAATTGAATTTGCCAACCGGCTGACCGAGGCGGAGGTCCCGGTCAAGTTGGCGATTGGCCGCGGCCTCTACCACGCCTACCCGCTCTACCAAACCCCGGAGGGCGCGGCGGCGCTGAAGCAGATTGCGGCCGTAGTGAAGGGAGAAGATAATTATGACTAGGATTGCGGTAGTACTGGCAGACGGCTGCGAGGAGATCGAGGCCCTGACCCCGATCGACGTTTTCCGCCGCCTCGGGATTGAAACCACGATCGTCGGCCTGACCAGCCTGACGGTGACCGGGGCC
This sequence comes from uncultured Limosilactobacillus sp., assembly GCA_944327195.1. Classification (GTDB taxonomy): domain Bacteria; phylum Bacillota; class Bacilli; order Lactobacillales; family Lactobacillaceae; genus Limosilactobacillus. The sequence goes on from CALVGV010000006.1 coordinate 32,920, forward strand.
CACCAGATCCCGCTGACCGCCCAGGAAACACTGACCAGCGGCCTGGTGGACTACGACTGCGTGGTCTTCCCCGGCGGTTCGGTCGGCGCGGCCAACCTGCGCGATAGCGACGAGCTGATGAAGCTGATGCGGGCTCGCCAGCAGGCCGGCAAGTGGAACGCGGCGATGTGCGCCGCCCCGCTGGCCTTCGCCCGCTACGGCCTGCTGGACGGCCACCGCTTTACCTGCTACCCGGGAGTGGAGGAAGAAATCGCCAAGACCAACCCGGCGGCCACCTTTGACCCGGCGATCACGGTGGTTGACGAGGCCGGCCACCTGATCACCAGCCGCGGCCCGGCCACCGCCCTGGCCTTTGCCTACCGGATTGCCCAAACCCTCGGCGTGGCAACGGCCGACCTCGAGGACGGGATGCTCTACACTTACCTCAAGCAAAATATTTAAGGAAAATCCGCCCGGCAGCGAAATTGCCCGGGCGGATTTTGCTAAGTGGACCTATAATGGAACAAACAGATTGTGGAGGGATTACAATGACTGACATCTCACAAGAATACTTCACCCTTGCCGACGGCCACCGCCTGCCCAAGGAGGGCTTCGGCGTCTACAAGCTCGAGGACCAGGCGGCAATGGACACGGCAATTGCCAGCGCCTACCAAACCGGCTACCGCCTCTTCGACACCGCCCAGCTCTACCAAAACGAGGACCTGCTGGGCAATGCGCTGAAGAAGCTCGGCGTCGCCCGCGACCAGTACTTCGTCACCACCAAGGTGGCCGAGGCCAACCAGGGCTACCAGGCGGCAATCGCCTCGGTCAAGGAGTCGCTGCAAAAGCTCCAACTCGACTACGTTGACCTCCTGCTGGTCCACTGGCCGGTCTACGCCCACTTCTTTGAAACCTGGCGCGCCTTTGAGGACCTCAAGAAGATGGGGCTGACCAAGTCGATCGGCGTCTCCAACTTCGGCATTGCCCACCTCGAGCTGCTCAACACCCAGGCCAGCGAGCGGCCGGTCCTTGACCAGGTGGAACGCCACCCCGGCCTCAACCAGCTGGCCCTGCTCAAGTACGCCCAGGATCACGGCCTCCAGCTCCAGGCCTGGTCACCGCTGGCCCGCGGCAAGTTCATGGAAACGCCGGCCCTGAAGGAGATCGCCGCCGCCCACAACAAGAGCGTGGCCCAGGTGATCCTCCGTTGGCACCTCCAGCAGGGGGTTGCCATCATCCCGAAGTCGGCCCACCCGGAGCGGATCGCCGCCAACGCCGCCCTCTTTGACTTCGAACTGACCGCGGCCGAGATGGACAAGATCAACGGCCTCAACCAGTTCGCCCGCGACGGCCGCGAGCCCGAGCTGGTCTTCGAAAACGGCTACCAGTACTAAATCCCAATTGCCTCCCCGGCCCGCTTGCGCCCCTGTTGCGCGGCGGGCCGCTTTCTTTTCCCCCGATTGACAGCCTCCTTCAATTACTTTTATAATGGAAACGGTTCCAAAATTCTTTCTTTTTTAAGGAGGCGACTATTGATGCGAATGGTGGATGTGATTGATAAGAAGCGCCAGGGTGGGGAACTGACCGCGGCCGAGCTCCAGTTCTTTGTCGACGGGGTGGTGCAAAAAACGATCCCCGACTACCAGGTTTCGGCCCTTTTGATGGCGATCTACTTTCAAGGGATGACCGCCCGCGAGCAGACCACCCTCACGATGACGATGATGAACTCCGGCGACCACCTCGACCTCTCGCCGATCCCGGGAATCAAGGTCGACAAGCACTCGACCGGCGGGGTTGGCGACAAGACCAGCCTGCCGCTGGCGGCGATGGTGGCCGCCCTCGGGATTCCGGTGCCGATGATCTCCGGGCGCGGCCTCGGCCACACCGGCGGCACCCTCGACAAGCTCGAGGCAATCCCCGGCTTCCAGGTCGACCTCAGCGAGGCGGCCTTCATCAACCAGGTCAAGGAGATCGGCCTAGCGATCGTCGGCGCCACCGGCGAGGTTGCCCCGGCCGACAAGCGCATCTACGCCCTCCGCGACGTCACCGACACGGTCGATTCGATCCCGCTGATTGCTAGCTCGATCATGAGCAAGAAGATCGCCTCCGGCACCGATGCCCTGGTGATCGACGTCAAGACCGGGGCCGGCGCCTTCATGAAGCAGACGGCCGACGCCAAGAAGCTGGCCACCGCTTTGGTGGAAATCGGCCGCCAGGCGGGGCTCGACTGCAAGGCGATCATTTCCGACATGAACCAGCCGCTCGGCCACAAGGTCGGCAACGCCCTGGAAATCGAGGAGACCCTCGACCTACTCAAGGGCAAGGGGCCGGCCGACCTGCTGGAGCTGGTGCTGACCCTCGGCAGCGAGATGGCGGTGATGGGCAAGAAGGCCGCCAATCGCGAGGCCGGTCAGAAGCTCCTGGAGGAGACGATCGCCGACGGCAGCGCCCTGGCCAAGTTCAAGCAGATGATCATCGCCCAGGGCGGCGACGGCCGGGTGGTGGATGACTACTCCCTGTTGCCGCACGCCAAGGACCAGGTGGTGGTGACCGCCGACCGGGCCGGGGTGATCAGCCAGCTGACCGCCGACGAGATCGGCGTGGCGGCGATGCTGCTCGGCGGCGGCCGGCAAACGGCAAGCGACCAGCTCGACTACGGGGTCGGGATTGAGGTCCACCACAAGCTCGGCGACCGGGTGGCGGTGGGCGACCCGCTCTTTACCATCCACAGCAACCAGGCGGACCTGACCGAGGTGAAGGCCCTGCTGGCCAAGAGCCTGCGGATTGGTGACCAGGCACCGCGTCTGCCGCTGGTCTACGAATGGGTTGACTAGAATCGGAGGAATCGGAAAACAAGAGGCTGGGAAGAGACTCATCTCTTCCCAGCCTCTTTCTGCCTTCTTCTAATGTTACTCTGCAATCGCGGAAAAAAGGGCGCTCCTAGCAGCTAAGCCAGAACGAACTCCGGCCCGGTCCCCGTGCCAAAGCCCGTTCTCACTTAGCTGTACGGAGCGCTTAGAACCTTTTCCCAGCCTCTTTTCTGCTGGGCGGGGCCCCAATTTCGCGAAGAAAGTGTGCCCCAGCCGCGAAGACCGCGCGGCGAAAGGGTTAAGGAAGGTTGACAACAGGCGGGTGACAGTCGCAACTTGTTTGTAACAAAAGCGGAAAAATGGCCAAAGTTGAAGCTAATTTCGCCGAATCGCAAAAAAAGTTCCGCAAATTTGGCCTTTTTTTGGCGGAAGCGAGGCCGCCCGGAAGAAATTTTTCGGGGTCCCGAAACTGGGCGGGGTGATGGGAAGGAGCCAACCTGCCAATGATTTGCCAGTGAGGGAATGTTACAAAAGATTACAATCCGGCCCGGCCAGCGGGGGCCAGCGCAAAACCGTTGTTATCTGTTCGTAATCTTCACCGGTTATTATAGAAACCGTCGAAAATATGAACGAACGAAGAAAAGGATGGTAAAGTTACCTTATGTTAAAGAAGAGCATGTTAACAACTGCAGCAACGCTTGGTATCGCCGCTTTGGGGATGGCCGCCGGAACGAAGGTTGCAAGTGCCGACACGACTTACACCGTTCAATCTGGTGACACCCTGTCCGGGATCGTAAACCGCCTCGGCAAGGACTACTCCCTGGTTAACAAGCTGGCTCAAGACAACAACATCCAAAACAAGGACCTGATCTACGTCGGGCAAAAGATCACCATCAAGGACGATGGCGACGTTGTTCTCCCGGTAAGCCAAGGTTCCGCCGCAACGGTGATCACAACCGCTGACTCCGCTTCGGCAAGCCAAGCCCCGGTTTCCGCCGCTACTAGCGCAACCAGCGCCACCAGTGCGGTAAGCGCCAGCGCAACCGTTTCGGCTGCTCCGGTTGCCTCCGCATCTGCCCAAAGCGCTGCTTCGGCAAGCCAAGCTCCGGCCCAATCCGCCGCTCCGCAAGCTAGCCAGGCTCCGCAATCGGCTGCTCCGGTAGCCACTCCGGCTCAGTCCTCCGCTACGTCGGCAGTTACTACCAAGGTAGCGGTTCAAAACACCACTTCCTCGAACTCCGCTGAAGAAGCAGCGCGGCTGTGGATCATGGGGAAGGAATCCAGTGGTAACTACTCCGCTTCTAACGGGAGCTACTACGGGGCATACCAACTCGACCGGGCTTACCTGAACGGCGACTACTCCGCGGCCAACCAAGACAAGGTTGCCAACAACTACGTTACTAGCCGCTACGGTTCCTGGACCGCTGCCAAGGCTTACTGGCAACAACACGGTTGGTACTAAAATCAACCATTAATATCAACTTATCCGCAAAGGAGCTAGGAAGAGCGATCTTCCCGGCTCCTTTTGCGTTGCGGCGGGGAAAGATGTTTGAAGCAGCGCTTTCACCGGGGGTAGAATAGGGAAATAAGACCATGATCACAAGTGAGGGATTGAGAATGGAAACAGTAACCTTAAACAACGGAATGGAAATGCCCCTGCTCGGCTTCGGTACCTACCAGCTGGACGAGAACGCGACCGCCGCGGCCGTGCTGGCGGCGCTGAAGACGGGCTACCGGCTGATCGACACCGCCCAGTACTACGGCAACGAGCAGACGGTCGGCCAGGCGATCCGCCAGAGCGGCATTGGTCGCGACCAGCTCTTCATCACCACTAAGACCCCGCTCAGCGGCTACGCCGAGGCCAAGGCGGGGGTCGACGATTCGCTAATGGCCTGCGGGGTTGATTACCTCGACCTGATGCTGATCCACTGGCCGGTGCCCAACTTCATGGAAACCTACGAGGCGCTCGAGGACACGGTCAAGGAGGGCAAGGTCCGCGCCCTCGGCCTGAGCAACTTCAACGCCGCCCAGGTCCAGCGGGTGCTCGACGAGGCCCGGGTCAAGCCGGTCTTGGACCAGGTGGAAACCCACCTCCTCTGGCAACAGGCCAAGCTCCACGCCTACCTGACCGAGCACGACCTGGTCCACCAAGCGTGGTCGCCCCTTGGCCAGGGGACGCCGGCGATCCTGAACTCGCCGGCCCTGCTTGCCCTCGGCGCCAAGTACCACAAGACCCCGGCCCAGGTGGCTCTCCGCTTTCTAATCGAGGAGGGGGTCGCGGTGATCCCCAAGGCCCAGCACCTGGCCCACCTCAAGGAAAACCTGGCCGTCTTCGACTTCCAGCTCACGGAAGAGGAACGCGCCCAGCTCCGCCAGGCCGACCAACGGCGTTCGGTCGAGGGCTGGCCGCAGTCGATGCAGGTTGAAGCCGACTACTAAGAAGCAAATAACCGGCGCAGCCCGGGGAAGGCACCATCTTCCCCGGGCTGTTTTTAAACAAAAAAGCGGCCGCCTCCCGAGCACGGGATGGCGGCCGCTTGCTTGCTTATTTCACTTGCTCCCACAGGGCGGCCAGGGCGGCCGGCAGCGGGGCGGTCAGGGCTAATGGCTGTTCGCTGAAGGGGTCGGTGAAGGCCAGCCGGGTGGCGTGGAGGGCCTGGTAGGCCAGCAGGGGACTGGCCTGGCCGTAGAGGGGGTCACCGACCAGCGGGTTGCCCAGCCAGGCCAGGTGGACACGGATCTGGTGGGTCCGGCCAGAGTGGAGGCGGAGCCGCACCAGGCTGTGGTCGGTGCCAGCTTCTTCCAGCCAGTACTCGGTCCTGGCCGGCTGGCCGGCGGGGTCGACCACCCGGGCGGCCTGGTCCTTGACCCGCAGGATCGGCTGGTCAATCATGCCGTGATCTTGCGGCAACTTGCCCTCGACGATCGCCAGGTATTCCTTGACCACGGCGCGGCTTTCCAGCTGCTGGCTGATCATGCTGGCGGCGACGCGGTGCTTGGCCACCAGCAAGAGACCGGAGGTGAAGCGGTCGAGGCGGGTGATCAGGTGGGGCCGCAGGTCGGGGGAGTCCTTGGCAACCAGGTAGCCCTTGACCCGGTTGAGGACGGTGTCTTCGGCCTCGCTTGGCCCCGGGACCGAGGAGAGGCCGGCCGGCTTGTTGATCACCAGCCAGTTGGCGTCCTCGTAAACCACGGTCAGGGGCCCCTCGCTCACCGCCACCGTTGGGTCGGGGACTTCCGGGGCGACGGTGATCGTCAGCGGCTGGTTGGGGAGGAGCTTGGTGGTCGGCCGCACCGGCCGGTGGTCAACTTGGATCGCCCCCTCCTCGTGCTTGATATCGTTGAAGAGGCGGTGGCCCATCCCGAGCGACTGGAGGTAACGCTTGATCTTGATTGGTTCACTGCCGCGGTAAACCCAGGTGTTTTCCATGATGAATGCTTCCTTTCGCGAGGCGGTTTTTGCAACAAAAAAGCGGCTGGGAAATTAATCCCAACCGCTTACCAGTGACGGTCCATACGAGACTCGAACTCGTGATCTCATCCGTGACAGGGATGCGTCCTAACCAAAAACTAGACCAATGGACCAAATCTTAAGCACAAATAATAATATACCGGAAGGGGCCGGTGGCGTCAACACGTTTGCGCAAAATAATCAAAAAATCGGGTGAGCGTCATTGCTCCCCCGATTTAATTATGTGGTTGATTAGAAGGTCGGCAACTGGGCGTGCCGGGCCGCTTGCCATTCTTCCCAGCTGGTTTCCGGTTGGCCGTTGGCGGCAAATTCCATCCCGGTCTTGGCGAGCACCTTGGCAAAGAGGCCGCCGACCAGCGATTGGCTCAGGTCAACCAAGGCGTCGACCGTCAGGAAGTTGTTTTCTTCCAGCACGTGGTTGATCATTGCCAGTTCGCTGTCGCTGGCCACCCCGGTGAGCACTTCCATGTCAGTTTGCTTGAAGTGCCGAATGTAGTAGGTCACAAAGGACTTTTGGGCGCTGGCCTTTGCTTCGTCAGTCAATTCATTAAATGCTACCATTACTATCCATCCTCTTCAATTTTCTTTCAGTTTCTAGGATAGCACTTCGCAACCGGTTTCGTTAATCCAGCGGTTGATGTTTTTTCAGTTTTATCTCAACCGGCTTGCCCGGCACCACGCTGGCGACCACGACCTTGGTTTGGTCGCCGCTCAGCGGGCCGAGGTTGATTTCGATGCTCTGGTCGGTTTGGTCGACCGCCACTAGCCGCTCCCGGTAGAAGCGCCGCAGGGCCCGCAGGAGGTCCTTGTACTTGTCCAGCTTTTCGCCGGCCGCCTGGAGGGTGAAGCCCTGGTCGAGGTAGTCCTTGATCCGCATCGCGTCGAGGATGGCGAAGATGGTGAACTTGTGGTTGGCGTTCTTGCCGTCCTGGTGGGACTTCAAGAGCCCCTTCTTTTCCCAGTAGCGCACCTGGCGCGGGGTCACCCCCGCCAGGCGGGCCACCTCCGAGAGGGGAAGCTGGATTGCCCCCATGATCTCCTTTGAGTTCTTTGGAAATAAGCGCATTTGTTCCTCCTCCTTTTCGTTCCAGGAATGATTGTAAAATTTTTCGCCAATAGTGTCAAATTATTTGACAATCGATCCGCGACGGAGTAAATTAATTCCTGTTGAAATTTTATGGAGAAAGAAGTGATTATTCCCATGACTGCTAAAGATGCGGTAGTGGATGTGAACGGGAAGCCCTACAACCGGACCCTGATGGTTGCGGTCCTGACGATGGGCTCCTTCTTTACCATGCTGACCGGGACCTTCCTGGCGACGGCCTACCCGTCGATCATGAAGTCCTTTGACATCTCGACCTCGACGGTGCAGTGGCTGACGACGGCCTTCATGCTGACCAACGGGATCATGATTCCGGTTTCGGCCTGGCTGATTAACAAGTTTAATTCGCGGACGATGTACATTGGGGCAATGACCACCTTCTTGATCGGGACGATCATCGCCTTTTGCGCCCCGAACTTCGGCGTGCTGATCTGCGCCCGGATCGTCCAGGCGCTGGCGGTCGGGGTAACGATGCCGCTCAACCAAACCGTCCTCCTGTCCGTCTTCCCGATGGAGCAACGCGGGGCGGCAATGGGGACGGTCGGGATCGCGATGGGGCTCGCCCCGGCGATCGGGCCAACTTTGTCCGGGTTCGTGGTTGATAACTACTCCTGGCGGGTCCTCTTCGGGATCATCATTCCCTTCATCGTCATCATTCTCCTGCTGGCCATCTTTGCGATGAAGCCGGTCCTGCGGGTTCACCAGCAACCGCTCGACATCTGGTCGGTGATCAGCTCGACCGCCGGTTTCGGCGGATTGCTCTACGGGGTGTCGGAGGCCTCCAGCCGCGGCTGGGGGGACGCTTTGGTGCTCTCCTTCATCATCGGCGGGCTGATCTTCATCACCCTCTTCATCCTGCGCCAGCTCAAGCTCGACGATCCCTTCCTCGACATGCGGGTCTTCAAGCACCCGGAATTTGCCCTGGCGGCGGTTCTCTCCAGTACCGTTAACCTGGCGATGATCGGGGTTGAAATGCTGCTGCCAACCTACATCCAAAACATCCGCGGCGAGTCGGCCTTCCACTCCGGGCTGATGCTCCTGCCGGGGGCCCTGATGCTGGGGGTAATGCAGCCAATCACCGGGCGGATCTTTGACCGCTACGGGGCCCGCCGGCTGGCGATCGTCGGCCTGACCCTGCTGGTGGTCGGCACGATCCCGTTCTTCACCCTGACCGACAAGACGCCGGTCCTGGCGATCGTGGTCTTCTACGCCATCCGCCTCTTCGGGGTGTCGATGGTCTTCATGCCGGTGACGACCTCGGGGATGAACGTCCTGCCAGTGGAGGAAATGTCGCACGGGACGGCGGTTAACAACACCTTCCGCCAGGTAATGAGCTCGATCGGGACGGCGATCATGACCACCACCCTGACCAACGTCCAGGACGCCACCAAGCCGGCCCACCACCTGCTGACCAGTTCGCCGCTGGTTTACAAGGACCGGGCGATCGACGCTGCCTTGAACGGCTTCCACGCCGCCTTCGCGGTCTCGGCCCTCTTCGCGGTGGTTGCCTTCGTGTTGACCTTCAAGCTCAAGAAGTCCAACCCGGCTCGCCGGGTCGCTGTTTCCGGAAAGGAGGACGCCTAGATGATTATCCTCTTAGTGATCCTTAGCGCCGCCTTCTTCTACCTTTTCGGCGCCGTGTGGGTTGAACACAAGTCGCACCTGGTTTGGTCGATCCTCTCGCTAGTGGTGCTGATTGCCTCGGTGGCGGCCTTTGCCCTCCACGACGTCAACCACCTCGGGATGAAGACCGAGACCACCACCAAGACGGTCAAGCTGGCCTCGATCAGCAAGACGGCCAACCTGCTGGTCTACAAGCAATTGGGGACCGGTAGCGAGAAGGTCTACGTCTACAAGACGACTAATAATAGTAAGAAGCACCACACCTGGGTTGACAAGGACGCCAAGGTGAAGGTATCGACGACCACCGGCGCGGCCAAGCTAGTGATCAAGAAGCAACAGTACGTTTACAAGAACGGCTTCTCCAAGCTGATGTTTGGCGTCCTTGGCGACAACAAGGAAACCAAGCAGATCAGCTACAACTTCAAGCTGAACTCGACTTGGGTTTCCCTGTCGACCAGCCAGGCCAAGAAGCTGGCGGCGGCAATGAAGAACTCGACCAACCAGGCCCAGCTCCAAACCGCCATTGCCAGTCAGGTGAAGGCCAAGCTAACGGCTGCTTTGACCGAGAACCCGACCATGTCGGCGGCCGAGCAGGCCAAGCTGCAGACCAAGTACACCAACGAGGCCAAGGCCCAAGCCATTCGCAGCCTGCTTAACAAGTAATTTTCAAGCTCCGGTTTTGCCGGGGCTTTTTACATAGGAGCGGGGGCCTCCGCTCCGCAGCTTCCGGGAGACTGGAACGGGGTGGGCCTCCGCTCCGCGAAAATCGGGGGCCGTAACGATGGTGGGCACGACTTTGAGCCCCTCCGGGTCTCAAAGCTCGGCCTTTCACTAGGCGATAAATCGCCAAGTGAAACTTCACCATCTTGGCCCCCGTTTTCGCTCCGCTCCGGCCCCGGCAGCATGCTGCAGAGGTGGCAACGGCTTGTGGTCAGGCGGCAACCCACTCTTCTAATGGTTCTGGGGGATGATTTTGCGGGATTCCGCCTTCTTGTTTCGGCCGCTTGCTTCGCTCCGGCCGCTCGCGCCAAACCAGTTGGTGAGGTTAGGGACAATGGTATCGCTGGCTAATTCCGTGGTGGTTTAGGGGGAGGGCTCCATTAGTTAACCGGGAGAAAGGAGTGGGGAGCGCACAATACCGAACATTGCCACCGCCAATCATTAGGGAAGGGGCGGCGCCAACGGCCAAATCCTGCTTCGTCAATTACCCCTTCCCCCGCCCGCCTCTCACTACCAATCAAATTTCCGTTGTGGTAAAATATTTTCAGATTATTCTGAACGAACAAGTAGCGTCTCCCGGCGACCCGTGCGGTCTTTCCGGTGGGATACCGGTCTTACCCAGCCGGCCAAAATAGCCACCCGTCTTTGCCAACCCACAAGGCCCGGGGCGTTATCATGCACGCAATTCACACTATTAAGGAAGAGGATAAATCAAGCAATGACAAAACTAAATATCAAGAATAACGAAGTCGCCTTCTACGCTGTCGGGGGATTGGGCGAAATCGGCAAGAACATGTACTGCGTTCAGTTCCAAGACGAAATCGTGATCATCGACTGCGGGGTGCTCTTCCCCGAAGACGAACTGCTCGGCGTCGACTACGTGATCCAAAACTACGACTACCTGGTCGAAAACAAGGAAAAGATCAAGGGGATCTTCATCACCCACGGCCACGAAGACCACATCGGCGGCCTGCCCTTCTTCTTGCAAAAGGTCAACGTGCCGATCTACGCCGGCCCCTTTGCCATGTCGCTGATCCGCGGCAAGCTCGACGAAAAGCACCTCCTGCGCGACGCCGAGCTCCACGAAATCAACGAGTTCGACACCGTTCACTTCAAGAAGCTCTGGGTCAGCTTTTTCCGCACCACCCACTCGATCCCGGACACCCTCGGGGTTGCCGTTCACACCCCGCAGGGGACGATCGTCCAAACCGGGGACTTCAAGTTCGACCTGACCCCGGTTGGCCACCTGCCGGCGCCGAACTTCCAGCAAATGGCCAAGCTCGGCGAGGAGGGGGTCCTGCTCCTGACCTCGGACTCGACCAACGCCGAACGGCCGGAGTTCACCAAGTCGGAACGTTGGGTTGACATCCACATCCGGCGGATCTTCGAACGGATCAAGGGGCGGATCATCTTCGCCTCCTTCGCCTCCAACGTCTACCGCCTCCGCGAGGCCAGCGACGCCGCCATCAAGCAGGGCCGCAAGATCGCCGTCTTCGGCCGCAGCATGGAAAACGCGATCGCGGCCGGCCAGGCCCTGGGCTACCTGAAGATCCCAGAAGAGTCGCTGATTGACCCGAACGAAATCAACAAGTACGCCCCCGAAGACGTGATGATCATGTGTACCGGGTCGCAGGGGGAACCGATGGCCGCCCTGTCGCGAATTGCCAACGGGACCCACCGCCAGATCTCGATCCAGCCGGGCGACACGGTTGTCTTCTCCTCCAACCCGATTCCGGGGAACACGACCAGCGTCAACGCCCTGATCAACAAGCTGGAAGAGGGCGGTGCCGAGGTCATCCACGGCTACGTCAACAACATCCACACCTCCGGGCACGGGGGTCAGGTCGACGAGGAACTGATGCTCCGCTTGATGAAGCCGAAGTTCTTCGCCCCGGTCCACGGGGAATACCGGATGCAAAAGATCCACACTAAGTTGGCCGAGCTGACCGGGGTGCCGCGCGAGAACTCCTTCATCCTCGCCAACGGGGACGTCCTGGCCCTGACCAAGGACACTTGCCGGATCGCTGACCACATCGACTCGATGGGCGATGTTTACATCGACGGCCGCGACGTCGACGATTCCGTCGGCAGTCCGGAAATCCGCGAACGCCGCCTCCTCTCCGAGGAAGGGGTGGTCACGGCGATCGCCGTCGTCGACCTCAAGGACTACCAGATCGTGGCCGGGCCGGACATCGTTTCCCGCGGCTTCGTTTACATGCACGAGTCGCAGGAACTGATCAAGGCGGCCAACCACGAGGTCTTCTGGGCAATCCTCAACACCTTCAAGAACCACAAGAAGGTCGACCGGCGGGCAATCAACCGGACGATCGTTTCCCGCCTCCAGCGCCTACTGTACGAGCGGACCGGCCGGCGCCCGGTCATCATCCCGATGGTGACGATCCTAAACGCCGACGCCCAGCCGGCGGAAAACCCGGCCAACGAAAAGGCCAAGGAAAACCACCGTCACCGCAACCACCACAAGCGGCCGGCCAAGGCGGAAGCCAAGTAGGTGCTAGGAAAATAAAATTACAATTAAAGGCGACGGGCCTGGTCCCGCCGCCTTTCCTGCTTTTCGGGGGCGGGGAGGGCCGAAGAATTCTGGATTTATTTGGCAGGTCCTTTTTTCGCCCCGGGGATTTTGTTAGGATAGAAGAGAAAACGATTAGAATTTGACTGGAGGAAAAGCAATGTCTGGAAAAGACTATCTCCAAATTTGGTACCGGGCGCAGGCCGCAATTGCCCTCTTTTGCGTTTGCGTAATCGCCGGGTGGGAAGTGGTGCACGGCCTGCCGTACATCCGCATGTTTGCTGTGATGGGGTTGATCCTCGTCTTGGCCCTGGTGGCCGAGGCGGTGCGGTTGCCGCGTTGGCTGGAGCTAAGTAACCGCTGGTTGCAGTGCTTGGCCCAGCCGGTGATCATGGTGGTGGTCTGGGCAATTATGTCCCGGGAAATAATTGTCCGTCTCCAGCTGCCGGCCCGCGGGGTGATGATCATGACGATGGCCTACTTCGTCGTCATGTTTGCCCCTTTGGCCGGGATTGTCGGCGGTGAGCTGAAGAACGTGGTTGCCCGCATCTTTTACCCCTTCTGGTGGTTTGCCATCCTAACGAGCCTTTTGGGGGCAATCTACCCGGAAAAGTTTGCCGGGCCACAGTTCTTTGTCCTCCTGATCGGCACCGGGGCCCTCGGCGCGCTGGCCTTCTTCTTGATGGCGGTAGCGGCGATGCGCTCCTGGGAGCTGTCCTGGCCGGGGATCAAGCCCCAGTTTGGCCGCGGCTTTAGCTGGTGGTCCTTCTGCTTTCTGATGGTGGTGGCCCTGGTCTTCATCGCCCTCAACGCCCTCGGCGGGATCACCTCCTGGAGCGACCTGGTGGCCACCCTCGGGCCCCACAACCTGCTGAGCAACCACGAGTACCTGCTGAGCGCCTTTGAGGCCGGGGTGGCCGAGGAAACCCTCTGCCGCTTCGTGATCCTCGGTGCCCTGCTGGTGGCCTTCCGCAACCTGGCCCAGCAGCTGCCGCTGGCGGTGGTGGCCAGCGCCCTCCTCTTTGCCCTGATGCACCTGGGCAACATGCTGGCCCAGCCGGTTTCGACCACCCTCTTGCAGGTGCTCGGCACCTTTGGCCTCGGCCTCTTCTTCGCCGTGGTCTACCTCTACACCGGCCAACTCTGGCTAGCGATGCTCCTCCACTTTCTGCTGGACTGGACCGCCTTTGCGGCCAGCGGGTCAACCACGATGAACACCGTGCCGACGACCAGCGAGTGGATCGCGGTTGGCGTTGAAGTGGTCGTCTTCATCGGGATCACCGTCTGGATGCTAACCGGCGATCGCCGGCTAGTGGTCGACCGCCATGCCCGCCGGCTGACCGGGGCCGACCAACACTTTGGCTACCGCCTCAGCTTCGATTAACAAGTTACGCTCTTTTGAACCGGTCAGGGTGCCTCCTGACCGGTTTTTGAATGGCTGAGTAAAAATAGTTTAGGCAAACTGAAAAAATAATATTTACAATTGAAAAATATGGGGTAACATAAGTATGAAGCTAGCGAGCCCCCAGGGTTCAAAAAGAGAGGAGCTAGGATTTTATGTTTGAAATTAAGGCGAAGAAGTTCAAGCGCATCTTGGTCGGGGTCGACGACGCCCCCGACGCGCGGGCAGCGTTCTCCTACGCCGTTGATAAGGCAAAGCGGGACGGGTCGGAACTGGGGATCGTTTCGATCTTTGAAACCGACGAAGTCAACGTCTACCAATACCTGGATAAGGACTTCACCCACTCCAGCCAAGAAGAGCTGGAAAAGCGGATTGACCAGTACGTCAAGGCCGCCATCGATTACGGGGTCGACGCCAAGAAGATCACCGCGATCGTTGACCAGGGGGACCGGCCGGCGGAACGGATCTGCAACCACGTCATTCCGCAATTCCAACCGGACCTGCTGATCGTCGGTTCGATCGGCAAGTGGGGGAGCCGGAAGACGGTCGGGTCGCAGGCGGCTTACATGACCAAGCACGCCGGGACCTCGGTCTTCGTAATCCGGACCAACGAAGAACAACCGGACTAATCGCCGGTAAAAACAGACAAGAATGGATCACCGCGATTAGTTCGGGGGCGATCCATTCTTTTACTTATAGCGACTCTAATTAATTTTGGAATATCGAGTCATTCTAGTTGATTCTCTTTTTCTCTAGTTTATAATGATTATAAACAGTGACAGAGGAGGAGATTGGTTATGGCAAAAAAGATGTCTTTGGCCCAGCGGGTGAACGTCCTGCGGGCGATCGTAATGGGGGCCAACGACGGGATCATCTCGGTGGCCGGGATCGTAATCGGGGTGGCCGCCGCCACCAACAACACCTACGCGATCCTGATTTCCGGCCTGTCGGGGGTCCTGGCCGGAATGATCTCGATGTGCATGGGGGAGTACGTGTCGGTAAGCACCCAAAAGGACTCCCAACGGCGGGCCCAGCTCGACGAGCAGCGGCGCCTGAAGGAGGACTTTGATGGCGAGTACCGCTTCGTGAAGCAAAAGTACCTCGACCAAGACATCGCCCCGGCCCTGGCCGAAGAGGCGACCCAGGAACTGATGAGCAACGACCCCCTGAACGTGGCCGTGCAGGAGCGCTACGGCTTCAACCCGCGGGACCTCACCAGTCCCTACGCAGCGGCGATTGCCTCCTTCATTTCCTTCCCCCTCGGCTCGATTCTGCCGATGGTGGCGGTCACGACCGCGCCGGCAACGGTCCGGATCGGGGTCACGATGGTCGGCGTCCTCTTGGCCCTGGTCTTGACCGGCTACTGCGGGGCGGTTCTCGGCAACAACCCGCGCTGGGGTAAGGCGATCCTGCGCAACGTCGCCGCCGGCCTACTGACGATGGGGGTCACCTTCGTGATCGGCCAACTTTTCCGTGGTTAATAAGGAGGGATGAGCAATGGATATTCGGGTTAAGAAGATTGATCAACGCGAACAGACGATGGAAGAAAAGCTCAACACCCTCCGGGCGGGGGTGCTGGGCTCCAACGACGGGATCCTGACGGTTGTTGGGGTGCTGGTTTCGGTGGCCGCGGCGACGACCAACGAGTTCACCATCTTCATTGCCGGCCTGTCGGACCTCTTGGCCTGCGCCTTCTCGATGGCGGCCGGCGAGTACGCCTCGGTTTCGGCCCAAAAGGAAACCGAGCGCTCGGCGGTCGAAAAAGAGGAGCGCCTGCTCAAGACCAACTGGGAAGACCAGCTGGCGGTCGTCAAGCAACACTACGTTGACCGCGGGGTTCGCGAGGACACGGCGGCCAAGATCGCAGCCGACCTGATGCAAAAGAAGCCCCTGGCAACGGTGGTGCGGGTCAAGTACGACATCGAACTGGGCCACTACCTCAACCCCTGGGACGCCTCCTTTGCCTCCCTCTTTGCGGCGGCCCTCGGCGGGCTCTTGCCGCTGATGGCGATGACCTTCGTCACCGGGCCGCTGAAGTGGGGAGCCACCATCCTGGCGGTTGCCCTCGCCTCGGCTTTGACCGGCTTCATCTCGGCCAAGCTTGGTGACGGCCTGGTAAAGCGGGCGGTCATCCGTAACATCATCATCGGCCTGATCACGATCACCATCCACTACGGGGTCGGTAAGCTCTTCTAGCAAGCGGTTGAATCAGCAAATTGTAAGGAACCGGTAGGGAATTTCTCCCGCCGGTTCCTTTTTGTGATCCCGCGTCCCCCAAGCGATTGCAGCGGCCGTACC
Organism: uncultured Limosilactobacillus sp.; assembly: GCA_944327195.1. GTDB lineage: Bacteria > Bacillota > Bacilli > Lactobacillales > Lactobacillaceae > Limosilactobacillus. The sequence goes on from CALVGV010000006.1 coordinate 48,853, forward strand.
AAATTTTTTTCGCATTTTCGCCATTTTTGCTTGCCAATTTATCTGGTTGGTTATATAGTTAGTTACACAAGTGATTAACCAGTTAACTAACAAGGAGGTGCCCCATGCAATTCGAATTTGACCAATCGGCGCCCCTCTACCAGCAGCTCGCCGATCAGCTGGCCGAGATGATCTTCACCGGCCTCTTCGCCGAGGGGGAGCAGGTGCCGTCAACCACCCAGCTCTCCCAGGAGCTCCAAATCAACCCAGCCACCGTCCTCAAGGGGATGAACCAGCTGGTCGATGAGCAATTGCTGGAGAAGAAGCGCGGCCGGGGGATGTTCGTCCGCGCCGGTGCCCAGGAGCGCTTGACCACCAAGCGCCGCGAAGACTTTTACCACGACTACGTGGTCAGCCTGGTTGCCGAGGCCAAGAAGCTCGGCATCGAGGAAGCACACTTACTAGACCTAATCAAACGGGGGTATGATCATGGACAAGTTTAAAGTACGGGGGATCAGCAAGCGCTACGGCAAGAAGCGGGTCCTCGACAACCTTTCATTTGAGCTCGAGCCGGCCAAGATTTACGGCCTGCTGGGGCGCAACGGGGCCGGCAAGACGACCCTGCTCAACATCATCACCGACCGGATCTTCGCCAATTCGGGCCAGGTCCTGCTCGGTGACGCCACCGTCGCCGGCAACCGGGCGGCCCTTGCGCAAATCTACCTGATGAGCGAGGCCGACCTGGTGGCCAAGCACACCAAGTTCAGCGAGCTGGCGACCGTCCTCGACGCCACCTACGGCTTTGACTTCACCGAGGCGCGGCGGATGCTGGCCGGCTTCGACCTCGACGACCAGGCCGTCCTGGCCAAGCTCTCAACCGGGCTCAAGACCGCGGCCAAGCTGGTGCTGGCCCTCAACGTCCGCGCCAACTACGTCTTCCTCGACGAGCCGACCCTCGGTCTCGACGCCAACCACCGCGAACTCTTCTACCAGGAACTGATGAAGACCTACGAGGCGCGGCCGCGGACCTTCGTGATCTCGACCCACCTGATCAACGAGGTTCAGCAGCTACTCGAGGGGGTCATCATCCTCGACGACAGCAAGATCATCAAGGACCAGCCGGTGGCCGACCTGCTGGCCAACGCCTACGAAATCAGCGGCCCGGCCGCCAAGGTCGACGAGTACACCGCCGGGCTGACGGTCCTGACCAGCCGCCAGCTGGGCAAGATCAAGACCGTGACCGTGGTCGAGCCATTGCCGGACCAACGGGTGATCCCGGACCAGGTCAAGCTCGCCCACCTCGACTTACAACACACCTTTACCGCACTCACGAATAAGGGGGGAAACTAACATGAACAAGCAAGTATTAACTTTAACCAAGTGGCAGGGGAAGGCGATCGCCAAGGCGGTTGCCGTCGCCCTAGCAATCATCATCGGCCTCGACCTGCTCTTTGGCCTGATCGGTCTGATCGGCGGGGCCTCCATCGGCAGCTGGACGAGCATGCTCACCAACTTCCTCGGCACCCTGAGCGGGATCCTCGGCTTCATCGCCTTCTTCTGGGCCCTCTGCTTCCCCTACCAGCTCTTCAAGAGCGGGATGGCGGTCGGCGCCACCCGCAAGGGGATCTGGGGGGCCAACGCCATCCTCTTGGCGGTGATGGTGGTGCTGATCTGGCTGGTTGACCTCTTAAAGGACCTGGTCCTCTATGCCTCCAAGGGCTTGAGCAACTTCGCTGACGGGGCCGGGATCAGCCTGGCGACCGCTTTTGCCGGCCTGGCAACGGTGGCGGCAGTCGGGGCCGGCTTTGCCCTCCTCAGCCGCCGTGGCAAGCTGCTGGTCGGCGTCGGCCTGCCAACGGTGCTGATCTTCCTCGGCATCGTGGCCCTGCGGGTGCTGGTGGCCGTGGTCGACAAGGACCCGAACCGCTTTAACAACCACGCCCTCCTTTCACTGAGTGGTGCGGCGGGGACGGCCCTCTTCTGGGCCGGCTTGATCGGCTGGTTCCTGCTGATGACCGCACTCAACTACTGGTTCTTTACCCGGACGCAGCTGCGGCGCGACTAATTAACAAATAAATTTTGGGTGGGAGCGGTTTCCGCCCGTGGCCGGACAAGGAAGATTTTTCTTTGCCCGGCCTTTTTCTTAACTTTGGGTTAACTGGAAAATTTCGCTTGCCAGGACCACAAAAAAGGTGGTTTAATGCTATAATCGTAACAGTTAAGCGATGATCAATTGAAGGCGCTTCCCCTTCGGTTCTTGCCGGGCCAGCTTGGCCTTGCGGCGGGGCCAATGGAGCGCTAATTTTTAAGAAAGAGGGTTTCGGGCGGAAAAATGACGCCAATGAAGGAAGACTATTTGAAGATTATCTTTGAACTAGGGAGCGGGGAGAAGCAGGTTACCAACAAGCAAATCTCGCTCGGCCTCGGGATCGCCGCCGGGTCGGTGACCGAAATGGTGGCCAAACTCGACGACGAAGGCCTGGTGGCCCACGAACCTTACGCCGGGATTTCCTTGACCCCGGCCGGCAAGAAGTACGCCGCCGAACTGGTTCGCAAGCACCGCCTGTGGGAAACCTTTATGGTCGATAAGCTGGGTTACAGCGTGGCCGACGTCCACTCCGAAGCCGAGGTCCTCGAGCACCAAACCAGCGACCGGCTAGCCACCGCCCTCGACGACTTCCTTGGCCATCCGCACAACTGCCCGCATGGTGGGGTCATCCCGAGTGCGGCCGGCGAGTTCGACAAGGGGAGCCAACGCCTGCTGGCCGACGCGGCCGACGGCGAGACGGTGACGATCGAGCGCTTCCTGGACAACCACGAGCTCCTGACCTACCTCAACGAACTGGGGATCAAGCTCAATGAGCAACTGGAAATCATCAAGCACGAACCCTTCGAGGGCCCGCTGGTGGTGAAGCGGCTGAGCGACGGGGCCGAATTGAACGTGTCCTTCAAGGCCGCCCACAACATCTTCATCGGCGAACCGGCCAACAAAAAAGATTAAAAAATCGTGAACTTCCCCAATTGGGGGGCGGTTCTGTGCTATCGTTAAGGCAATCATTCTAATACTAGTACTAGGAGAGCAATATGCTGATTGAACAAGATTCAAACCGGTGGCAGCGGCTCCTGGTCAGCGCGGTTCTCTTCGTGGTCATCGCGGCGATGATCTACAAGAATACGATGCTGATCGGGACGCTCGATTCGGTGCTGCAGACCCTGTTTACCAATAACCACCCTAACGCGGAGAGTGGGATGAAGACCTTCATGAAGGTCGTTTCCTTCATCGCGAGCCCGAAGATGGATATCTTCTGGACCTGCCTGATCGCCTTCCTCCTGTGGGGCTTCAAGTACAAGATCCCGGCCCTCTGGTCGCTGTGCCTGGTGGCCGGCGGGGACGTCCTCGGGGCGATTGCCAAGCACCTGGTGCAACGGGCACGGCCGGCACAACACATGAGCAGTGACAGCGGCTACTCCTTCCCGAGTGGTCACACCCTCGGGATCTTCCTGGTGGCGGCCATCCTGCTCCTGCTGGTAATCCCGCTGATCCAGCGGGCGGCCATCCGGGTGATCTGCCAGCTGCTGGTGATCTTCTTCGTCGTCCTGCTGGCAATCTCGCGGGTGTACTTATACGCCCACTACCCGTTCGACACGATCGGCGCCATGCTCCTGGGTTACGCCTGGGTGCAGGTGGCCGAGTACCTCTACCGGGCCCTGGCCCCGCGGCTGAGTAGCTGGCGGCTGGTCCGCAATTCATACTACTAATAACAAGGAGGCTGGGAAGAAGCTTATTTCTTTCCAGCCTTTTTCTTCTCCTAATATTACTCTGCAATCGCGGTAAAAAAGGGCGCTCCTAGCAGCTGCGCAAGAACGAACTCCGGCCCGGTCCCCGTGCCAAAGCCCGTTCTCACTTAGCTATACGGAGCGCTTAGAACCTTTTTTACCAGCTTCTTTTTTTTCCAGCCAAGCGCGGAGCGGGGGACGATGGTATAATGGAATTAATTGCAAGCCGCAACTTGCACCGGCCGGGAAACGGGGGGTTTCCCGGGAAATACTTCAGGGAGGAATAACAATGGCAACGATTAAGGATGTGGCGGCGGCGGCCGGCGTCTCGGTCTCGACGGCCTCGCGCGCCCTCAACGATAACCCGCGGATCAGCACGGCCACGGTTGCCAAGGTTAAGGCGGCCGCGGCCCAGCTCAACTACCAGCCCAACCGCCTGGCCCGCACCCTCTCGACCGGGGAGGCGCGGATGGTGGGGGCGATCTTCCCGGTCACCGGCGAAACCGCCCCGGCCAACCCCTTCCAGTTGGACATTATCCGCGGGGCCAACTCGCTCTTGGCCGACCGCGACTACGTGTTGGCAACGGCGATCTGCCAGGACGAGGAGAGCCTTCTCCACAACGTGCGGGCGATGGTCGAGCAGGCCAAGATCCACAACTTCCTCGTCCTCTACACCAAGCAGGCCGACCCGGTGACCGCCTACCTGCGCAAGACCGGGCAAAACTTCGTCATCATTGGCCAGCCGGCCGAGGAGGAGGACCGTTACATTAACAACGACAACGTCCTCGCTGGCCAGAAGGCGACCCACCACCTCTGCGCCGACCACCGGGTCCACCAGCCGGTGCTGATCCGCAGCGCCAACGGCTGGGCCTACGAGCTCGACCGCGAACGCGGCTTTCGCGCCGAGCTGGCCCAGTACGGCCGGGTGCCGCTGGTCTTCCAATTGACGGTCGACGATCCGACGGCCTTCTTTGCCGCCCACCCGGAAGTGGACGGCCTGCTGGCGACCGACGACATCAGCATGCTGACCTTCTTCAACCAGCTGGGGAGCGCCCAGTTGCGGGCGCCGCTGACCTGGCCGGCGGTCTGCTTTAACCGCAGCCGCCTGCTCAGCCTGGCCAGCCCCCAGGTCGATAAGGTCGATATGCTGCCACGTCAGCTGGGGGCCAGGGCGGTTGACCTGCTCTTCGATCGCCAGCGCACCCACCAGCTGGTCGGCTTCAAGATCCTCGAGGCCGACGAGGCCGAATCGCTTGCCTGACAAGCGGTTGACACAAATTGAAAGCAAAAAAATTTCCCGGCACCGGGGCGCCCCACAAATTCAAGCGGGGCAAGCACCGGCGCCGGGTTTTTCTTTTGAAAATCGTGCAATCGCTTGCAAAAGTTTTGTGCAAACGGTTGCGCAAATTGGGTGATTTTGCTATATTATTAACCGAAAGATTTCTGAAGCGCTTCCACAAATCTCTTGCAATTATTCTTTGTTGAATTACTCAATGGATTCAAAGCCTGGTCTGACCGGCTTTGACTTGGAGGAAATGAACTGTTATGGATGCAAAAAAAGGTAAAAAGCAATTACCATCATTAGCGTTCTCGACGTTGATGCTGATGACCTTCGGGAACCTCGGTACTTCCATGGCCTTCGCTTTGCAAAGTTCAAACATGGGGCGGATCTTCCAAACCCTGGGTGCGGACCCAACGAAGCTCGGCTTCTTCTTCATCTTGCCACCGCTGGCCGGGATGGTTGTTCAACCATTAGTTGGTTACTTCTCTGACCGGACCTGGGCACCAAAGCTCGGTGGCCGGCGGCTTCCGTACCTGATCTTGGGGACGATCGTTGCCGTTATCGTGATGTGCCTGTTGCCAAACTCCGGGAGCTTCGGCTTTAAGACGACCGCCGCTCTCTGGTTCGGGGCCGTTTCGATCCTCTTCATGGACCTCTCCTCGAACATGTCGATGCAACCATTCAAGATGATGATCTCGGACATGGTTAACGACGAGCAAAAGGACCAGGCATGGTCTTGGCAAACGATCTGGGGGAACATCGGGTCCGTCGCTGCCGACCTCTTCCCGTTCTTCCTGACCTTCCTCGGGGTTGCCAACGTGGCCTCCGCCGGGGAACTGCCGGACTCCGTTAAGTGGTCCTTCTACATCGGGGCAGCCCTGCTGGTGATCACTTCGGCCTTCACGATTTGGAAGGTTGACGAATACGACCCGAAGACTTACGCCAAGTACCACGGGTTGGACGAAAACGAAGAAGTCAGTGGCAACATTTGGGAAATCGTTAAGAACGCGCCAAAGGTATTCTGGACGCTTGGGTTAGTTGAATTCTTTAGTTGGGCTGCTTTCCAGTACCTGTGGACTTACGGGACCGGGACGGTTGCCCAAAACATCTGGCACACGACCAAGGCCGCCTCGGCTGCTTACCAAGAAGCCGGGAACTGGTTCGGGGTTCTGTCCGCCGTTGAAGTTGGGGTCGCCATTATTTGGGGGCTGGTTCTTTCCCGGCTCAACGACAAGCTGCGTAAGCCGGCCTACTCCTTCGGGTTGGTTGTGGGGGCCCTTGGTTTCTGGGGCCTGGCCGTTGCACCAACCAAGCTGTGGTCCTTCATTGCCTTCATCGCAATCGGGATGTGCTGGGTTTCAATCAACTCAATTCCGTTCACCATCCTTACCAACGCCCTCGACGGGAAGCACGACGGGACTTACATGGGGCTCTTCAACAGTTGGATCTGCCTGCCGCAAATCTGTGCCTCAATTATTTCCTTCGCCCTCTACCCGGCCCTCGGCAACTACATGCCACACATGCTGACCACTTCAGCAATTCTGGCACTCTGCGGGGCAGTTGCGGTCTTCGTTGTTAAGGAAACCTCAGTTGAAAAAGGGGACATTGACTAACCATGAACTTTGCGGGAATTTACCACCGGCCAGAAAGCGAAATGGCCTTCCTCTATGATGCGGAGACGATGCGGATTCGCTTGCGGACGGAAAAAGACGATGTAAAAGAAGTCAACCTACTTCACGGTGACCCATACAGCTTACGAAGCTTGGCGGGAATTAAGCCGCCCTTTTATTCGGCCCCGACGCCGATGCAAAAGATCCTGAGTGATGGCACTTTCGATTACTGGCAACTGGCGGTAAAGGAACCCAAGCGACGGTTAGCCTACGCCTTTGACCTCACCGGCGTGGACGGCAGTCACTGGATTTACACCGACAAGGGCTTCATTCAGCCAACCGACAAGAAGCTGTTGGATGACATGAACACCTACTTCCGGATGCCCTTCTTCCAGGACATTGACGCCTTCCACGCGCCGGAATGGGTTAAGGACACGGTCTGGTACCAAATTTTCCCGGAGCGGTTTGCCAACGGTGATCAAAGCAACGATCCGGAAGGTGCCAAGCCGTGGAACGCAAGCGACCACCCCGGTCGGCAAGACTTTTACGGGGGTGACTTGCAAGGGGTGCTCGACCACCTCGATCACCTGGTTGACCTGGGGGTAAACGGGATTTACTTCAACCCGATCTTCAAGTCACCAACGAACCACAAGTACGATACGGAAGACTACTTCCAAATTGATCCCCACTTCGGGAATGCGGAGCTGTTCAAGAAGCTGGTTCAGGAGGCCCATAAGCGGGGGATCAAGGTGATGCTCGACGCCGTTTTCAACCACATTGGTGATCAATCGCCGCAGTGGCAAGACGTGCTGAAGAATGGGGAGCAATCGCAGTACGCCGATTGGTTCCACGTTCACCAGTTCCCGGCGACCTACACGCCGACGGAGAACTTCGAATTCACCCCTGACGCTACCTACGACACCTTCGACTACACCCCGCACATGCCGAAGCTAAACACGGCAACGCCGGCGGTGCAGGAGTACCTGTTGAAGATTGCCCGCTACTGGGTGGAAGAATTCGACATTGATGCTTGGCGGCTCGACGTGGCCAACGAAATTGACCACCACTTCTGGCGGCGGTTCCACCAGGAAATGGTCAGCTTGAAACCGGACTTCTACATCTTGGGGGAAATCTGGACCACGTCCCAGCCGTGGCTGAACGGCGACGAGTTCAGCGCGGTAATGAACTACAGTTACACGGGAGCAATCCTCAACCACTTCATCGACCACAGCCTTGATGCCAAGCAGATGGTGGAAGAACTAAGTAGCCTGCTGATGACCTACCGCGACCAAACGAACCAGCTGATGTTCAACGTCTTGGACTCCCACGATACCGCGCGGATCAAGACGTTGGCGCACGACAACGAGGACCTGGTTCGTCAGACCTTTGCCTTCACCTTCTTGCAACCGGGGGTTCCGTCGATCTATTACGGGACGGAGTACGGGATGACTGGGGAAAACGACCCCGATTGCCGGAAGCCGATGAACTGGCAGCCGAACGAGGCCGCAAAGGCGATGTTTGCCTCCCTGCAAACCCTGGTCAAGTTCCGCCACGATTACTGGCAAGAAATTGAAGAGGGCACGATTCAATTTACGGTTCAGGATGACGGCTTACTGGTAGTCCGCCGCAGGCTGGCTAACCGGGAATTGGTTGGCTACTTCAACACGACCGGCAAGCCACTTGCGGTCCCGGAAAGCGGGGAAGCGGTGGTCAGCCAAAACCTTGATGGAAAGCAACTCGCAGCAGACGGCTTCGTAGTCTACAAGAACAACTAGTGAAAGGGAAGAGTGTTACACATGAAACAAACTTTTGACATTGCGCCATGGCACGTGAAGACGACCAAGTGGGCGCCAGAAGACAAGCGGCTCCAGGAATCGATGACCAGCCTGGCCAACGAAAACCTGGGGATGCGGGGCTTCTTTGAAGAAGGTTACTCCGGCGACTGCATGGAAGGGGTCTACCTCGGCGGCGTTTGGTTCCCGGACAAGACCCGGGTCGGCTGGTGGAAGAACGGCTACCCGAAGTACTTCGGCAAGATGATCAACGCGGTCAACTTCCTCAAGTTGCCAATCAGCGTCAACGGCGAGGCCCTCGACCTGGCCAAGCAGGAACCGAGTGACTTCGCCCTCGACCTCGACATGAAGGCCGGCACCTTCACCCGTTCCTTCACCGCCGAAGTTGGCGGCGCCAAGCTCCACTTCGAGTTTGTCCGCTTCGTTTCCGCCGTTCAAAAGGAACTGGTTGGCCAAAAGGTCACCATCAAGAACCTCAGCGACCAGCCGGTTAAGCTGGAGGTAACCAGCGAAATCGACGGCGACGTTTACAACGAAGACGCCAACTACGACGAACAATTCTGGGATGTTCTGGACGCCAAGGCCGACGGCAAGCACGCCCTGCTGGTTTCCAAGACCAAGCCAAACGACTTCGGCACCCCGCAGTTCACGGTTGCCATGAAGACGACCACCCTGACCGACCTCGCCCACGCCAGCGACCAGGCCGCGGGCAAGAGCGCGGCCAACCTCTTTGCCGGCGAACTGGCCGCCGGGGCCGAAACGGTGGTGGAAAAGCGGACCGTCGTTGCCACCTCCCGTGACTTTGACACCCAAGAAGAACTGGTTGCCCGGGTCGACGAACTGACCAAGACGCTTGACGACCAGGCCTTCGCCGACCTGCTCAAGGCCCACGAAGCCGAATGGCAATCCCGCTGGGACAAGTCCGACGTCAAGATCAACGGCGACGAAGGGGCCCAACAGGGGATTCGCTTCAACCTCTTCCAGCTCTTTTCGACTTACTACGGCAACGACTACCGCCTCAACATCAGTCCAAAGGGCTTCACCGGCGAGAAGTACGGTGGGGCAACCTACTGGGACACCGAGGCCTACTGCCTGCCGGTTTACCTCGGGGTTTCCAACGCCGAGATCTCGCGCAACCTCTTGATGTACCGCTATAACCAACTCGACGGCGCCTACGTCAACGCCAAGGAACAGGGGCTCAAGGGGGCCCTCTACCCGATGGTTACCTTCAACGGGATCGAATGCCACAACGAATGGGAAATCACCTTTGAAGAAATCCACCGCAACGGCGACATCGCCTACGCCATCTACAACTACACCAACTACACCGGCGACAAGTCCTACGTCCTCCACGAAGGGGCCAAGGTGCTGACCGAAATTTCCCGCTTCTGGGCCGACCGGGTTCACTACTCACAACGGGCCAACAAGTACATGCTCCACGGGGTTACCGGGCCAGACGAATACGACAACAACGTCAACAACGACTGGTACACCAACCTCCTTTGCCAATGGACGCTCAAGTACACCCTCGAAATCCTGGAAGAAGTCGACGCCGACGTGGCGGCCGACCTGGCAGTCAGCGAGGACGAAAAGCGCAAGTGGAAGTCAATCGTTGACAACATGTACCTGCCGTACGACGAAGAACGGCGGATCTTCCCGGAAAACGACGGCTTCATGGACAAGGACCTCGTGCCAGTTGGCGAAATCCCGAGCGACCAACTGCCGCTCAACCAAAACTGGTCGTGGGACAAGATCCTTCGCTCCCCGTACGTTAAGCAGGGGGACGTCATCCAGGGGATCTGGGACTTCATGGACGACTACACCTACGAAGAAAAGAAGCGCAACTTCGACTTCTACGAACAGTTCACCGTCCACGAATCCAGCCTGTCGGCCTCGGTTTACTCCGTTATTGCCGCTGACATTGGCTACGAGGACAAGGCCGTGGAAATGTACGAACGCTCGGCCCGGCTCGACCTTGACAACTACAACAACGACACGGCCGACGGGCTCCACATCACTTCGATGACCGGGAGCTGGATCGACATCGTGCAGGGCTTCGCCGGGATGCGGGTTCGCGACGGCAAGCTCCACTACGCCCCGTTCCTACCGAAGAAGTGGGATTCCTACCAATTCCGTCAGCAGTTCCGTGGCCGGGTAATCGAAGTCACGGTCGACAAGGACGGCGCCAAGGCCGAACTGATCAGTGGGGAACCGCTGGTAATCGACATGGCCGGCAAGGACCTCGAACTCAAGTAGGATTACGACGCAAATACCAATCAAGTTAAGTTCCGCCGGATGCATCGACAACCTTTCCATTCGGGGACGAAGGGAAAGCGGGCCGCGCGCGGTGCCGCTTTTCCGCAGTTTAAGGAGGAGAATACCATGAAGTTTGCAGATTTGAAGGGCTTTGCCTTTGACCTCGACGGCGTGATCGCCGACACCGCCAAGTTCCACAGCCAGGCCTGGCACCAAACGGCCGACAAGGTGGGCACCACCTGGACGCCGGAATTGCAAGAGGCCCTGAAGGGGGTCAGCCGGATGGACTCGCTGGAAATGATCCTGAAGGCCGGCGGCCACGAAAGCGACTACACCCAGGAAGAAAAGGAAGCCCTGGCGGCCGAAAAGAACGACAACTACGGCAAGCTGATCGCCACTTTGACCCCGGCCGACATCCTGCCGGGGATGCAGGCCTTCCTCGACGAGCTGCGCGAAAAGGGCTACAAGCTCTCGCTGGCCTCGGCCTCCAAGAACGCGCCGAAGATCCTCAAGTACCTCGGTTTGACCGACTACTTCGTCGGCGTGGTTGACCCGGCAACCCTTTCCGCCGGCAAACCGGACCCGGAAATCTTCGCCCGGGCGGCCGAAATTCTCGACCTGCCAGCCAACCAGGTTGCGGGGCTGGAAGACTCCGCCGCCGGGATCAAGTCGATCAACGGCGCCAGCGAGCTTTCGATTGGGATTGGCGATCAACTGAGCGAGGCCGCGGTTCGCTTCAGCGACACCTCGCAGGTTAGCCTGGCGAACATTGAGGCTGCTTTGCGGTAGGCCTCCGCTCCGCGAAAATTGCGGGCCGTGACGATGGTGGGCACAACTTGAAGCCCCGTTCCGGGTCTTCAAGCTTGGCCTTTCACTAGGCGATAAATCGCCAAGTGAAATTTCACCATCTTGGCCCGCATTTTCGCTCCGCTCCGGCCGGCAGCGTGGTGCTTCTTCGGCGGCTGCTTGGCTCTTGGCCACAACCGCTACTGGGGTGGAGCGTAATCTCTAATTTTCCTTTTTTCCTTGTAATCAATCATTTGACCAAACTAAAGCGGCACCCGTTACCGGTGATTTCACCGGGCGGGTGCCGCTTTGTGGTCTTACCCTATTTTCCCGAAGGCGAGGGGGACTAGTCCTTGAACTGGCGGTGGTCACCGTGCATCCACTCCGTCGCCATCTCCACCCAGTGGGCCACGTGGGGTTGGTTGCCGTCCTCGTGGTGGGCTACCAACTGGTTGGCGATGTCCATTCCGTGGGGACCGTGCTCGAAGAGGTGAATTTCCTGGAAAATATTTTCCTTTTGCTGGGCCAGGAAATAATTGAGGCTGTTTTGGGCCGGCACCACCGGGTCGTCGACCGTTGCCCAGATGAAGGTCGGCCGGTTGCTGGCGGTCACGTGCTGGCTGGCACTGTACTTTTCCGGGTCGTCCGTCCACTTTGCCCGGGTGGCGGCGGTGGTCGGGAAACCGGCACTAAAGTCGATCACCGGGTAGCCGAGCACCAGATCGGCGAAGTCCCGTCTTTCCTTCGGTAGGCCGCTGGCGTCTTCCAGCCACTCGCTGTCCCAGTAGTCGTTGTAGAGGGCCCCGATTTGGCCGCCGGCCGAGAAACAAAGCAGGTGCAGGCGGTCGACCAACTGCCAGTCCGACAAGTGCTGTTTGATGGTGCCGATTGCCAGGGCGAGGTCGATCAGCGGGGCCGGGTAGAGGGGCGCTTGCTCAGAGAGAAAGGAGTAGCGGAGGACGAAGACCTGAAAGCCGCGGGCGGCAAAGGCGAGGGCCGTCTTCTCGGTTTCTTCCTCCGGGATGTGGGTCATCGAGCCGCCGGGAACGATCAGCAAGGGCTCGAAGGCCTGGACCGGGCTCTTGGGGGTCGGCGTCTGCAGGTAGGCGGTCAGGGTCGCCCGGGTTTGGTGGCCGGCGGTGGCCAGCGGCAGGGTGGTAATCTTCATCAAAATCAACCTCTTTTTCGTTATTTGAAGTCAATTATAGGGCAGCGGGCGGGTCAACAAAAGCGGGGTAGTGTAATGTTTTCATAGGTTGAGATGAATAATTCATTTCTGAGGATGATTCTCTCACCTAGACCAATTTA
>CALVGV010000007.1 GCA_944327195.1 uncultured Limosilactobacillus sp.
CTAAAACTAATTTAAGGCCAACAAAACCAGAGCTGGCGTGGGCTCTGGTTCTTTAAGGTGCTTTCAAGTTTCAGTTTATATGAAGTTCAATAAGAAAGCATTTCAAGTAACTGCTGCTGTTGCCGGTGCGGTCGCATTGGGAACAATTGCTTCAGCAACCACGGCCAGCGCAGACTCCATCTACACTGTGCAATCTGGCGACACGCTTTCTGGTATTTCAATCAAGTTAGGACACGACTTGACTTACGTTGATACCCTGGCCCAAAACAACAGCATTGCAAACAAGGACCTGATCTACGTTGGTCAAAAGCTTTTGATCAAGGACGATGGCGAAGTTACTAGCGCTACCTCCGAAGAAGTTGCCACCCTGCCATCCGCAAGCGCCGACTCCTCTGCCGCCGCTTCGGCCGCTACTAGCGCAACCTCCGACGAAGCAAGTGCTGCTTCGACCGCTGACTCCAGCGCAAGCGACTCGACTGCTTCGGCCGCAACCAGCGACGCAACGAGCGCCGACTCCGCCTCTGCTTCGGCTTCTGCCGCAACCAGCGACAGCACGGTAACTTCCGACAGTGCTTCGGCCACTGAAGTAAGCAGCGCCGCTTCTGACTCGGCAACGGTAACCACTACCGCCGCTTCTGCAAGCGACTCGACGTCGACTTCGACTGACTCCGCTAGCGCAAGCTCCTCCTCGACCACTACGACGACGACCACCACGACTACGTCCTCAAGCTCCTCGTCGACTTCGACGAGCTCGACTTCTTCCTCCTCTTCTGAAGAAGAAGCAGCCCGGCTGTGGATCATCCAAAAGGAATCTGGTGGTGACTACACTGCCGTAAACGGTTCCTACTACGGGGCATACCAACTGGACATCTCCTACCTCAACGGGGACCTGTCCGCTGAAAACCAAGACAAGGTTGCCAACGAATACGTGATGAGCCGCTACGGTTCTTGGGTTGCCGCAAAGGCCTTCTGGGAACAAAACGGTTGGTACTAAAAACAAGCGCATTGCGCTTAAAGAAGCTGGGATTGTCCCGGCTTCTTTTTTTGACTAAAAAAGGTCAAAGAAAGTCAGAAAATCATCTTGACTTTCTTTGACCTTCGCGGATAATAGTAGGTGTAGAGAGAGATTTGAGAAAGGAAGTCTTATTATGATGAATGGATTACAACGGCGCGATGACTTCATGAACAACATGCTGTCCTGGTTTGACGACAGCTTCGCTCCCTTCACCAACCACGAGAGCGGCGAAATGCGGACCGACATTACCGAGGACGACCACAAGTACCAGGTAACGGTGGACCTGCCGGGCTTTAGCAAGAAGGACCTCCACCTAAACTACGCCCAAAACATCCTGACGGTTAGCGGCCGGCGCGAAACGGTGGCTGACCAGGCCGACCACGAGGGCAACCTCCTCCACTCCGAGCGGCGCTACGGCCAGTTCAGCCGCCAGTACCGCCTGCCAAACGTTGACCAAGCGGGGATCAACGCCAAGTACGAAAACGGCGTGCTGACGATCACCTTGCCAAAGCTGACGGCAACCGACAAGGCTGGCGCCGAGATTGAGATTGACTAGTGTTGGGAAATGACCACAATAAAAGCGGGTCCAGTGACGGTTTTCACTGGACCCGCTTTTTGCGGTCTGTTTACTTGTTATCCGGAAGGGTGGTGGACTCCAGGTCCGGCAGGTTTTCGATCACCATCTGGTAGAGCTGGTGGCCAACCTCTTGGACGGTGAGTTGGTTGATCACCCGCAACCAGGAGAAGAAGACGCTCAGCATCCCGCCGGTGATGTATTCGAGGTGCATTTGGTTAACGAGGCCGTTGTCGCCGTACTGGAGGAGTTCCTCCACGATCGTCCGTGTCTCGTCAAAAATCAGGTTGGAAAAGCCGCTGGCTTCCATTGCCAGGTATTCCGCATGGTACTGACCGTAAAAGGCGAAAACCTGGGTAATGTTTTCTTCCGAAAGGAGCATGCCCGTCTCATTGGCCTTGTCCAACTCCGGCATGATTTGGCGGTGGAGGCGGTGGAGGAAGGAGACGATGATCGATCGTTGGTTGGTAAAGAAGAGGTTGTACTCATCTTGGCTTACACCCGCCTGTTCAATGATTTCGGCGGTCGTGATTACGTCGTTAGGCATCATCTTTAGTAGTTCGAGAAAGGCAGTCTCAACTTTTACTTTTACTTCATCATGTTCCATGGTTGGTTTCCTTTCTAGCGCGGGCAATTAATCACCCATCGTCTGATTAATAGAATAGCCGGCGGCCATACCAACTAAATATACCATCTTTTCCCCGGTAATCGATAGCTAATCGGGAAAATCTTTAAATTTATTCCTTGTAATTAACAAATGAAGTGATACTCATATATTTATGCAGGATAACAGAATAACCGGGCGCCGCCTCCCTAGGCGCCGCCCGGTGTGGTTAACGGTCGAGGTGCTCCTTGATGCCGTTGGGGAAGTCTTTATCGATTTCCTTC
Source organism: uncultured Limosilactobacillus sp. (assembly GCA_944327195.1). Classification (GTDB taxonomy): domain Bacteria; phylum Bacillota; class Bacilli; order Lactobacillales; family Lactobacillaceae; genus Limosilactobacillus. The sequence goes on from CALVGV010000007.1 coordinate 2,478, forward strand.
AGGATCGGCAGAAGGGCATTCACGTAGTCGTGGTAGGCCTCGAGGGGCTTGTCGGCGCTGGCCGTCTTGGCAACCAGGGCAAGGGCAATCTCGTGGGCCCGCTGTTCGTTTGAAATCAAGCTAGTTCACCTCCGTTGCCACCGTGGTTAAGCCCAGCTTGGCTTGGCAGTCCGGGCAGAGGCCGTGGACCTCGATGTCGGAGCGGGTGACCAAGTAGTGGGTTTGTTCGCGGGTGATCTGGCCGAGTTCCTTGGTCAGGTCAGCGAACTGGCTGGCAAAAACGTCGGTGATCTTCCCGCAGTTGTCACAAACCACGTGGTAGTGGGGGCGACCAAAGTAGTCGTAGTGGGTGGAACCATCGCCGTTTTTGAGTTCAATTACCAAGTGGTAGTCGACCAGGAGACGAACCGTGTTGTAGACGGTGGCGATGCTAATCGAATCATCGTGCTCCTTGAGGTCAGAATAGATCATTTCCACGCTCGGGTGAGTGTGGTGGTCGATCAGGTACTTTAGAATTGTTTTGCGTTGCGGCGTCAAGCGAACCCGGTGCTCCTTCAAGAGCGCAAGGGCGTGCTGGTATTCATCCTGGGCCATTTTGATCCCTCCCTTAATTTATCATTCTTCAATTGTTATTATAGCATTTACAGATTGAATTGAAAATCCTATAATGGGCAATGTTGATAATAATTCTAAACTAGGAGATGGAGAGAATGGAATCATCAATTGACCAAACCGGCCGGTCCTACAGCCGGTTCTGGTTTATCTTAACCCTCTTGACCGGGACCTTCACGATGTCGATCAGCCAGTCGTCTTTGTCGACGGCCTACCCGACCTTGATGAAGAGTTTCGGCATTTCGGCCTCAACCGTCCAGTGGCTGACCACCGGCTTCATGCTGGTAATGTGCGTTTCGATGCCGATTTCGCCCTGGCTCTTGAACAACCTCAGCTTCAAGAAGATGTTCGTCTTGGCCCTGGCCCTCTTTGACCTCGGGACGCTGATGATCATCTGCACCCCGGTGAGCTGGGGGGCGGCCGGCTTCTGGTTCATGATGGTCGGGCGGACGGCCGAGGCCTTTGCCGTCGGCGTCCTCTTCCCGTCCTACCAGACGGTGCTCCTGGAGATTACCCCCAAGGAAAAGCGGGGGACGACGATGGGGATTGCCGGCCTGGTAATGGGGTCGGCCTTGGCCTGTGGCCCGATCATTTCCGGGATCGTCCTCAAGTTCTTCACCTGGAAGGCAATCTTCGTCTTCTTCGTTTGCGTGATCACGGTTGTCTTGATCCTGGCCCAAACCGGCCTGATCCGCGACGTGATGGTCCGCAAGCCCAACCAGCTGGACTGGCTGTCGGTCTTCTTGCTGCTGGGCCTGATCGGCCTGATGGAGGTCATCGACCAGCTGGGCAAGAACGGGGTCAACTGGTCGCTCAACCTGGTGATCTTCGTGGTTAGCCTGGCAATGCTGGCCTGGTTCATCACCCGCCAGTTCAAGCAGGAGCGGCCGCTCTTACAGCTGCGGGTGCTGTTGACCTTCAACTACGACCTGGCAATCCTTCTGACCTCGATTTCCTACATCGCCTTGATCGTCACCACGATCATCTTCCCCCTCTACTACCAGGGGGGCCTCGGCGTCAGTCCCTTTGTTTCCGGGATGTCCCTTGTTCCCGGGGCGGTCTTCTTGAGCCTGCTCAACCCCTTGACCGGGAAGCTGGCCGACAAGCTGGGCTTTAAGCCGACCCTCCTGCTGGGGATGGCGATGATCGTCCTCGGCTGGACCGCCGGTCGCTTCGTCCTCGACGCCCAGCAACTGTGGGCAATGATCCTGGTGGCAATGGTGATCGAGGGCGGTAACGCCTTCGTGATGATGCCGGCGGTCACCCTCGGCGCCAACTCCCTGCCCAACGACCTGGTTTCCCACGGGACGGCGGTGATTACCACCATCCGGCAGGTGCTCGGCTCAACCGGGGTGGCGGTGGCCACCATCCTGCTGACCACCGGGACCAGCCACTCCCTGGCCCGGGGGCTCTCGAGCAAGGCCGCGGCCCTCTCCGGCTACCACCTGGTCTTCTCGACGATGATTGCCGTTGAAATCGTCGGCTTCATCCTGGCCCTGATTCTGAAAAATTCTGCCAAGCAAAGCGAGTAATTTTCGCCAAATCCGCGTATATATAAAGTAGGGGGTTCCCCAATTCTTTTTCCGAGGAGGAAGCACGATGGAACAACACTACCCGGACTGGGCGACCAGTCCACTGATGCGAGATTACTACGCCAACGAGTGGGGGAAGCCGGTTCACGGCGAGGACGAACTCTACGGCCTCTTTTGCCTCGAACTCTTCCAGGCCGGCCTGAAGTGGGAGAGCGTCCTCAAGCGGCGGGCGGCGCTGACGACGGCCTTTGCCGACTTTTCGATCGAGGAGGTCGCCCGCTTTGACGCCGCCCGGATCGACCTGCTCTGCCAAAACGCGGCGATCATCCGCAACCGGATGAAGATTACCGCCTGCGTCCATAACGCCCAGTTGCTGGCGGAGTGGCACCAAGCCGGCAAGTACTTCAGTCCCTTCTTGTGGGCCTACAACGACGGTCAACCGGAGCGGCTGGTGCCGGCCGAGGACGGCAGCCTGCCGGCAACCACCCCGAAGGCGACCGCCCTGGCCAAGGAAATGAAGAAGGCCGGCTTTGCCTTTGCCGGGCCGAAGGTGGTCTTCTCCCTGCTGTGCGCGGCCGGGATCGTTAACGGCCGGCTGGATTGACGAAAAAACGGCGTCCCTGGTATGCGGGGACGCCGTTTTTGTGATTGCGATTAAATTAGCTCCAGTAGGTGAAGACCAGGACCAGCATCTCGACTAAGGAGGTTAAGAGGAGGGTCGGCCGCGGGGCCTTCTTGATGAGGTTGAAGACCGCCCAGACCAGCACCAGGCCGATCGCCGCCGCCAGGGGTAGGCGCCACGGCCGGGCAGTGACCGAGACGATCAAGAGGGCGGCGCTGATCAGGAGCAACACCGTTTGCTTGGTTCCCCGCTCAACGAAGAAGGGGAGGAGGAAGCACCAGTTGGCCGTGATCACCGGCAGCAGGTAGACAACGATTTCCCAGGAAACGAAGTGGAGGCTGGTGTAGGCGCAGCCAACCGAGGCGGTCAGGGCCAGCAGGGCGCCGAAGGTGAAGAGGCCGAAGCCGTTTTGCAGGTCGAAGCGGTCAATCGCCAAAAGGGCAGTGAAGACCGGCAAGAGCAGGAGCAGGATCATCACCAGCGGGGCGGTTGAGAAGCCGGCGACCGCGCTGATTACGCTCACCCCCAAGAAGAGGTAGGTGAGGACCGAGTGGAACTCGGTCGCAAGCATCAGGACCAAGGCCATCGCCAGGCAGAACTCGTAGAGGAAAAAGAAGCCCATGTTGGCGCTGAAGTGGGTGCCCGAAACCCCGACCGCGTAGCTGAAGGGGGCAAAGGACCAGCCGATGAAGATGATTGCCGCCGTGGCGAGGGTCAGCCGCCAGCGGGTTGCGGTTGCCGCATTTAGGTATTGATTTAATGGGTGCATTGCTGCCACCTCCCGATAAATTTCCCCCTTATTATACCAGTTTTATCATAAGTTCGAAACATGCAGCCGTCATCGTCCATTGAATCGGCCCCTTCGGTGTGCTATGATTGGCTCGTTATGAAGCAAATTCCCGATGGGAGGGAAGGCTCGCCTTCTCGCTGCCTTGTAACCGCACACTCAAGCACTTGAAGTATGGGGGAATTACAATGAAGAAACACTTATTTACTTCGGAATCAGTCTCTGAGGGGCACCCGGATAAGATTGCCGACCAAATCTCGGACGCAATCCTCGATGCCCTCCTCGCCCAGGACAAGGACGCCCGGGTGGCAGTCGAAACCTCGGTCACCACCGGGCTGGTTTTGGTCTTCGGGGAAATCTCGACCAGCGCCTACGTTGACATCCAGGCCGTCGTGCGCAAGACGATCAAGGAGATCGGCTACAGCAACGGTAAGTACGGCTTCGACGGCGACAACTGTGCCGTGATCGTTTCGCTCGACGAACAGTCACCGGACATCGCCCAGGGGGTTGACGACTCGCTGGAAACCCGCGACGGGGCGGCCGACCCGCTCGACCAGATCGGTGCCGGCGACCAGGGGCTGATGTTTGGTTACGCCACCGACGAAACGCCGGAATACATGCCGCTGCCGCTGATGCTTAGCCACCACCTGATGCAGCGGATTGCCAAGCTCCGCAAGACCGGGGCGCTGACCTACCTTGGCCCGGACGCCAAGGCCGAAGTAACGGTGGAATACGATGAAAACGAGGTCGCTCAACGGATCGATACGGTGGTCCTCTCGACGATGCACGCCGCCGAGGTTGGCCTCGACCAGATCCGCGAGGACGTCTTGAACCAGGTAATCAAGCCGGTGATCCCGGCCAACCTGCTGGACGAGCAGACCAAGTACTTCATCAACCCGACCGGCCGCTTCGTGATCGGCGGCCCGCAGGGGGATGCCGGCCTGACCGGGCGCAAGATCATCGTCGACACCTACGGCGGGGCCGCCCACCACGGTGGCGGGGCCTTCTCCGGCAAGGACGCCACTAAGGTTGACCGGTCGGCTTCCTACGCCGCCCGCTACATCGCCAAGAACCTGGTGGCCGCCGGCTACGCCAAGCGGCTGGAAATCCAGATTGCCTACGCGATCGGGGTGGCCAAGCCGGTTTCGATTTCGATCGACGACTTTGGCACCGGCACCAAGCCGGAGGCCGAGCTGATCGCCGCCGTCGAAAAGGTCTTTGACCTCCGCCCGGCCGGGATCATCCAGATGCTCGACCTGAAGCGGCCGATCTACAAGCAAACCGCCGCCTACGGGCACTTCGGCCGGACCGACATCGACCTGCCGTGGGAAAAGCTCGACAAGGTGGATGAGCTGAAGGCCATCTTAGGCTAAAAAATCATGATTAAAAGAGGTTAGGAGGAAACCCATTTCTTCCTAACCTCTTTTCGTTTCTTCCCAGCTTACTTTTGTCCCCGCCGCTTTGCTTGACCTTTCCATTTGGGGTGATAGAATTAGTGCAAACGCTTACAAGAAGAAAGGGCGGGTGATCCGCATGACAAAGGTGATTCTCTTAGACATTGACGGCACGATTTGTGATCCGGCAGGCAAAATTCCCAAAACAACCGCGGTGGCGATTGCCGCCGCGCGCAAGGCCGGCAACCTGGTTTACCTCAACACCCGCCGGAGCACGATTGAGGTGGCCAAGCCGGTCTGGGAGCTGGGCTTCGACGGCATCATCAGCGGGGGCGGGAACTTCGTTAAGAGCGGCGACCGGGTGATCTACCACCGGCCGCTGGCGGCGACGGCCGAAACGGCGATCGTCGACTGGCTGCGCCGCCACCAGGCCCCCTTCTACCTGGAAACCAACGCCGGCTTCCTGGCCGACGCGGAATCGGTGGCGGCCCTCCAGGCGGTCCCGGCCACCGACCTGATCTACCAGAGCGACCTGACCCCGCTGGCCGAGGCGGCCACCGCCCTCTACCGGTCAGACGTCAACAAGATCTGCTTCCGCTTCGCCCCGCAAATGACGGTGGCGGAAGTGGAGGAGGCCTTCCCGGCCCAGAAGCTGACCACCTGGGGAATCAAGGATGGCCGGCCGGTCTGGGGGGAGCTGCGGCCGCTCAAGATCAGCAAGGCCCGGGCGGTGGTAACCTTGCTGAGCCACCTCAACCTGACCCTCAACGACGTGGTGGTGATCGGCGACGACGTGACCGACGTGCCGCTCTTTCAGCTCTGCGAAACCAGCGTCTGCATGGGCAACGGCAGCCCGGCGGCCAAGGCGGCGGCCGATTACGTCACCGCCGCGGTTGACGACGACGGCCTGGCCGAGGCCTTTGCCAAGCTGGAACTGGTGGGGCCGGTGAAGAAGGGCGCTTAATAACAAATCGGGGGACCGGATCAAAAATCCAGTCCCCCGATTTGTTATTCCGCTGTGAGCCGGTCCCTACCGGTGAAGAGGGCGGTGTTTCCCAGGACCACCAGCACCCCGAGGCACCAGCCGGCCAGGACGTCGCTGGCGTAGTGGGCGCCGACGTAGACCCGCGAGAAACCAATCAGCAGGCAGCCAGCGGTCAAGAGAATCGTCCAGGCCCACTTGGCCCGGTGCGAAAGGTGGCTCTCCCAGGTGAGGACGATCAGGCTGCCCAAAACGAGGACGACCCCGCTTGAGTGACCGCTGGGGAAGCTGTAGCCGCCGTAGTGCATCAGCCGGTCGTAGCCGGGGCGCGGCCGCAGGACCAGGTGTTTGATCAGCTTGTTGAGGCCGGTTCCGACCACCATCGTCACCAGGTACTGGTAGCAAAAGTGGCGCCGCCCCCGCAGCCAGCAAAGGCCGACGATCAGGACGCTCCAGGTCACCGTTGGCCAGAAGTTGAAGGCCCGGGTGATGGTGGTAAAGAAGGCGTTCATGGCCGGGTTACGCCGGGCGTTTAGGAAGTGGCGAACGGCGCGGTCGAGGCCGTCAAGGGTGGGGTTGTGGCTGGCCACCAGGGCCCAGAGGAAGAGAAAGATCACCAGGGCGGTGGCAAAGAGAATGGTCTGAAAGCGGGTTAGGCGGTTCAATTTGGCTACTCCTTAATCAAAAATCAAAGCTAATTGTAACATTTTCTCCTTTCGCTTGACGAGGCCGCCGCGGCCCCCTAGACTGAAAAAAGTAACTAGCTTGAAAATGGGGGAACCGCAGATGCGTCAACTCGAAAATCCGTGGCTGATCCAGCGCACGGGAAAAATCCTTACCCTGAAGCTGACCCCGGTTGCCTACCGGCAGTTCGGCCGCTTGTACTTTGTTGACCTGCCGGCGGTGGGGGCCAAGTTGAAGCCACAAATGAACTTTGCCACCCTCGAGGGCGAGCACTGGCTCTTGACCCTCGCTTCGCCGGTGGCCGGCACGGTGGTGGCCACCAACCCCGAATTGGCCGGCCCCCTGCAACCGGCCCGCTGGGGGGACGACTGGCTGGTGAAGGTTCGGGAAGGGGAGAATTAAATGGAAGAAAAATTTGCCGACTTGGAGCATAAACTGGTCTTCTTGCACCAGCAAGTGGCGGCCGGGGAGCTGTACTACGATCTCGGGCCACGCCTGCTGAAGCTGGCCGAAAAGACCCGGGGGCAAAAGAAGGCCCCCTTTACCGAGCCCCCGGTGTCCGCCCTCTTCATGGTGGAGGTCCACCTGCGGCTGACCGGACCGAAGAACGGCCCCCAGCCGCCCTTTGACGACGAGTTTCTCACCTCCCTGCTCGAGGCGAGCCAGTCGGCCGACCCGCCAATCCGCAACCAGGTGCTCAACCTGGTTAACTGGGCCAACGATCAGCAGATCCTCACCAAGGAGCAGCTCCAGTGGCTGGTCATCCACTTAAGCCAGCCCAAGTACCTCTACTACCACCTCGGTGAGCGGCGCTCGGCCGGCCTCTTTGCCCGCACCAACGCCCTGACCATCCTCCGCTACGCCCTCTACGCCAGCCGCCGCCAAGCGGCCCTGGTTCCCACGACCACCCTCCAGCGGCTCATTCCGCGCCTGGCAACGATCCTCTTGGCCGAGCGCGACTTCCGCGGCTTCGTCGAGGGCAACGGCTGGGGGCAAACGATGGCGATCCTTCCCGGGGTGATCAACGAGCTCTGTGCCGACGAGCGGCTCACCCGGGGCGACAAGCTCTTCTTGATGGGCTGCCTGCTGGTGGCCTACCGGCGGGTGGGGGCGCCGCTGACGATGGGCGAGCCCGACGAGTGCGCGATCCTGCTTTGCCAGCTGGTGAAGCGCCACCCGCTCTACGCCCGCTACTTCATCCGCGAGCTGACCAACTGGCGCAAGGAGCTCGACCAGCTCAACACCAGCAAGACCGCTACCTGGCACCGGGTCTTCAATTACCGTCACCTGATGCAGGCGATGCTCCTCGACGCCGGCCTGCCAAACACGGTGGCCAGCGCGATCATGGACCAGGATAATTATGGCTAACCGGGGTGGCTTCATGGTATAATAAGGCTTCTAGGAAATTCGGTAGAAATAACAATAATTAAGGAGAGACAAATGACTCAAGAGAAACTTCACGTTGCCCTCCTGTTCGGGGGGAACTCCTCCGAACACGATGTTTCCAAGCGTTCGGCCCACAACATCTACGACGCGATGGATAAGGAAAAGTACGACGTTAAGCTCTTCATGTTCACCAAGGACGGGATCCTGATCGACGACGCCTCCTCGCGGCGCATCTTCGACGGCGAACCGGAAGACCAGGTGGTCAAGGAGGCCTACGCCAAGATGGACCTGGACAACCCGCTGGCCCCGCTGAAGGTGCTGGAAGAGGCCGGCCCGATTGACTTCTTCTACCCGGTTATTCACGGGAACCTCGGCGAGGACGGGACCGTGCAGGGGCTCTTCCGCCTGCTGAAGAAGCCATACGTTGGGTCCGGGATCGCGGCCTCGGCAATGGCCTTCGACAAGGACCTGACCAAGCGGATCCTCGACCAGGCCGGCGTTCGCAACACCCCTTACCTGCTCTTGACCCCGGAAAACCGGGAAGACTACCCGTGGAGCAAGGTCGAAGCGGAACTGGGCGGCCTGGTCTTCGTCAAGCCGGCCAAGCAGGGTTCCTCGGTCGGGATCCACAAGGTAACCTCGGCGGCCGAGTACGCCGCCGCCCTCGACGATGCCTTCACCTACGACTTCAAGGTGCTGGTTGAACAGGGGTTGGATCACCCGCGCGAGATCGAGATCTCGATCCTCGGTAACGAGCAACCAATCGCCTCCAAGCTAGGGGCGGTCCGCGTACCGGCCGACGACGACTTCTACAGCTACGACAACAAGTTTGTCGACGCCTCCAAGGTGGTCTTCGACCTGCCGGTGCCGACCACCGCGGCCCTGCGCGACGAAATCACCGCGATGGCCCTCAAGGCCTACAAGGCGCTGGGGATGAAGGGGATGGCCCGGCTCGACTTCCTGGTCGACAAGAACGACGTCCCGTACCTCGGCGAGCCAAACACCCTGCCGGGCTTCACCAACATCAGCCTCTACCCGCAAATGTGGAAGGTCTCCGGGATCGACTACTCCGAACTGATTGACCGCCTGATTGAACTGGGGATTGAAGAGTTCCAGCGCAACCAGGAAATCAGCTACTCCTTTAAGGCCCTCGGCGAGGAAAAAGTCGGCAAGAAGGAGTACCACTAATCGATCGAATTTACTAATGTAAACTCTGACCGCCGGCCCGGTGGCGTGGCCCTGGCGGCGGGGCGACTTTAGATAAATAACGAAAAAAGGCAGCCCGCTTAACGTATTGCCGCCATTTGCGGCTGAAAAAAGTGGGGGCTTTTTTTGTGGTCAATTTTCCGACTGGGTTATCGGGAGATTGCCGCTAATTTTTGTGGTTCATTAGAAGATTTAAACCATAATGACTATTAGATTGGCTGAATCGATAACCAAATCTTATTAAAAAATAATATGTTATATTTTTTGAAGCGAATCTTTTTCCTTCACATAATTTTTGTGGTAAAGTATTGACAAGAAAGAAAACAAGCGATTTGTCTTAAAACAATAAGAGATCAAGGAGAGAAGGAATAACCATGCGTTTAAAAGGGGACGTACTTAAGCAAATTCGTCGCAAGCGGGGCCTCTCACAAACCGCCCTCTCGGAAGGGATTTGTACCCAGGCCACGATCAGCCTGATGGAAAAGCAAAACCGAATTCCAAAGATGAACATCCTGACGGCGATTTGCGCCCGCCTGGACATCAGCGTTGATAAGATCATCGAAAACGACGACGTTTCGATGACCGCCCAGTTCGACGAAATCAGCAGCCTGATTGTTCGCCACGACTACGAGGAGGCGGACGTCCGCATCCACAAGATCAAGGTCAAGAAGCTGCAAAACGACTTTGATAAGCAGCGCTACTACTACCTGCTGGGGATCCTCCAGGTTTCCCAGGGGGAAGTGGACGACGCGATCTTCAACTTCGAGCTGATCCTGACCCAGTTCTCCACCATGTCGGCCAACATCTACTGGGCGCTGACGACGGTCGGGATGGCGATGGCCTACGAGAAGCGGGGCAACGAGGAGCGGGCGCTCAAGTTCCTCCAGCGGGCGGTTACCCTGATCGACGAAAAGCAACTGACCGGGGGCAAGCGCCAGTGGATCATCATTTACCGCAACATCGCCGACCTCTACCTGAAGCTCAACCAGACTGACGACGCGATCGAGATTGCCGAGCGGGGGATTGAGCTCTGCCGCAACGACCTGTCGATGTTCCTGCTGAGCGATTACTACCAAATCATCGCCCAGGCCCAGGAAATTGAGGGCAACAAGGAGGGGGCAATCGAAAACTACGTGATTGCCAAGAGCCTGTTGACGATCACCCAGGACGTCGACGGCGACGGGCAGGTCAGCGAAAAGCTGGCGGCCCTGCGGGCATAAGAGCATGAGAAAAACCAGGTGGCCAATTGAGAGGCTACCTGGTTTTTTTCGTTCTTTACTGGGAGCAAAAAAGCGACGGTGCGGAAAGAAATTCCCGCCCGCCGCCTTTTGGCATGCTGCTGATTACTTTACGATTTCGCAGAATTCCAGCGTTTCGCTGTTTGGCCCTTCGATGTTGAAGAACTTGATCCCCTTGTCCCAGAAGTCGAGGTGTTGCACTTCGTCTTCCTTCATCTTGAAGCCGGCCGCCTTGGCTGCCTTGTAGGCCGCGTCGGCGTCGCTGGTGTTCAGGGAGATGTGGTTGATGGCCCCGGTTTGGTGAACCGCGCCGTCGCCGGTCCAGATTTCCAAGGTCAGGTGGGCCAGGTTCATGAAGACCACTTGGTTGCCCTGGTCGTCGGTGTCGAAGTTCCCGATCATCTTGAAGCCGAGCTTTTCGTAGAAGGCAACCGTCTTTTCCAGGTCGTCGGTTGGCAGCCCGATGTGTTGAATGTCGTCAAAGTAACCCGCTAAACTCTTGTTAAAAGCCATTGTAAAAACTTCCTTTCAAAATTGACTATCAATTAGTTCCCAAGGTCGAGCGCCTGGTGCTTCAGTTTGCTGAAGACGTGGCGGTCGGCCCAGCCAGTGATTGCCCCTTGGAAGAGGAGGGCGAAGATCGTCCCGAGCCCGAAGTTTGCTAGCCCCATCTTTGGCAGGGCGATCAGGGCAAAGATCGTCGGCGGAATGTAGGACATCCACATCGAGACGGTTGCGTTCCCCTTGCAGAAGCGGAAGCGCAGGATTTGGTAGAGGTCATCGGCCGGGTGCAAGACCAGGTTTACCCGTTGGTAGATCGAAATTGCAACCCCGATGAAGGCGACCCCCAAGAAGTTAATCAACACGTAGAGGATGACCATTGGCAGCGAGTGGGCGTCCGGCATGATCCGGTTGAAGATGTTGGAGAACCACTGGATGAAGATCGAGAAGGGGAGCATGAAGACGAAGTTGCCCCCGATCCGCTTCCAGTCCCACTTCTTCATCAGGATGGCGTTCAAGACCGACGTCAGCATCCCGAGGACCATGAAGGCCCAGAAGAGGGCCAACGAGTTGTCCTTGCCGAGGATGGCGTACCCCAAGTTGTTTTCCGCCGCCGTCCAGTAGGCCGAGCCCAAAAAGGCAGGGTGGATATGTGAACTTGTCACAAGCGTTAAGACGTTCCCCATCGAGTTGACCACAATTGACAGGGAGAAGTAGGCAATGCTCGTGGCCATTGAAATTGACCGTTGGCTTACCTGACTAGTTTCTTCCATTTTCTCTTTCCTCCTTGGTGAAATCCTTCACTTTACGGTAAAAGATTGTATAACCGTTCACAGCGCATGTCAACCGCTTGACAGAAAAAATATTTTTCGTCGGCGGGGGCGGATAGTATGGTAAAATTAGAATACGATTAGAGACAAGGGGATGTTGAGATGAAAAGAACGGTTCAAGCCTTAACGATTGCCGGCCACGACTCCGACGGCAGCGCCGGGATGCCGGCCGACCTACACGCCTTCTTTGCTGACCACGTTTACGGCCACGGGATTTTGACCGCCGCCGTTGCCGGCAATTCGACCGGGATCTACGCCAGCCAAATCATGCCGGTGGACTTCATCGCCAAGCAGTTTGAGGTGCTGGCGGCCGACTATGCCATCACGGCCGCCAAGACCGGGATGTTGGCCAACGAGGCGGTGATCGACGTGGTGGCCGACCACTACCACCCGGAAGACTTTGGCCCGCTGGTGGTGGACCCGGTGATCATCACCAAGCACGGGGCGATGCTCTTAGAGCAAGGGGCCTACGATCGTTTCCGCGAGCGGATCATCCCGCTGGCAACGGTGATCACCCCCAACTTCTTTGAGGCCCAGAAGTTGACCGAGCGCCGGCTGGATACCCCGGCCGAGATCCGGGCGGCGGCCGCCGATCTCCACCGCCTCGGCGCCAAGAACGTCGTCATCAAGGGCCGCCACGAGCCCGGCCAAACGGAACCGGTCCGCGACTACCTCGACCTGGCCGACGGCACCCAGGCCTGGTTATCCCAGCCCTATTTAGCCACCGACCGGGTGAACGGCACCGGCGACACCTTCTCGGCGATTGTGGCCGCCGAGTTGGCCAAGGGCAAGCCGGTGACGGCGGCGATCAAGCGGGCCAATAAGATGACCCACGCCGCGATTGCAAATGAGTTGACGGTTGGCCACCAGTATGGTCCAATTAATCACTGGGCCGGGATGGCAGCCGCCAAAGACTAGCCGGCCGGAGGAATCATATGAACGTCTTATTACCCGCAGAAATTCTGACCCTGTTGGTGGGGGTTGAGCACCTGGGGATCATGGCCCTGGAAATGTTTGCCAGCCCGGCCAAGCAGGCGGCCGCCTTTGGCCTCCCCGAAGCCTACACCAAGCAGAAGGAGGCCCGGGTGGCGATGGCCAACCAGGGGATCTACAACGGCATGCTCGGCCTCTTGCTGGTGGCCACTAACTGGCTCTTCGACTTCCCGGAGCGCCTCCAGGTGTGGGCCCTCCTGCTCCTCTTCGTCGTGGTGGTCGCCTTTTACGGTGGCCTGACGGTGGGCAAGAAGGTCTGGCTGATGCAAATGCTGCCGGCCCTGCTGGCCGAAGTGCTGGTGGTGGCGGTCCTAATCTAAGCCAAGTGAAAAAGGCATCTCCCGGCGGGCGCCAGGGGGATGCCTTTTTGTTGTGGGATCAAAAAAAGCCCCGGTCGTAAAGACCGGGACTTTTGGTAACCGCGCTAAGGGATTAGCGACGGTTGTAGAATTCAACGACGAGGGCTTCGTCGATGTCGGCATTCATGTCTTCCCGAGCTGGGAGGCGGGTCAGTTGCCCTTCGAGCTTGTCAGCGTCGAATTCAACGTAGGACGGGCGAGCCACAACGGCTTCAACCGCATTCTTGATGATTTCGAGGTTCTTGGACTTTTCGCGAACCGCGATCACTTGACCAACCTTAACTTCGTAGGAAGGAATGTCAACGCGCTTGCCATCAACGGTGATGTGGCCGTGGTTAACCAGTTGCCGTGCTTGCCGCCGGGTAGTGGCCAAGCCAAGCCGGTAAACCATGTTGTCCAGCCGCCGTTCGAGCAGGATCATGAAGTTAGTACCGTGGGTACCTTCCTTGATCTTGCCGGCCTTCTTGAAGAGGTTGGCGAATTGGCGTTCAGTCATGCCGTACATGAAACGCAGCTTTTGCTTTTCGCGCAGTTGCGTCCCGTATTCGGAGATCGAACCGCGGCGGTCGTTCCCGTGGTCACCAGGAGCGTACGGACGACGAGCCAATTCCTTCCCCGTACCAGAAAGGGAAACGCCGAGACGGCGGGAAAGCCGCCAAGATGGACCAGTGTAACGTGACATAAGTAAATTCCTCCAAAAAATTTGATTGGAGTAAAATAACGATTTGTGCGGTTGGCATTCGTGCAGCCTGATTGGATCGTTCACCCTTGCAGCCGGGGTACTAGAAACACCATGTTGGCATCAGTCTGTTGACGAGCTTGCTCCACACTGCTGCATTATTTTACACAAGACTAAGCATACAATAGTCGTTCCCAAAAAGTCAATAAAAATCTTTGCCGCCCTTAGGCAAGCCGCTTGTAATCTGGTATACTTTAACATAAGGATATTCATATAGGTGGGATTAACAATGGTGCAAGTTTTAGTTGGGGTGCTGGTGATCGCACTGCTGGTCATCATCGGCCTCTTCATTTACCAACGGCAGACCTTAAAGAAGCTCCAGGACTACGCGGCGCGCCTGGCGGCCTTGCCGACCAAGCAGATCGACCAGCGGCTCGATAAGGAGCGGGTTGGGGCGTTAATGGGGGAGTCCTTGCGCTCCTTCACCCGCTTGCGGGAGCGCTACGATAAGGACCTCCTCCCGGCGATCAAGCGGGCCGAGGGGCAGGTTGAGGACCTAAGCCTCCAGGCCAAGACGACCAACCTCTTTTCGATCGGCGAGGCGGTCAAGGAGCTTGGCGAGGTGGTCAACGGGGCCGAGGAAACCTGCCAACAGCTTCAGCAGACCCTCAACCAGCTCGACCAGTCGGTCAAGAGCCAGGAGCAGGCCCTGACCAAGCTGCGCAAGCAATACAACGACTTTGGCCGCACCCTCGACGAGCAGGCCTTCCAGTTTGGCGACAGCCGGGTTCAGCTCCACGACCAGCTGGTCGGCCTGCAGGAAAAGTTTGAGCGCTTCGCCAAGGTCGCCAACCAGGGGGACCACGAGGCGGCCCAGGAGATCCTGGACGAACTGGAGGGGGAAACCAGTGATTTTGCCCACCTGCTAAAGGAGGTGCCAACCCTCTACAAGCCCCTCTACGCCGTCTTTCCCGACCAGTTGAGCGAGCTGGGCAACGGTTACCAGGAACTGAAGCAGGAACACTACAACTTCACCGAGGACAACATCCCGGCCCAACTGACCGAGCTGGGCGAGTTGCAAAAGCAGGCGTTGGGTGCCCTCAAGGTGCTGGACCTGGCCCCGGTTAAGGCCACCAACGACCACCTGGCCAAGGCCATTGACCACCTGTATGAGGTCATGCAAACCGAGCTCGACGCCCGGCCGCAGGTTGAAAAGCGCCTGCCGCTTTACGAGGACCACCTCGACCACGCCGAGCAGCAAAACCGCCAGCTGCTAAACGAGCTGGAGCGGCTCAGCATCAGCTACACCCTCAACCACAACGAACTGGCCGACGCCCGCGGCCTCGGCGAGCAGCTCCGCCAGCTGCGTAAGGCCCTGGTGGCCGACAAGGGGGACCGCGACGCCCACACCGCCATCGACAGCCAGCTACTGGAGCGGCTCAAGAAGGGCGAGGGTGAGCTGGTGGCAATCGAAAAGCAGCAGCAGTCGATCAACCAGGGCGTTGCCGACCTCCAGGCCGACGAGCAGCGGGCCCGGGCGGCCCTGCAACGCTTCGCCACCAACCTGAAGGCCACCAAGCGGCGGGTCGAAAGCCTCAACCTGCCGGGGATCCCGCAGGAGTACCTCGACTACTTCTTTGTCGTTTCCGACGAGGTCAAGAAGCTTTCGCAGGCGATGAACCAGCCGCAGATCAACATGGAAGAGATCACCAAGCAGTTGCTGGTGGTCCAGGAGGATTCGCAAACCCTTCAGGAGCGAACCGACGAGCTGCGGGATAGCGCCGAGCTGACCGAGCGGATGATCCAGTACGCCCACCGCCTGAGCGTTGATCACGAGCAGGTGGCGCCGGAAATCGAAAAGGCCCGCCGGCTCTTCAACGAGTACAAGTACACCGACAGCCTGGAGACAATCGGCACCGCGATCGAGGAGGCCGAACCGGGCGCCTTCAAGCGCCTCGAGCAGGCCTACTACGATGAAGTGGGGGCAACCAAGGCCCAATAGGAAAATAATTTGATGCGGCGGGGAGCCAATCCTTTCTTCCCCGCCGCTTTTTTTGTATAATGGTTGGCGTTTAGAGTCGAACCGCGGGCCGTCCGCCCGCAACGCCTACCTGATTCCCGGACCGCCAATTAGTCCGCGAAGGTTAAGGAGGAACATTTTTGATTTACTTTGATAACAGTGCCACCACGCGGGTTTGGCCGGATGTTTTGGCCACCTACGACCAGGTGACCGAAAAGATCTGGGGCAACCCGTCCAGCCTGCACCGCCTGGGAGAGCCGGCCTGGAACCTCTTGGAACAGTCCCGCCGCCAGATTGCCGACCTGATTGGCGCCAAGCCGGGGGAGGTCTTCTTCACTTCCGGTGGCTCGGAAGGGGACAACTGGGTGATCAAGGGGACCGCCCTGGCCAAGCGCAAGTTTGGCAAGCACATCATCACCTCGGGGGTCGAGCACGCCGCCGTCCGCAACGCGATGGCCCAGCTGGCTGGCCTTGGCTTTGAGATCACCACCCTGCCGGTCGACGAGGAGGGCCGGGTCAAGCCGGCCGACGTCAAGGCCGCCCTCCGCGCCGACACGATCCTGGTTTCGATCATGGCCGTCAACAACGAAATCGGCGCCATCCAGCCGATCAAGGAGATTGGTGAAATCTTAAAGGACTACCCGCGGGTTCACTTCATGGTCGACGCCGTCCAGGCAATCGGCAAGGGGCTTGACGACCTGGTCTTCTCCGACCGGGTCGACTTCGCCACCTTCTCCGGCCACAAGTTCCACGCCCCGCGGGGGACCGGCTTCATCTACGCCAAGCAGGGCCGCCGGCTGGAACCGCTGATCAACGGCGGCGGCCAGGAACGCGGCCAGCGCTCGGGGACCGAAAACGTTGCCGGGGCGGCCGCGATGGCGCGTGCCCTCCGCAAGGTCAAGGAGGGCGAGGCCGAAAGCGTCAAGCGCGAGCAGGCCGTTCGCCAATCAATCGCCGACCACCTGCGCCAGTTTGACCACGTCCACCTCTTCTCCGGCTTGAACGACCACTTTGCCTCCCACGTCCTCTGCTTTGCCATTGAGGGGGTGCGCGGCGAAACGATCGTCCACGCCTTTGAGGAGCGCGACATCTACATTTCCACCACCAGCGCCTGCTCGTCGAAGAAGCAGGCCGAAGCCAGCACCCTGGCGGCGATGAAGGTTCCGGCCACCGTCGCCGAATCGGCCGTCCGGATCAGCCTCGGTGACCAAAACACCCTCGCCGAGGCGGCTGCCTTCAACCAGGCCTTCGACGAGATCTACGCTGGCTTCAAGAAAATCATCGATTAGGAGGTGCTTTCGTGGCAAAAATTCAATACGACGAAATCATGGTCCGCTACGGGGAACTATCCACCAAGGGCCACAACAAGAAGAGCTTCATCGACCGGCTTGGCACCAACGTCCGCAAGGCCCTGCACGACTTTGACGCCGTCAAGGTCCACGCCAACCCCGACCGCCTGCACGTCCTCTTGAACGGGGCCGACAGCGACCAGGTGATTGAGCGGCTCAAGAAGGTCTTTGGGATCCAAACCTTCTCGCCCTCGCTGCGGGTTGAGAAGGACTTTGCCGCCGTTTGTGCGGCGGCCCGCGCCCTGATCGCCAAGCAGGTCGACCACCCGGTGACCTTCAAGGTTGAGACCAAGCGCAGTGACCACAAGTTCCCGATGGGGACCTTCGAAATGAACCGCGAGCTCGGTGGCTACCTGCTCAAGGAGTTTCCGGACCTACTGACGGTCGACGTCCACCAGCCGGACATCGAGATCCGGGTGGAAATCCGCCTCAACGGCATCTTCCTCACCAGCGAAATCATCAAGGGGGCCGGCGGGCTCCCGGTTGGTTCGGCTGGCAAGGGGATGATGATGCTCTCCGGCGGGATCGACTCCCCGGTTGCCGCCTACCTGGCGATGAAGCGCGGCGTCTCGCTGGAAATGGTCCACTTCTACAGTCCGCCTTACACCAGCGAACAGGCGCTGGCCAAGGCCAAGGAACTGACCGGCAAGCTGGCCCAGTACTCCGGTAGCATCCGCTTCATCCAGGTGCCCTTCACCGAGATCCAGGAAACGGTCAAGGAGAAGGTGCCGGAGGGCTACCTGATGACCGTCCAGCGCCGCTTCATGCTCCGCCTGGCGGTCGAGATTGCCAAGCGCCGTCACGGGCTGGCGATCTTCAACGGCGAGTCGCTGGGCCAGGTGGCCTCGCAGACGATGGAGTCGATGCTGGCGATCGAGGCGGTCACCAACCTACCGGTCCTGCGGCCGGTCCTCTCCTACGACAAGACCGAGATCATCAAGATCGCCGAGCAGATCGACACCTACGACCTCTCGATCCTGCCCTACGAGGACTGCTGCACCGTCTTCACCCCGCCGTCGCCAAAGACCAAGCCGAACCTGGAAAAGGCGGCCAAGTACGAGGGCTGGCTCGACGTCGAGGGCCTGATGGAGCGGGCCTTGGCCGGGATCAAGATCGAAGAAATCCACGCTGGCCAGGAGTTCCTCAACCAAAACGAGGACGTCTTTGCCGAGTTGCTCTAAAATGATTCAAGCACAAGCTGGGAAGAAAGGTTCAAAGCGCTCCGTACAGCTAAGTGAGAACGGGCTTTGGCACAGAATGGGCCAGAGTTCGTTCTTGCGCAGCTGCTAGGAGCGTCCTTTCTTTCCGCGATTACTGTGTAATAGTCGAAGAATAGCGTAAAGAGGTTGGGAAGAAACATGTTTCTTCCCAACCTCGCTTTTTTGATGCTGCCGTGGCCAAAAAAACTTACAAAAAAGTGAGTGAAAAGTCTTGCCCGCCCGTTTGAGTGGTGTTATCCTAGCCCAATCATCATTCTTCCCGGTGCGCCCCTGGCCGCCGGGGGGGAAAACGGGAGGAAGCAGGATGAATGCGCAAGTCATTGGCAGCCTGGTGATGCTCGGAATCTTGTTGATCCTGATCACGCCGACCGGGCACTTCTAAATTTTTAATTGAACCAACAAAAAAACCGGCAGGCGATTTCTCGCTTGCCGGTTTTCAGCTTAGTGCTTAGTAGTAGCTACTGGTTGTCCCGGTTGAGCCCGTCGAACCGGTGGAGCCAGTTGACGTTGACCCGTAGAGGGAACTGGTGCTACCGTAGCTCGAGGTCCCGTAGGAAGAAGTTCCGTAGGATGAGGAGCTGGAAGTAGACGACGAGGACGAGGAAGTCCCACTGCCGGCCACGTTGTAGGTGGCGTTGTTTGGCAGGGTGAATTCGGTGTTGGTGTAGCCGTCGTAGGTCGTTTGCTCGTTGTACATCTTGGTTTCGGCGTTGGTTACCTTGGTGTACTTGGTGCCGAGGGCCTTGTGGATCAGCTTGGAGATCCGGTTAATTTCCTTCGGACTGGCAATTTGGAAGGAGATGCCGTCGATCGTTGCGTCCTTCCCTTGGAAGTGGTAGGTCTTAACCGAGTTCATTGCCGACCGGTAGTTGGAGTAGAGCGAGGACACGCTGTCGAGCGGGATGTTGGTCTTGACCCCGTCCTTGATGGCATCGAGGATCTTGTTGACCGCCGAGAGCGACCCCTTCTTCTTGAAGGTGTTGATGACACTCTTCATGACTTGCTGTTGCCGCTTTTGCCGGCCGTAGTCCCCGTTCGGGTCAGAGTAACGCATCCGCGAGTACTTGAGGGCCAGCGCCCCGTTCAGGTGCTGCTTCCCCTTCTTGAAGTGGTGGCCTTCGTAGGTGAAGGCGAACGGGTTGTTGACGGTAACCCCACCAACGGCGTTAACCACCTTCTTGAGAACCCCCATGTTAACCACGGCGTAGTAGTCGATGTCGATATTCAACAGTTCCTCGACTTGCTTGACCGTTTGCTTGGCGCCCCCGATCGAGTAGGCGGCGTTGATCTTAACGTAGTCGGCCCCCTTGCTGGTCTTAACCTTCACCAGGGTGTCCCGTGGAATCGAGGTCATCGTGATCTTTTCCGTCTTCGGGTTGATGGTGATGACTTCGATCGTGTCGGTGTTCCCCCCGGAGTTCCCCCGGTTGAGCGCCCCGACGTCGGTCCCCAGGGCGAGGACGGTGATCGGTGACCCGTTCTTGAGCTTCTTATCGAGCTTACCGTCGCCGCTAGAGAAAACGGAGGTGGCCGTCGAGTGGAGCTTGTGGTACTCGTAACCGCCGAGACCCATCACGATCAGGATGATCAGGATGATTACCCGGCGGACCCACTTGAAGGCGTCGCCGTGCTTGCGGTGGTGCGGCGGCCGCGGTGGCTGGCCGCCACCGTTGCCGCCGGTCGTCCCATCGACTTGCTGTTGGTCAACCCGGCTGGCAACTTGGTTTTCCATTTCCTGCCGGTATTGCGCCCGCGTTTCTAGTTCGTCGTTCATGTTTTGCTCCTCAAATTTGTATTTTGCTAACTCTTTTAAATTAGCAAAAGCCCATTGGTGGCGCAACTTATTGGGAGGGGATTTAAACAAGTCGTAAAAAACAGGGGCCAAAAACGCCACAAATGACCATTGCTACCGGCGAAAAGCCCACTCCGGCCGCGGTTTGTGAAGAAAATGTGGCGGGCGAAACAAAGTGCTTGACGGGGACGGAAAATTGCCCTATTCTGTAATTCGTTCGATTCCTAATGATTATATTCCTAACGATTTTTGAGGGGAAAGCAAATGGAAAGCATCAAATTGATTGATCACTGGTGGGGGCTGCGGATGCGGATCGGCCGCCTGATGCGGGCCCACACCAGCAAACAGCACCGGACGGCGATCCGCGGCCGCGACCGGATCATCGGCATCATCGCCCACGACGGGCCCGACCTGTCGCAGCGCCAGCTGGCCGACCGGGTCCACATGAAGCCGGGCTCACTCACCGAGGCCCTCGGTCACCTCGAAGACGAGGGCTACGTCACCCGCACCCGCGACGAGAAGGACCGCCGGATCCTGCGGGTCAACCTGACGGCTAAGGGCAAGCAGCAAAACGCCCAGAACCTGAAGAACCAGCGCCAGTTCGTGGAAAACCTGCTCGCCGGGATTGACCCGGCCGACCTGGCCGCCACCAACCGGGTGCTGACCCAGATGATCGATAACTTCGATCGCAACTACGGCGAGGCCACCCCGCCGAAGAAGGGAGAAAAGTAATGGTAAAAATTATCCGCAAGAACCTGCGCTGGCTACCGACCCTGCTGGCGATCCTCTTCTTGCTCGCCCAGGTCTGCGCCGACCTCTACCTGCCGACGATCACCGCCGACCTGATCGACAAGGGGGTCCTAAACCACGACCTGGCCTACATCAAGCAGGAGGGGGTCACCATGCTGGTGGTGGCCCTGATCGGGCTGCTGGCCGCCGGCGGCAACATCTACTTCGCCGCCACCCAGGCGATGGGCGTCGGCCAAAAGCTGCGCCAACAGATCTTTGCCAAGGTACTCAAGTTCTCCGGCCAGGAGATTAGCAGCCTCGGCGATTCGTCCCTGATTACCCGCTCGACCAACGACATCGTCCAGGTCCAAACCGTCATCTTCCAGGCGATGCGGATGATGATCCAGTCGCCGGTGATGATGATCGCCGCGATCGCGATCGCCTTCCACCGCTCGGCCAAGCTGACCGAAATCTTCGTCGTCAGCCTGCCGGTCCTCGCCCTGGTGGTGATCTTGGTTCTGCGCCAGGCGGTGCCGCTCTTCCGCAGCATCCAAAAGAAGACCGACCGGATCAACCTGATCTTCCGCGAGGGGCTGACCGGGGTGCGGGTGATCCGCGCCTTCAACCAGGACCAGCGGGAGCAGGACCGCTTTGCCACCGCCAATGAGGATTACACCCAGACCGGGATCAAGGCCTACACCCTGGTGGCGGCCCTGATGCCGGTGATGACCTTGATCCTGAGCCTGACCAACATCGCCATCATCTGGATCGGCGGCCACCTGGTGGCCCACCAGCAGCTGGCGGTCGGTAACCTGGTTTCCTTCATGACCTACGCCGCCCAGATCCTCTTCTCGGTGATGATGCTGGCGATGGTCTTCGTCTTCGTGCCGCGGGGAATGGCCTCGGCCAAGCGGGTCAACGAGGTCCTCGATTACGAGGTCGCCGTCCAGGACCCGGCCGAACCCCAGCAAGTGGAGGACCGGCCGGCCAGCCTGACCTTTGACCAGGTCAACTTCCGCTACCGCGGGGCCGAAAAGCTGGCCCTGCCCGACCTCAGCTTCCGGGTGACCGCCGGGCAGACCCTGGCGATCATCGGCGGGACCGGGTCCGGCAAGTCGACCCTCCTCAACCTGATCGCCCGCCAGTTTGACGCCGAAAGCGGCCAGGTCAGGGTCAACGACTACCCGGTTGAGCAGATCAGCCAGCACGACCTTCATCAGCTGGTTTCTTTGACCCAGCAAAAGGCGGTCCTCTTCTCGGGGACGATTCGCTCCAACCTCCAGTTTGGGAACCCGGCGGCCGACGAAAAGGCAATGTGGCACGCCCTGGAAATCGCCCAGGCGGCCGACTTCGTCAAGGAAGCCGGCGGCCTCGACGCGGTGGTTGACCAGGATGGGGCCAACTTCTCCGGGGGCCAGCGCCAGCGGCTGGCGATCGCGCGGACGATCATCAAGCAAGCCAGCGTCTACCTCTTTGACGACTCCTTCTCGGCGCTCGACTTCAAGACCGACGCCAAGCTCCGTCAGGCCCTCAAGGCCGACGGCGAGCTGAAGCAGGCAATCAAGGTGATCGTTGCCCAGCGGGTGGCCACCGTGGCCGACGCCGATCTGATCCTCGTTCTCGACGACGGTCACCTGGTCGGCAAGGGGACCCACCAGGAACTGAAGGCCACCAACCCGACCTACCAGGAAATCATCGCTTCGCAAATTGAAAAGGGGGACCAAGCCAATGCATAACCACAATCGCGGCCCGGCCGAGCGGGCCAACCAGTTTTGGCCGAGCACCCGCCGCTTGCTGAGTTACTTGCGGCCGTGGCGGGCGGCAATGATCGTGGCAATCATCTTTGCGATCGGCTCGGTCGTCACCAACGTCCTCGCCCCGAAGATCCTCGGGGAGGCCACCACCACGATTTACGAGGGGATCACCAAGGGGCTGGCCGCCGAAAAGCTCGGCGCCCACCTCAGCCAGTGGCCGATTGACTTCACCAAGATCGCCCACATCGCCGTGATCGTCTTCATCCTGTATTTGGCCTCGGGGATCCTCAGCATGGGCCAGCAAATGATCATGACCCGGGTCGCCCAGCGGGCGGTCTTCAACCTGCGGCGCGACCTCAAGGCCAAGCTGGCCAAGGTGCCGGTTAAGTACTACGACCAGCACAGCAACGGCGATTTGATGAGCCGGATGGTCAACGACATGGACAACATCGCCTCGGCCCTCCAGCAGGGGATCATCCAGCTGATCACCAGCCTACTGACGGTGATTGGGGCCCTGGCCCTGATGCTCTCGATTAGCTGGAAGCTGACCCTGGTAGCCCTGGTCACCCTGCCCCTGTCGGCCCTGGTGGTCGGCCTGATCGCCCCGGCGGCCCAGAAGCGCTTCGCCCGCCAGCAGGCGACCCTGGGGAAGATCAACGCCCAGGTCGAAGAGGTCTACGCCGGCCACGCGATCGTCTGCGCCTTCAACCACGAGGAGGACGAACAGGAGAAGTTCGCCAAGCACAATGCCGCCTACTACCAGGCCGCCTGGAAGGCCCAGTTCTTCTCGGTGCTGATCTTCCCGCTGATGAACTTCATCAAGAACGTCGGCTACCTGCTGGTGGTCGTGGTCGGCACGATCCAGGTGGCCAACGGGCAGCTGAGCCTCGGGAACGTCCAGGCCTTCATCCAGTACGTCAACCAGTTCACCCAGCCGATCACCCAGCTGGCCAACCTCTCGAGCACGATCCAGCAGACGGTCGCCTCGGCCGAGCGGATCTTTGAGGTCCTCGACGCGCCGGAGATGGTCGCCGACGAGGCGCTAACGGCAGTCAAGCCGGCCCCGCAGCCGATGATCGAGTTCAAGGGGGTCGACTTTGCCTACGAAGCCGACCAGCCACTGATCGAAAACTTCAGCCTCGCCGCCGAAAAGAACGAGATGGTGGCGATCGTCGGGCCAACCGGGGCCGGGAAGACGACGATCATCAACCTGCTGGAGCGCTTCTACGAGGTTGACGGCGGCCAGATCTTCCTCAACGGCCAGGATACCAAGACGATGAGTCGTCAGACCCTCCGCCAGCACCTGGGGATGGTTCTGCAAGACACCTGGCTCTTTACCGGGACAATTTTTGACAACATCAAGTACGGTCGCGAATCGGCCAGTGAGGAGGAGGTCTACGAGGCCGCCCGCCTGGCCCGGGCCGACAACTTCATCCGCGAGTTGCCAAACGGCTACCAAACGGTGCTCGACGAAACGGCCTCTAACATCTCCCAGGGCCAGCGGCAACTGCTGACGATCGCCCGCGCCTTTCTGGCCGATCCGGAGGTCTTGATCCTCGACGAGGCCACCAGTTCGGTTGACACCCGGACCGAGGTGCTGATCCAGGAGGCGATGAAGAAACTCCAGGAAAACCGCACCAGCTTCGTCGTCGCCCACCGGCTGTCGACGATCCGCAAGGCCGAAAAGATTATTGTCCTAAATCACGGCCACATCGTGGAAACCGGCAACCACGACCAGCTGATGGCCAAGGGCGGCTTCTACGCCGACCTCTACAATAGCCAGTTTATCGGCCAGCAAATCTAGCAATTGAAAATGAGCCCGTTGACCCTCGGTGGTCAGCGGGCTCATTTTGCTTGGGTGCGGAGACAAATTCTGGTGATTTTTAGTGGACAAAAGCCACTATCTGCGCTAGGATAATTAACCAAAGGAGGGATTCGATGCTCACCACCGAGAAAATCAGGCGGATTCGCCAGTTGAACCGCGATTACACCCGGGTGCTGGGGGTGATGAACAAGCAGATCTTCGGCACCACCCTTTCCTGGCCGGAGGGGCGGATCATGATCGAAATCGGCCTCAACCACCTGACCGCCCCGATGCAGGTGGCCAGCCGGCTCGGCCTCGACCGCAGCTACACCAGCCGGACGATCAATCGCCTGGTCAAGCGGGGGCTGATCGAGAAGCTGCCCTCGCCGACCGATTCGCGTTCGGTCCAGCTCCGCTTGACGCCGGAAGGACGCCGGGTCTTTGCGCAGATCAACACCCGCTCCGATGACCAGCTGGTTGACCTGATTCGCGACCTGAGCACGGCCGAGCAGGAAGAGCTGTACGCCAGCTTCGCAACGATTGATAAGCTGTTATTTAAGAGAGAAGGAAAGTAAAATGTGGCAAGTAAAGACTTTCAAGCAACTGACGGTTGAGGAATTCTACCAGATCCTGTACCTGCGGACGAAGATCTTTGTCGTCGAGCAGGACCGCGTCTACCAGGAGGTCGACCAGATCGACCCGCAGGCCCTCCACCTCTTCAAGACCGCCCCGAGCGGCGAGGTGGTGGCCTACGCGCGGATCTTCTTGAGCGACGACGGCCAGAAGGTGGTCTTCGGCCGGGTGGCCACCAGCAAGGCCGTCCGCGGCCAGGGGGTCGGGCGCGAGTTGCTCGAAGAGATCATGAAGGTGATCGGCGACCACTACCCGGAACTGCCGGTCGAAATTGAGGCCCAGATCCAGGTTCAGGGCTATTACGAGCGGGCCAACTTCCGCGCGGTGGGCGACCAGTTCATCTTCAACCACACCCCCCACATCAAGATGGTCCACGCCCCGCTGAAGGCCGAAGGCTGACTTGACAGCCGCCAGCGGAGGCGGCATCCTAGGGGGAAAGAGAGGATGATTTAATGGTTGACCTACGAGCAAAATACCCCCGCACCCTGGCCGCCCTACGCCAGCTGCGAGAAGAAGCGATCGCCCCGGCCCTGTCCTACGCCCTGTTTGAGGGGGCGGCGACCCTCCGCCAGGAGACCGGCAATGCCTGCCTGACCCCCAAGCGGATCCCCCTACGCCCGGGGATGTACTACGACCTGGCCTCGCTGACCAAGGTGGTGGCCACCACCCCGACCCTGGCCCGCCTGGTGCAGGCCGGTGAACTCTCCTGGGACGACCCGGTGGCCAAGTACCTACCCCAGCTAAGGGGCGGCGCCCTGGTCCGCGACCTGTTGACCCACTCGGCCGGCATCGAGGGCTACATTCCCCACCGCGACGAGCTGAACCAGCAAGAGCTGCTGGCGGCCCTCCTGAAGGAGGAAAGCTTTGGTAGCAACTTGGCCAAGAACATTTGCTACACCGACCTCGGCCTGATCTTTGCCGGCCTGATCGCCGAAAAGATCACCGGCAAGCCGATCCAGCGCCTGGCCCAGGAAGAGATCATTGCCCCCCTTCACCTGGAAGGGGAATTGACCTACCGGCCGCCAAGGGGGGAGGCGGTGGCCACCGAGCTGATCGCCAAGCGCGGCCTGGTGGTCGGCGAACCCCATGATCCCAAGGCGGCCGTTTTGGGGGAACACTGCGGCAGTGCCGGCCTCTTCGCCACCCTGGCGGGCCTGGAGGCCTACGCCCACGCCCTGCTGGAAACCAACCTGGAGGGCCTGTTGACGGAAGAGGCGATGACCGAGTTATTCACCGACCAGACCCGCCTGCCGGGCCAGCACAACCGGGCGCTGGGCTGGAAGCTCTTTGCCAGCCGCGGGGCCGACCGCCATCCGGTGGTGGCCCACACCGGCTTCACCGGCACCTTCATTGTTCTCGACCGCCAGCAAAACTGCGGCCTGATTGTGCTGACCAACCGGGTCCACCCGACGGCCAAGAACGACGCCTTCCTCGACTGGCGCGACCAGCTCTTTGCCACCTACCTCAACGAGAAGGGCTAAAAAAGACCTTGTTCCCAAAATTGGGAGCAAGGTCTTTTTGCTTGGTAACCTATTATTTGTCGTTGGTCAATTGGTGGTAGAGCTGGGCGGCCACCAGGTCGGTCGTCCACATCCAAACGGCGTGGCCGAGCAGCTCGGACAGGTGCTCTTCGGCCGGTTGGTCCTTGGCGCTCGGCACCGTCTTCAGGGCCGGCAACAAACCGAGGTGAAAGGCTCCCCAGACGCCGAGACCAAAGGGCACCCCATGGCCCTTCTTCAGCCACGGGGCCAGTTGACCGCCGACGCTGTAGAGGGCGCCGAAGCCGGTCGAGAAGCCGAAGTGGACCAGGTAGCTTACCCCCGGCAGGTCGTGGCCGGAGTAGGAGTAGGTGGCGTGGGTCACCTCTTTTGGCACCCCCAGCTGTTCCAGGAGGCGTTGCGGGGGATTGGTGGCGTCGCGCTTGGGCGTCCGCGGGGGCAGGAGGTTCTCCCAGCCCAACTTAACCAGGCCGGAGATCACTCCGGCCGCAATGCCGGCGGTCAAGGCCGCCTTGACGTTTACTTTTGCCATTGGCTTCACTTCCTAATTCTTAACGTGTCTGCAACGAGTCATCCTAATTATTTAACCGCCGCTCCTCCTGGTCAAGGCGCATGATCACGATCGTCTCGAACAGGACCAACATGCAGGAAAGGGGCATGAAGAGGTGCTCGGGCAGGACCAAGACGGCGAAGACAATTACCCAGGAAAACATGTTCCAGCGGCGCTCCAGCCGCAAGACGTGCTGGACCCGGTCCTTGGAATCGCCGCGAAGGGCGGGTTCCTCGCGGGTCAGCCGGCTGTAGAGGCGGACCTCCCAGAAGGATTCGACGAAGAAGATTAGCACCATCAGGGTTGAAAAGGCGTCCATCGTGGTCCCCCTAGAAGGTTGGCGCGATCTTTAGCGCCTGCTGGGCACTCAAATCGGCGGTCGGGTACTTCTTTTTCAGGGCGGCCAGCAGCATCCGCTTGGCCAGTTCGCCGTTGCGGGTCAGGATTGGGCCGTGGAAGTAGGAGCAGTAGGTCTGCTTGTAGATGGCCCCCTCGGTTTGGTCCTCGCCGTTGTTGCCGTGACCCTCCTGAACGATCCCCAGCGGCCGTTCGCCCTCGCCGAGGAAGGTGCGGCCGTTGTGGTTTTCAAAGCCATGGTATTCCTGGCCGGTTTCCTCGTTCTTGATCGTGATATCACCGATGAAGCGGGCCTTGTTGGCCTGGTCGGTCCGGTGGTCACTCTGGGTCAGGGTGTAGTGGGGGAGGATCCCGGCGCCGGGAATCTTGGTGCCGTCGGCGGCCACGTAGTACTGGCCGAGCAACTGGTAGCCCCCGCAGATGGCCAAAAGCGGCTTGCCCTCGTTGACGAACTTGGCCAGTTCGGCCTGCTTCTTGGGGATGTCCTTTGAGACCACCATTTGCTCGTAGTCCTGACCGCCGCCGAAGAGGGCGAGGTCGAAGTCATCCGCCTTGAAGTCCTCCTCGATGCTGACGATTTGGCTGGTGATTTCGGTGTCCATCTGCTTGGCATAGTAGCGGAGGGCGATGATGTTGCCCTCGTCGCCGTAGGTGTTCAGTAAGTTGCCATAGAGGTGGGCGAGATTCAGTTGGTACTTGGCCATTAGTCCATTCCTCCCTTGATGTAGCCCTTTTCGGCCAGTTGCTTGCGGAGCTGGAGGACCGCCGTGTAGGTGGCCAGCAGGTACACGTGCTCGGTTGGCATCCGCTTGATTTCTTCCAGCACGTCGCTCAGGTCGGGCTTGGTCGTTAGTTCCTCGATCCCGGCCATCTTCAGCCGGGTGGTGATGTCCTTGTAGCGTTCCCCCCCGGTCATGAAGTAGGGGATCTGGTGATCCTTGAGTTGCTCAAAGTTGCCGTCCCAGATCCAGGAGGTGTCGATCCCGTCGGCGTAGTTGGCATTTAATAGGAAGCCAAAGGAGAAGGGCGCCGGGTCGGTCAGGATCATATCGAGCACCTGGTTGAGGCCGACCGGGTTCTTGACCAGGATCAGGGTGACCTCCTTGCCATCGACCTTGATCACTTCTTGGCGGCCAAAGACCCGCTCGTCGGATTCGAAGGCGCGCTTGATCTGGGCCTGGTCGACGCCGAGGAAGCGGCCGAGGGCGTAGGCGGCCAGGGCGTTGTAAATGTTGTAGAGGCCGCCGATGCCGATCTTGTACTCCTGGCCGTCAAGTTCGAAGGTCGAGCTGGTCGGCGTCAGTTGGCCGAGCTTGGTAACGGCGTAGGTCAACTCCGGCCGCTTGAAGCCGCAGTGCGGGCAGAAGTAGTCGCCGAGGTTGGCGTAGGTCCGCAGGTGGTAGTGGAGGATGTGCTGGCACTTCGGGCAGAGCAGGCCGTCGGTATTGGCCGGGGCCTGGCTGTCGGCCACGTGGTTGTGGTTGAAGCCGTAGTAGATGACCGGGTTCGGCAGGTCCTTGGTGTTGAAGATCTGCTCGTCGCCGTTGGCAATGATCGTGGCCTGCGGGGCCAGCTTGACCCCGGCAAGGATCTTGTCGTAGGTGGTGTAGATTTCCCCGTAGCGGTCCATCTGGTCGCGGAAGAGGTTGGTCATCACGAAGGCGACCGGGGTGATGTACTTGCAGACCTTGACCACGTTGGCCTCGTCGACTTCTAGCACCGCCAGCCCCTTCTTCTTCGGCCGCGGGGCCGTGATGAAGGTGGTGACAATCCCCTGGGCCATGTTGGAGCCGGTCGGGTTGGTCAGCACCTGGGGATACTTTTCCTTTAATACCCGGACGCTGAGCGCGGTCGTCAGCGTCTTGCCGTTGGTCCCGGTGATGATCACCAGGTCGTACTTTTTGCTGAAGGCCTGGAGGATGTTGGGATCGAGTTTGAGGGTAATCTTACCCGGCAGGGAGCTGCCGCCCTTGAAGAAGGTGTGCAAGAACCAGTAACTAGACCGCCCGGCGGCCTCAGCGAGTGTGCTTTTGACAGACATTTCAATTCCCCTTTAGTTCGCAAGTTATATTCTGAAATTATAGTCGTTTCCGGCGGAAAAGAAAAGCGATCGGTCTCTTGGGCGCTTGGCGACAATCCAGCGAAGAAATTGGCCAAATTTATTTAAAAGTTGCCGCGCGTCCGTTATAATATAAGTCACTACGCAATCAAAAAGGGTGAATGATTTGGCACAGTTATTTTTCAAGTACGGGGCAATGAATTCGGGCAAGTCGATCGACATCCTGAAGGTCGCCCACAACTACGAGGAACAGGGCAAGCCGGTCCAACTCTTCACGAGCGGCGTCGACACCCGGGCCGGCCGGGGGATCATCGCCAGCCGGATCGGCCTCAAGCGCCAGGTAACCCCGGTGATGGAAGACACCGATATCTTCGCCGAAGTCCAGGCCGTCGACCACCCACTCTACTGCGTCTTGATTGATGAGGCCCAGTTTCTCACCAAGGCCCACGTCCTCCAGCTCACCAAAATCGTCGACGAGCTGGGGATCCCGGTGATGGCCTTTGGCTTGAAAAATGACTTCAAGAATGAGCTCTTCGAGGGGTCGAAGTACCTGCTCATTTACGCCGATAAAATCGAAGAGATGAAGACAATCTGCTGGTTCTGCAAGCACAAGGCGATCATGAACCTCCGCGTTCACGACGGCAAGCCGGTCTACCAGGGCGAGCAGGTCCAGATCGGGGGTAACGAGTCCTACTACCCGGTTTGTCGTCATCACTACTTTCACCCCGCGCCCTTAGAGAGAGGTAAGAACTAATGCAAATGGACGAAATTTTTGACAAGTTGCAAGCGGTCGCCGACCGTTACGACGAGCTCAACGAGCTGATTTCCGACCCGGAAGTGATCGCCGACTCGCAACGCTTCATGAAGCTCTCCAAGGAAGAGGGGAGCCTGCGCGAAACGGTGGAAAAGTACCACGAGTACCAGGAGGTCACCCAAACGATCAAGGACGACGAGGAACTACTCCGCGATTCCTCCGACCCGGAGCTGACCGAGCTGACCAAGGAGGAACTCTCCGAAAGCAAGCAGCGCCAGGCCGAGCTGGAAAAGGAACTGGAAGTTCTCCTGATTCCAAAGGACCCCAACGACGACAAGAACATCATCATGGAAATCCGCGGGGCGGCCGGCGGGGACGAGGCCTCGCTCTTTGCGGCCGACCTCTACAGCATGTACCTGCGCTACGCCGAAAAGCAGGGCTGGAAGGTTGAAATCATCGACCAGACCGAAACCGAGGTTGGCGGCTTCAAGGAAATCGCGATGATGATCACCGGCGACAACGTCTACTCCAAGCTCAAGTTTGAAAACGGCGCCCACCGGGTTCAGCGGGTGCCGGTAACCGAATCGGCCGGCCGGGTGCACACCTCCACCGCCACGGTCGGGGTAATGCCGGAGGCCGAGGACGTGGAAATCGAGCTCGACCCCAAGGACATCCGGGTCGACGTTTATCGCTCCTCCGGGGCCGGGGGCCAACACATCAACAAGACCTCCTCGGCCGTGCGGATGACCCACCTGCCAACCGGGATCGTGGTTGCGATGCAAGACGAGCGTTCGCAACAGCAAAACCGGGCCAAGGCGATGCGGATCCTGAAGGCGCGGGTTTACGACTACTACCAACAAAAGGAACAGTCGGCCTACGACGCTAAGCGCAAGGACGCCATCGGGACCGGGGACCGCTCGGAGCGGATCCGGACCTACAACTTCCCGCAAAACCGGGTGACCGACCACCGGATCGGCCTGACCCTGAACAAGCTGGACAAGGTAATGGCCGGCGACCTCGACGAAATCATCGAGGCCCTGATCATCGCCGACCAGGCCAAGAAGTTGGAGCAGCTCCGCGATGAATAGCAATTGGACCTACTTTGAAGCCCAGCGGTGGGCTTCTTCTTTTTTGCGGGAAGCGGGGATGGACCCCGCCACCCCCCAGTTCATCCTCGAAATGATTCACGACTGGAAGCTGACTGACCTGGTTCTGCACAACCGCGACCAGATGCCGGCCGACGAGGTCCTGCGCTTTCGCCGGGCGGTCGAGCGGATCGCCAAGGCCGAGCCGCCCCAGTACGTGGTCGGCAAGGCGCCCTTTTACGGCCGCGTCTTCGTCGTCAACAAGGACGTCCTGATTCCGGAGAGCGAGACCGAGGAGCTGGTTGAGTGGGTGCTCGATTCGGTGCCGGCCGACCAGCCCTTGAAGGTGCTCGACCTCGGTACCGGGAGCGGGGTGATTGGGATCACCCTCGCCCTCGAGCGGCCCAACTGGCAGGTTACCCTAAGCGATATTTCGACCGGGGCCCTGCGGGTGGCGCTGGCCAACCAACGCCTCCACGGCACCAACCTTCCCCAGGTCGAAAGCGACCTCTTCGCCAACCTGCGCGGTCAGCAGTTCGACCTGATCGTCACCAACCCGCCCTACATCGGCCTCAACGAGCTGCCGGAGATGGACCAGGCGGTGATCAACTACGAGCCGCCGTTGGCCCTCTTCGCCGCGGAAAACGGCCTCGGCTTCTACCGCCGCCTCTTTGGCGAACTGGAGGAGTACCTGACCCCGACCGGCCAGCTCTTTGGCGAAACCGGCTGGCGCCAGGAAGAGGCGATCAAGGACCTCTTTAAGGAGGTCGGGGTGGCCGGCAAGCTGACCACCAAGCACGACATCGCCGACCGGATGCGGATGATCCGCGTTCAGCGCGACCGGCCGGGCGAGTGATCACCGTTCCCGGTTACCAATCTTTATAATAGGAAGGAAGATACGCGTGGAAACCAAGATTTATTCAATTGAGGACTTGCAAGAGGCCGCTCAAGCCATCAAAGCCGGCAAGCTGGTGGCCTTTCCGACTGAAACCGTCTACGGTCTCGGTGCCGACGCCACCAACGAACAGGCCGTCAAGCAGGTTTACCTGGCCAAGGGGCGGCCGAGTGACAACCCGCTGATCGTGCACGTGGCCTCGCTGGCAATGGTCGAGCAGTACGCCGCCGAAATCCCGGCCAAGGCGCGGGCGCTGATGAAGGAGTTCTGGCCGGGCTCGCTGACGATCATCCTGAAGATCAAGCCCAACACCCTTTCCAAGGCGGTGACCGGCGGGCTGGACACGGTTGCCTTCCGCTTCCCGGCCAACCAGGCCACCCTCGATCTGATCAAGCAGGCCGGGGTGCCGCTGGTCGGGCCGTCGGCCAACACCTCCGGCAAGCCAAGCCCGACCACGGCCAACCACGTCTTCCACGACCTCAACGGCAAGATTGCCGGGATCCTCGACGACGGCCCGACCAGGGTGGGGGTCGAATCGACCGTCCTTGACCTGTCGACCGCTCAGCCGGTGATCCTGCGGCCGGGGGCGGTCACCAAGGCTGCCATTGAGCGGGTGATCGGCTCGATTGAGCTCAACCACCACAAGGTCAAGCAAGACGAAATTCCCAAGGCCCCGGGGATGAAGTACAAGCACTACGCCCCGAACGCCCAGGTCTACATCGTTGATCCGGGGAGCGACTGGGACCGGGTGGCCACCTGGATCAAGGCCCAGCCGGGAACGGTCGGCGTGATGGCCACCGCGGCGGTCTTTGCCACCACTGACTTCCCGCTCAACGCCGAGCACTTCTCTCTGGGGACCGACGTCGTGTCCGCTGCGCACCTGCTCTTCGACGGCCTGCGCGCCTTCGACCAGCAGCCGGAAATCAAGCAGATCGTCGTCCAGGGCTTTGCCAACGACGGCCTGGGGGCGGCCTACATGAACCGGCTCAACAAGTCGGCCGGCGGCACCCACTGGGGGCAGGCAGACTAAGCCGGCAGAAAATTTCATTTTGGGCCACCAAGGGGCCGGGTTCTTTGGTACAATGGTTGAGAAACCAAAAGGGAGTGGAATAACATGGGCAAGTTTGAAGTTTTGGATCACCCACTGATCCAGCACAAGTTGACGATGATTCGTGACAAGAGGGTGGGGACCAAGGTCTTCCGCGAAACGGTCAGGGAACTATCGACCCTGATGGCCTACGAGGTCGCCCGGTCGATGCCGCTGAAGGACGTTGAGGTGGAAACGCCTATCACCAAGACCACCAAGAAGGAACTGGCCGGCAAGAAGGTGGCCATCGTGCCGATTCTGCGGGCCGGCCTCGGGATGGTCGACGGGATGACCGAACTGATCCCGGCGGCCAAGATCGGCTTCATCGGGATGTACCGCGACGAGGAAACCCTCAAGCCGCACGAATACTTCGTTAAGTTGCCAAACGATATTTCCGAGCGGCAACTCTTCATCGTCGACCCGATGCTCGCCACCGGGGGGTCGGCAATCATGGCGATTGAGGCCTTGAAGAAGCGCGGGTGCCAAGAAAAGAACATGAAGTTCGCTTGCCTAGTGGCGGCGCCGGAAGGGGTCCAAGCCGTTCGTGAGGCCTTCCCGGACGTTGACCTCTACACGGCGGCCCTGGACGACCACCTCAACGAGGACGGCTACATCGTGCCGGGGCTCGGGGACGCGGGAGACCGCCTCTTCGGGACGAAGTAAAAATTACGAATTAACTGCCAAACGGGGCGGGGAAGAAATGAGTTTCTTCCCCGCCTCTTTTTGACTTCTCCTAATGTTACTCTGCAATTGCGGGAAAAAAGGTCGCTCCTAGCAGCTGCGCAAGAACGAACTCCGGCCCGGTCCCCGTGCCAAAGCCCGTTCTCACTTAGCTGTACGGAGCGCTTTAAACCTTTTTTTCCAGCTTCGTTTTCTGCTAGTGAAGAATTACTTATAAAAGGGTAAAGAAGGGCCGCCCCTGGGGGAGAAGGGTGTAAAATTTGATACTGATTTTGTGAATTGGTTCGGCGAGTACCTTACTGGTCGGACCAAGCAGAGAGGGGACAGAAAATGAATTGGCAACTTGCCGGTTGGCGCAAGCGCCTGCTCGGCCTCTTTTTGGTGGTCGGGGTGGCGCTTTGGTTTTTCATGGGCCACAACCAGCGCCTCTACCAAAAGCCAATCGCCCGCGTCGAGGCGGCGCAAACGGTCAAGACGACCCGGGTCAAGGACCAGTTTGAAAACGTTGACTACCAGATCACCCAACGGCTCAAGCTGCGGTTGCTCAACGGAACCTACCGGGGGAAGCGCCTGACCGTTACCAACACCTACACCAAGTCCCAGGGGCTCGACCAGGCCTACAAGAAGGGAAACCAAGTCTTCCTGACCCAACTGGTTAAAAAGCACGGCCGGCTGACGGCCGAGGTCAGCGGCTACAAGCGCGACCGCCCGCTAGTGATGCTGGCCTGGCTGGTGATGATGCTTTTGATCCTGACCCTCGGCACGGCCGGCAGCCTGGCCCTGGCCTCGGTGCTCTTGAACGTCCTCCTCTTCGTGATTGCGATCGAGGTGGACCTCAAGTTCCAGGACTGGAACGCCTTTTGGATCTTCGCCATCCTGGCCCTCTGCTTTGCCGCCGCCAGCCTGGTGATCGTCCTCGGGCCAACCAAGAAGATGTTGGCCACCCTGGCGGCCACGATTTTGGCAACGGCGGTGGCGGTGGGGCTCAGCGCCCTGGTGATCACCTGGACCGGGGCCCGCGGGGTCTACTACGAGTCAATGCAGTACGTCACCCAGGTGCCGCGGCCGCTCTTCTTGGCCGAGACCCTGCTCGGCTCGCTCGGGGCGGTGATGGACGAGGCCTCCGACATCGTGGCGACCCTCTTTGAGCTCAAGACGCTCGACCCGGACGTCTCCTTCGGCCAACTCTTCTGGTCGGGCCGCAACGTCGGCAAGTCAATCATGGGGCCGCTGGTCAACGTCTTGTTCATGATCTTCTTGGCCGATACCTTCACCTCGGCTTTGATGTACCTCAAAAACGGCAATTCGTTGGCCTACACCTTCAACATGAACATGAGCCTCGGGACGGTCCAGAGCCTGATCTCGGGGATCGGGATCGTGCTGGCGGTGCCGCTGGTCAGCCTCTTTGCCGCCATCTTGCTCGGAAGGAGGGGGTAGCATGTCAACAATTAACGCCCTCGGGCTGATTCTCCTGGTCCTGATGGTCCTGGTGGGGGGCAAGCAGGGCTGGGCGGCCTTCTTGAGCCTGCTCTTCAACTTCGGCTTCCTCTACTTTGGCCTGATTCTGATTGCCCTCCAGGTGCCGGCGGTCTGGGTGAGCGCCGGCCTCGGGGTGGTCATCCTGGCGATCACGATTTTCATGGGAGAAGACGACCTGAAAACCACCATCCCGGCCTTTTTGGCCTCCTGCATCGTGGCGGCGGCCATGCTCGGCTTGATCATCTTAATCGAGCACCTCGTCCTGGTTCAGGGCTTTAGCCTCGAAGACAGCGACGACCTCGAGGGGATGTCGATTCAGATCGGGATTTCCTACCTGAGCGTGACGATCGCGGCGGCCTTCCTGTCGACCCTCGGGGCGATTGCCGAGGCGGCGATGGCGGTCGCCGCCGGGCTGACCGAGATCCTGGCCACCCACCCGAACCTGCCCAACCGGCGCCTCTTTGGCAACGGGATGATGATCGGCAAGCAAATCATCGGCACCACCCTCAACACCCTCTTCTTCGGCTTCGCCGGCAGTCTGCTGGCGCTCTTCATCTGGTTTTTGGGCCTCCACTACTCGCTGGGGACGATCTTGAACAACAAGATCTTCGGTCACGAGATGGTGATCGTCCTGGTCTCCTTTGCCGCGGTGATCATCACCGTCCCGGTCACCGCCGCGATGGTGATCTACCGGCGCAACCATTCGCCGGAAAGCGGTTCAAATGTTTGACAGGGCTCGGCCGATTCAGTAGAATAAGCACAATCAAGCAAAAAGGTCCTTTAATGCGGGTCCCGTGAGGCCCCAAAGGTGCGTAGAATGCGGTGGGGGATGCCACCAAAACGCCTCTGGGGAATTGGACCCCGGGGGCGTTTTTGGTGAAAGGAGTTTGCGCATGCAAGACAAGCGTGACGTCGTGCTGGATGTCGACGAGCGGCCGGCCCCCCTGCAATGGTTTGGCCTCTCTTTGCAGCACATGTTTTCAATGTTTGGGTCGACGGTCCTGGTGCCGATCCTGGTGGGGCTCAACCCGGGGATCGCTCTCTTTAGTTCCGGGGTCGGGACCCTGATGTACCTCTTGATCACCCGCCACAAGATCCCGGCCTACATGGGGTCGAGTTTTTCCTTCATCGTGCCGATGATGGCGCTGATGAAGACCACCGGCTACCCGGGGATCGCCCAGGGGACGGTGGCCGTCGGCTGCGTCTACCTGATCGTATCCCTGATCGTGTCAGCGGTCGGGTCGGACTGGATCGACAAGGTCCTGCCGCCAATCGTGGTCGGCCCGATCGTGATGGTAATTGGTTTATCCCTGGCGGCGACCGCGGCCAAGGACGCGACGATCAACGGCAGCACTTATGATTTGAAATACTTCGTCGTCGCCCTCTTGACCCTCCTGATCACGATCACCTTCAACATGTACTTCAAGGGCTTTTTAGGGCTGATCCCGATCCTCTTGGGGATCGTCGGCGGCTACCTGATTGCCTGCCTCTTTGGGATCGTTGACTTTTCCGGGGTTGCCAGTGCCCACTGGTTCAGCCTGCCGGACTTCCAGGTGCCCTTCGTGACCTACCACCCGAAGTTTTACTGGGGGGCGATTTTGAGCATGGCGCCGATCGCCTTCGTTACCATGACCGAGCACCTCGGTCACATCATGGTCTTAGACGAACTGACCGGCCGCAACTACTTCAAGGATCCGGGCCTCAACCACACCCTCGCCGGGGACGGGACGGCCTCGATCATTGCCGGCTTCGTCGGGGGCCCGCCGGTGACCTCCTACGGGGAAAACATCGGCGTGCTGGCGATCACCCGGGTCCACTCGGTCTTCGTCCTCGCCGGGGCGGCCGCCTTCGCCATCTTCTTCAGCTTCGTCGGCAAGCTCTCGGCTTTGATCGAATCGATCCCGTCGCCGGTGATCGGGGGGATTTCCTTCCTCTTGTTCGGGGTGATTGCCTCCTCCGGCTTGCGGGTGTTGATCGAGCGCCACGTTGACTTCAACCAGAAGCGCAACCTGATGATCGCCTCGGTGATCCTGGTGATCGGGATCGGCAACGCCTACCTCAAGCTCGGCCAGTACGAGTTCTCCGGCCTGGCGGTGGCCGCCGTCCTCGGAATCGTCCTCAACCTGATCCTTCCCGAAGAGGCGCGGAGCGAGGAGTAGTCCCTTTCCGGGGCATCCGTCGCAGGAAGGAACGGCTGGATTAGATTTAGTTATAATTGCCCAATTGCCGCTGGCGGGAGACCAGCGCTGCGGCAGGGCGGTTCGACAAGCGGGGAGAGATATCGTCTTTTGCGATATTCCTCCCCGCTTGTTTTTGATTTTGGGGGCACTTGGGCGGCCGCGGGTGGCCAATCGAAGCGGGGGCGCTGGGGGTGATGAGTCCCACGGTGAGAATCTCATGAGAGTTTGCCCCGGTCGGCGGCCCCTTAAATAAGAAAATGCGATTAACGGCCGTCAAATTGGTGAACCGCTTCCTTCCTTAAATCCCGGGCGTTGGTAGCGGTTTGCCGGTAAAATAAGCGGTTTTGAATTTTTCCTTAAACAATGCTATATTATTTTCTGTAACTTAGGTGTCTAAGCTTTTTTAGTGATTAAGGCAATAAATTACAATTCAATGTTATGAGAAAAAGAGGTGAGATGTAAATGGGCGGTGATGCGTTTACTTTTGAGCTGTTCGGCTTGACCTTCAACTGGGCCAACATTCTCTCTGGAACCTTGGTCTTCGTGTTGACCTTCTTCATCCTGTTTGCCCTTTCGCGCAAGCTAACCCTGAAGCCAACCGGGGGCCAGAACGTGATTGAGTGGATCATCGACTTTACGAACGGGGTTGTCCGCTCGCAAATGCCGGCCGACCAGGTGGGCAACTACAGCTTCTTCATCTTCGTGCTGTTTGTCTTCCTGTTCATTGCCAACCAACTGGGGTTGATTCTCCAATTCGGCTGGAATGGTCACGAATTGATCAAGAGTCCAACGGCTGATCCGGTGGTAACTTTAACCTTCTCGCTGTGTGTCATTACCCTGACCCACTTCGCGGGGATTTCCCAAAAGGGTCTCAAAGGCTACTTCAAGGAGTACCTCTCCCCGAGTGCGTTAATGCTTCCCATTAACCTCGTCGAGGAATTTAGTAATTTCTTAACGCTGGGGCTCCGGATCTTTGGTAATATTTTTGCTGGTGAAATGCTGTTGAAGCTATTAGCCGAAATGGCCTTTTCCCATGGGATTCCAACGATGATCGTTAGCCTGCCACTGGAAATGATTTGGCAAGCCTTCTCGGTCTTCATTGGCTCGATCCAAGCATATGTCTTTGTAACATTAACGACGGTTTATATTTCTCGGAAGGTAACTGAGGAATAACCACTTCAT
This sequence comes from uncultured Limosilactobacillus sp., assembly GCA_944327195.1. GTDB lineage: Bacteria > Bacillota > Bacilli > Lactobacillales > Lactobacillaceae > Limosilactobacillus. Next base: position 41,392 of record CALVGV010000007.1, read on the forward strand.
TTAAGGAGGAACTTAATTATGGGTGCACTTGCTGCAGGTATCGCTGCTGGTTTGGCGGCTATTGGTGCTGGGGTTGGTAACGGTTTGGTTATCAGTCACACGATCGACGGGATGGCCCGTCAACCGGAAATGTCCGGGACCCTGCGGGGGACGATGTTCATCGGGGTTGGTTTGATCGAAGCCTTGCCGATCCTTTCCATCGTTATTGCCTTCTTGGTAATGAACAAGTAGGAATTTACTCGTGAATGGAAAGGAGGTGCAATAGATGTTGGTAATTGCTGAGTCCAACAGCTTGTACCTTGGCGACATGCTCTTTTACTTGGTTTCATTCATCATCATGGCCCTCTTGGTATGGCACTTCGTTTGGAAGCCAGTAACCCAGATGATGGAAAAGCGGGCCAAGACGGTCGCTAGCGACCTCGACAACGCCAAGCAGGCGCGCGAGGAAGCAACTGCCCTGGCTGCCAAGCGGCAAGAAGAACTGAAGGGTTCTCAAGCCGAAGCTGCCAAGATCGTTGACCAAGCCAAGAAGTCGGCCCAAACCCAAGGGGACCAGATTGTGGCAACGGCCCAAGCCGATGCGCAAAACCTCAAGGCCCAGGCCGAAAAGGACGCCAAGCAAGCCCGCGAAGATGCCCTTCGTGGTGCCAAGGACGAAGTTGCAAACCTGTCTATTGAGATTGCTTCCAAGCTCATCCAAAAGGAATTAAACGCGGATGATCAAAAAGCCTTAATTGATTCGTACATTGAAGGGTTGGTAAAACATGAGTCTTGATCTTCAAACGGTTGCGAACCGCTATGCGCGCGCCATGTTTGAATTGGCTCAGGAGCAAGACCAGCTTGCTTCGGTCCACCAAGAGCTCATGGCCCTGCGGGACGTTTTTAACGAAAACCCGCGTCTGGCCCCAATGCTTTCTGGGATTAAGCTCAGCTTAGCCCAAAAGGAATCGCTGCTTCAGGCCCTCAAGGAAGGCGTCAGCCAACCGGTGGCCAACCTGATCCAGATGGTTTTTGATTACGGCCGGATGAACGCGATGGTCGCAATTATCGATGAGTTTGAACGCCGGTACGATCTGGAAAACAAGCGGGTTCATGCCGACGTAGTTACTGCGGTTGCTCTGGATGAATCACGGCGCGCTCAACTCAAGCAAAACCTCTTGACCCGCTTTGGGGCCAAGGAAATCGTTTTGCACGAAACAGTAGATGAATCAATCATTGGTGGGGTAATCGTCACCGCCCAACACCGGACGATCGACGGTAGCCTCAAGACCAAGATTGACCAAATTCGTCGCTTACTGATTAAATAACATTTGTACTCGAAGAGGTGAGATTTGTATGAGCATCAAAACTGAGGAAATCAGTTCACTCATCAAAAAGCAACTCGCCAACTACCAAGATGACGTGTCCGTTCAAGAAACGGGGACGGTAACCTACGTAGGGGACGGGGTTGCCCGCGCCGATGGTTTGGAAAACGCCATGGCTGGTGAGTTGCTCGAATTTAGTAACGGCGTCTTCGGGATGGCCCAAAACCTCGAAAGTAACGATGTCGGGATCGTTATTTTGGGGGACTTCACGGGCATCCGCGAAGGCGATACGGTAAAGCGGACCGGCCGGATCATGGAAGTTCCGGTTGGTGACAGCCTGCTTGGCCGGGTTGTTGACCCGCTCGGCCGCCCGCTGGATGGCCTTGGCGAGATCAAGACCGACAAAACGCGGCCAATTGAAAAGAAGGCTCCCGGGGTTATGCAACGGAAGAGTGTTTCCGTGCCGCTGGAAACCGGGATCAAGGTTATCGACGCCCTGGTTCCGATTGGCCGGGGCCAACGGGAATTGATCATTGGGGACCGCAAGACCGGGAAGACCTCGATTGCGATCGACACGATCATTCACCAAAAGGACCAAAACGTAATCTGTGTTTACGTTGCGATTGGGCAAAAGGAATCAACCGTCCGCACCCAGGTGGAAACCCTGCGGCGCTACGGGGCGCTCGACTACACGATCGTCGTTTCCGCCAGTGCCTCCAACCCGGCACCGTTGCTCTACATTGCTCCATACGCCGGCGCGGCGATGGGGGAAGAGTTCATGTACAACGGCCGTGACGTTCTGATCGTTTACGATGACCTGTCCAAGCAAGCCGATGCCTACCGGGAACTGTCGCTGATCCTGCGGCGGCCACCGGGCCGGGAAGCTTACCCGGGGGACATCTTCTACACCCACTCCCGCTTGCTGGAACGGGCCGCCCGCCTGTCCGACGACATGGGCGGTGGTTCGATGACCGCCCTGCCGATCATCCAAACCCAAGCCGGGGACGTGTCGGCCTACATCCCGACCAACGTGATTTCGATCACCGACGGGCAAATCTTCTTGAACGCCGACTCCTTCTACGCTGGTCAACGGCCGGCCATCGACGCCGGGACTTCGGTTTCCCGGGTCGGGGGGGACGCCCAAATCAAGGCGATGAAGAAGGTTTCCGGGACCCTGCGGCTGGACATCGCCTCCTACAACGAACTGGCTTCCTTTGCCCAGTTCGGGTCCGACCTTGACGAGGCCACCCAAGCCAAGTTGGCCCGTGGGGAACGGACGGTGGAAGTCCTCAAGCAAGGTCTCCACGAAGGTCAACCGATCGAACAACAAGTGGTCACCCTCTTTGCCCTCGGGCACAGCTTCATCGACAAGATTCCAGTTGCCGACGTGCTGCGCTTCGAAGAGGAATTAGCGGCCTTCATGCACGCTAACCACCAAGATCTGTACGACCAAATCAAGTCGACTGGCAAGCTGCCGGAAGGCGACGCCCTCGAAAAGGCGGTTGCCGAATTTGCCGGCACTTTCCAGGTCACTAAAAAAGCTACCACGAATAAAGACGAGGCCAAGGACTAAGAATTGACCGCGAAGAAAGGACGGTGAGATTTAGTGCCAGCTTCATTAGCTGCCGTTAAGCGGCGCCTGGAGTCCACGCGCAACACGCGCCAGATTACCTCGGCCATGCAAATGGTTTCCACGGCCAAGCTCAACCAGATTCAGGGTCACATCAAGACCTACGAAGATTACGCAGCCCGGGTTAAGTCGGTGCTTGCGAGCCTGGTTAAATCTCATAACGCGACCTTAAAGAACGGGGTTTCCGATGATAAAGACCACCTCGGGACCCTCTTCACCAAGCGTCCGGTCAAGAAGACCGGGATCTTAGTCGTGACGTCCGACCGCGGGCTGGTGGGATCATACAATAGTAACGTGATCAAGGCCACCCTCGACCGGATGAAAAAAGAAGGTCTGACCAAGGAAAACACCGTCTTCCTGACGGTGGGGCGGACCGGGACCGAGTTCTTTAAGAAGCGTGGAATGAACGTTGTCTTTGAATCGACCGGGATTAGCGACGTCCCGACCTACCGGGAGGTCCACGGAATCGTTCGCGGGGCGGTAAAGATGTACGCGGATGGCATTTACGACCAGTTGTACCTGGCCTACAGCCACTACGTGAACCGGATCGTTTCCCACGACCGGGTGGAACTTGCCCTGCCGATTTCGGCGGAGTCCCTGGCGATGCACGAAGACCACGCTAGCAAAGGGCCGATTGGGGCCGAATACGACCTCGAACCAGACCTGTCTGAATTGATCAGCAAGCTGGTTCCCCAATTTGCCGAGAGTTTGATTTACGGGGCGATTTTGGATGCCAAGACGAGCGAGCATGCCTCGAGTGCCAACGCAATGAGTTCGGCCTCGGACAACGCCGACGAGATTATTTCAACCCTCCAGTTGCAATATAACCGCGCCCGGCAAGCCGCCATCACGACCGAAATCACCGAAATCACCGGTGGGATGACCGCCCAAGAATAATTTGAGATTTTGGAGGAAATGAAATGAGCGCTACTGGTAAAGTTGTTCAAGTCATTGGGCCAGTTGTTGACGTTGAGTTTCCCTTAGACGAAAAGCTTCCTGAAATTAACACTGCCTTGAAGATCCAAGAGGCCGATGACAAGGTCCTGACGGTCGAAGTTGCCCTTGAACTGGGTGACGGCGTCGTTCGGACGATTGCCATGGACGGGACCGACGGGTTAACGCGGGGGATGGTGGTTGAAAACACTGCCGCCCCAATCAGCGTGCCGGTTGGTGACGAGACCCTGGGTCGGGTGTTTAACGTCTTAGGGGACCCGGTTGACGATGGACCGGCCTTTGGCTCAGATGCCAAGCGGATGCCGATTCACCGCGACGCACCGAAGTACGAAGAATTGAGTACCCAAACCGAAATCCTGGAAACCGGGATCAAGGTTATCGACCTGCTTGCCCCGTATGTCCGGGGTGGTAAGATCGGGCTCTTTGGTGGGGCCGGGGTTGGGAAGACCGTCCTGATCCAAGAGCTGATCCACAACATCGCCCAAGGGCACAACGGGATTTCCGTCTTCACGGGGGTTGGTGAACGTACCCGTGAAGGGAACGACATGTACTACGAAATGAAGGCCTCGGGGGTCTTGGAAAAGACTGCCATGGTCTACGGGCAAATGAACGAACCGCCGGGTGCCCGGATGCGGGTTGCCCTGACCGGGTTGACGATTGCCGAATACTTCCGGGACGTGAAGGGGCAAGACGTCTTGCTCTTCATCGACAACATCTTCCGCTTCACCCAAGCCGGGTCTGAAGTTTCGGCCCTCCTCGGGCGGATCCCGTCGGCCGTTGGTTACCAACCAACCTTGGCCACGGAAATGGGGCAACTCCAAGAACGGATTACCTCGACCAAGAAGGGGTCGATCACTTCGATCCAAGCGGTTTACGTGCCGGCCGACGACTACACCGACCCGGCCCCGGCCACGACTTTCGCCCACTTGGACGCCACGACCAACCTGGAACGGCGGCTGACCCAAATCGGGATTTACCCAGCCGTGGACCCGCTGGCTTCGACTTCGACCGCCCTTGCCCCGGAAATCGTCGGCAAGGAACACTACGAAGTCGCCACCGGGGTACAACACGTGCTCCAGCGGTACCGGGAACTGCAAGACATCATCTCGATCCTCGGGATGGACGAACTGTCCGACGAGGAAAAGACGATCGTTGCCCGGGCCCGGCGGATCCAAAACTTCCTTTCCCAATCCTTCAGTGTTGCCGAACAATTTACCGGCCAACCAGGGGCCTACGTGCCGCTGGAACAAACGGTGAAGGACTTCAAGGCAATCCTTGATGGGAAGTACGACGACCTTCCGGAAGAAGCCTTCCGGCTGGTCGGCGGGATCGACGAAGTTGTCGCAAAGGCAAAGAAGATGCAGGCGGCCACTAGCAACGAATAGGAGGGTTGACCATGGCTGATTCGACTTTTGACGTCACCATTGTCACTCCTGATGGGACCGTGTACAACCACCCCGCAACGATGCTGATCATGAAGACCAGCGAGGGGCAAATGGGCTTACTCAAGAACCACCAACCAATCATCGCGGCATTGGCCATCGATGAGGTGCGCTTAAAGCACGATGGTGAGGGGGCAGACACCGTTGTTGCCGTCAACGGGGGCTTCATTGACTTCGACGGTCAAAAAGCGACCGTCGTGGCTGGTAGTGCCGAGCTCGCGGGCAAGATTGATGTCAAGCGGGCCCAGGACGCCAAGACCCGGGCGGAAGAGGCAATTGCCCACGCCAAGCAGGAACACAACGCCGACGAACTGGCCCGTGCCGAGGTTCACTTGGCCCGCGCCCTCAACCGGCTGCGCGTTTCGGGACAACAATAGGTTCAACCGAGTGGTTAAAAGGCAGAAGCAGGAATTTCCTGGTTCTGCCTTTTTTGTTCGGCAGACTTAGTGAAAATTTAAAATTTAGCTGGTAAAATTAAGAAAGTCGGGCGCCCTTAGTGCGGTGCCCATTTACGACAGAAAGGATCGATTTGGTGGAATATCAGGGTACTAGCTCGCTCATCAACCTCCTGGTTCAGGTTGGCTTCATCTTCATCACCCTCTGGGGGCTGAAGACGCTCAACCTCGAGCGGGCCTTCCGGCGGCCACCGCAGAGCCTGCCGCTGGTCTTGGTGCTGGTGGCGGTCGCCGTCGGCAGCGGCTGCGCAAACTTCTTCATTGGTTTCTTCACGGTCCTTCGCGGGGCCCTTGGCATGTTAAATTAGGTGAGAATGGTGACTGAGTTAAAGGTAATTGGTGGTGCCCCCCTGCGGGGAACGGTGGAAATTTCAAGTGACGAGCAGGCGATCCTCGCCTGCCAGGCGGCCAGCCTGCTGGCCACCAGCGGAACGGTGATCCTCGATCACGTGCCGGCCCGCGCGGCGGTGGTGGCGATGAATAAGTTCCTCCAGCAACTGGGGGTGCGGATCGTCTTTGACCGCCCAAAGCAGGTCCTCAAGCTCGACGCCGGCTGGCACATTACCCCGGCCCCGCTCGAGCTGGGCAACCTCCTGGCGGCCGGAACGGTGCTGGCCCGCTGCCAGCAGGTGACCCTGCCGGCCGGCAAGACGGCGGAAATTTCCCGGGAAATACGGGAAATCACGAAGGTCCTCACCCAGCTGGGCGCCCAAGTGGAAAACGAGGGCAACGCCACCAAGCTGACCGCCCAGTTCTTGACCGGGACGACCCTCGACCTCGGTGGGGTCAGCCTGGCGGCGGCGGTGACGGCGATCACCGTTGCCACCCTCACCCGCGGGATCACCGTCCTCAATCGGGTGCCCAAGGTTCCGGCCCTGGCCGAACTGGTTGCCCTCCTGCAGAAGATGGGGGCGCGGATTCACGAGGGAAAGGGGCAGACCCTCCGCATCCAGGGGGTGACCGCTCTCCACTCCGCCGACCACTACATCAACGATGACCAGGGCGAGGCGGCCGTCTACCTGGTGGCCGGGGCCCTGACCGCCGGCGACCTGCTGGTAAGCGGGGCGATGGCCGATTACCTCCAGCCCCTCCTCGACCACCTCGAGGCGGCCGGCAACACGGTGATCGTTCAGCGCAACGGCATCCGGGTGATCGGCACCCGGATCCTCTTGCCGGCCGACGAGCAACCGGCCCTGACCAAGCTGGCCGACCCGCGGGTGGAGGCGGCTCTCCTGGCCCTCCACGCCCGCCAGCTCGGCGGCAGCCGCCTGGCCAAGCCCTTCTTCTGGCCCGAACTGGTCGAAAGCCTGGGCACGGTGATGCAGGAAGACGGCGGCGACCTGGTGAGCCACGGCCCGCTGGCCCAGATGCCCGAGGAGGCCCACTACGTCAGCGCCGCCGCCGGCCTGGCCCTCTACTTGCTGGCCCTGCCGCTCAAACAAAACACCTGGCTGCCCGAGGTTGAGCGGATCGAGGAGGCGGTGGTTAACCTAACGGACCGCCTCCAGGGCCTGGGGGCCAACCTGGTTCGCGGGGTAGCGACGGTGGACTCCTTGCGTTTTGGTTAAGACCGGCCAAGGCCAGCCCAGTTTGCCCGGGGTGTGGTATAATATCAAACGATTTAGCAAAGTTTCGGAAGGAGAACAAGATGGCAAAGGATATCGGAATTGACCTTGGTACGGCAAACGTCCTGATTTATGTGCAAGGGAAGGGGATCGTGTTGAACGAGCCTTCCGTGGTTGCAGTTGACACGCAAACCAATAAGGTGTTGGCCGTCGGTTCCGAGGCGTACCGGATGGTTGGCCGGACCCCAAGTAACATTCGGGCAATCCGCCCACTGAAGAACGGGGTAATTTCCGACTTTGATATTACCCAGGAAATGTTGGCCTACTTCATTGGCAAACTGAGCGTGAAGGGCTTCGTTTCCAAGCCCAACATCATGATCTGCGCCCCAACCAACATCACCGAAATCGAACGCAAGGCGATCATCCAGGCCGCCGAGCAAGCCGGTGGGGGCAAGGTCTACCTTGAATACGAGCCGAAGGTGGCCGCAATCGGCGCCGGGCTCGACATCTTTAAGCCAAGCGGCAACATGGTAATCGACATGGGGGGTGGGACCTGCGACATCGCTGTCCTCTCCCTCGGCGACATCGTCACCAGCCAGTCCCTGCGCCTGGCTGGGGACCAGATGAACCAGGACATTGCCGCAATGATTAAGGAGAAGCACGGGCTGGTAATCGGTGAACACACCGCCGAGAAGATCAAGATCGAACTCGGGACCGCCCTCAAGGTGGCCGAACCGAAGACGATGGCCGTCCGTGGTCGCGACGTGGCCACCGGGATGCCAAACCAGGTCGAAATCAACCAAAACGAGGTTGAAGAGGCCCTCCACGACACCCTACAACAAATTGTCAAGGCGGCGATTTCGGTTCTCGAAACGGTGCCGCCGGAACTGGCCAGCGACATCATCGACCGCGGGGTCATGCTGACCGGGGGGACGTCGCTTCTGTCCGGCTTGGACCAACTCTTCAGCGAACACCTGAAGGTGCCGGTAGTGGTTTCCCAAGACCCGTTGGACAACGTGGCCAAGGGGGCCGGCGAGATGCTGGAACGGATGCAGGGCGACGAACCGAAGCAACGCAAGCGCAAGAAGCGCCGTCATGGGAAGTAAAATTGTGGTTCGACTGGTGCGGTGGTACCAACGGGGAATTTCTGCCCGGCGGCCCTACCGCGTTTGTCGTTTTGAACCAACTTGTTCGGAGTACATGGTCGAGGCCGTGGAGGGCTTCGGCTGGTGGGGAGTAATCCTGGGATGCTGGCGCCTGTTGCGTTGCCAGCCCTTTTCCAAGGGCGGTGTCGACCCGGTGCCGGTGAAGTGGCTCGGAATGAAGAGAAAAGATTGGTAGAGGTGAAAACGTGGCAAAAAAGGAAAAGACGATTTCTGTCAGTGTGAATGATATTGAACGCCAGGGGCAATCGGTGGAACAGGTATTGATCCGCGACCGGGTGATTGGCGAAGTGATCGCCGACGGCACCCGCTTTAAGGCAACCTTAGAGGACAGCGGCGAGACCTTCTCCGTCAAGTCGCAAGAGGAGGGGCTGGAAACGATCCTGGCCCAGTACCACTTGCACCAAGGCTAGAGTGAAGGAGAGAGAAAATAATGCAACGCTCGCAACGAAATGAGAACGAGTCGCGAATCGACTGGGGGATCATTTTTTGCGTTCTTCTGCTGGCCTTGATTGGACTGGCGGCGATCTACGTCGCGGCGGTTCATGATAAGACGAGCGTCAACGTGACCCGGACGGTCCTGATGCAGCTGGCCTGGTACATCATCGGGACGATCATGATCGTGGTGATCATGCAGTTTGACTCGGAGCAGCTTTGGAAGGTGGCCCCGCTGGCCTACTGGCTGGGGATCTTCCTGATGTATGCGATCCTGGTCTTCTACAGCCGGTCCTACTACGTTAGCACCGGGGCCAAGTCGTGGTTTGCGATTGGTTCGATCACCTTCCAGCCATCGGAAATCATGAAGCCGGCCTACATCCTGATGATGGGGCGGGTGATCACCGTCCACAACAACCAGTACTCCCGCCACACGATGGGGAGCGACTGGCGCCTGATTGGGAAACTCTTCTTGTGGCTCTTGCCAATCCTGATTTCCCTCCACTTCCAAAACGACTTTGGGACCTCGCTGGTCTTCGTGGCGATTTTTGCTGGGATGATCCTCGTTTCCGGGGTCACCTGGCGAATCCTCGCCCCGGCGATCACCGCGGCGGTCGTAATCGGCGGGAGCGCCCTGGCGATGGTGACCTCCGACACCGGGCGGGCGATCCTGGAAAAGATCGGCTTCCAGTCCTACCAATTCGAGCGGGTCGACACCTGGTTGCACCCCTCGCAGGATACCACCAACAACGGGTACCAACTGTGGCAAAGTATCAAGGCGGTCGGTTCCGGGGGCCTGACCGGGACCGGCTTCAACAACTCGAAGGTCTACGTGCCGGTTCGCGAATCGGACATGATCTTCTCGGTCATCGGCGAAAACTTCGGCTTCGTCGGCGGGGTCTGCCTGATCCTCTTGTACCTGCTCTTGATCTACCTGATGATCCGGGTGACCTTCGATACCAAGAACGAGTTCTACGCCTACATCGCCACCGGGGTGATCATGATGATCCTCTTCCACGTGTTTGAAAACATCGGGATGAACATCGGGCTCCTGCCACTGACCGGGATCCCGCTGCCGTTCATTTCCTCCGGGGGGTCGTCGTTGATCGGGAACCTCCTCGGGGTGGGGATGATAATGTCGATGCGCTATCACCACCACTCCTACATGTTTAGCAACAAGAACCGCGAGTTCCACTAGAAACTCAAGCAACGCAGCTGTCCATACCGGGCGGCTGCGTTTTTGGTAAGGCGAAATGGGGGCATTTTGGCGGCGGGGTCGCTATAATGGGGATATTCTCGGGGACTAGCCTTCTTCCGGTTCTCGCATTCTGTTCAGAAAGGAAATCACCATGGAACTGACCCTGCTTGATCTCTACCAGAAACTGCGCCGCGAAATGGGCCCCTCCGGCTGGTGGCCGGCCGATACCAAGGCCGAGATCATCATTGGCGCCATCCTGATCCAAAACACCAACTGGCGCAACGCCGACCGCGCCCTGGCTGGCCTCCGCCAGGCAACCGCCCTTGAGCCCGACCGGCTTTTGGCTCTGCCGGAGGCCGACCTCCAGGCCCTCGTTCGGCCGGCCGGCTTCTACAAGAACAAGTCCCGCGCCCTGGTCAGCGTCTTCTCCTGGTTGCGCCGGTGGGACTACGACTATTCGCAAATCGCCGCCCACTTCGGCCCCGCTCTGCGCACGCAGCTGCTGAACCTGCGCGGGGTGGGGGAGGAGACGGCCGACGTCTTCTTGACCTACGTCTTCGAGCGGCCGGCCTTCGTCGCCGACAAGTACGCCCGCACCCTCTTCACCCACCTGGGGGTGACGGGGTTGACCGACTACCGCAGCCTGGCCCGCCGCTGCCCGCTGCCGGCCGAATTCACGGTCGAAATGGCCCAGGACTTCCACGGCCTGATCGACGAGTTCGGCAAGGCTTACTTTCACCCCCGGTCCCGCTTTGCCGAAAGCTTCCTGGCGGGCGACCGCTTGTACCTACCCGACCAGTCACCGGCCGGCAAAAATTAGCGGTGCCCCTTGCCAAGGGCGGCAAAGCTTGCTAAGATAGAAGGCAATCTTAGTCGTTTGGGAATAGTAGCCGGCAGGGCGGTCTGCAGCGACCGTGGGGTGGTGCAACCACGGGGCTTGCCGCCGGTGAACTGGCCCGAAGCAATCAACCGCTGAACCGGCAGTAGGCGGTTGCGTGGGTTCGCGTTACGAACTTGAGCGCTACGTATGTAGAAGCACGGGTGGTACCGCGGAGTTTTTCGTCCTGTTGTCAATTGGCAACGGGGCGTTTTTATTTTCAAGCGACGGCACTAATTCAAGGAGGATCGAAATGGGATACGATCACTTAGACATCGAAAAGAAATGGCAGAAGTACTGGAAGAAGAATAAGACCTTTAAGGCGACGATCAAGCCGGGGCAAAAGAAGTACTACGCCCTCGACATGTTCCCCTACCCGTCCGGCCAGGGGCTGCACGTTGGCCACCCCGAAGGGTACACCGCCACCGACGCGATGGCCCGCTTCAAGCGGATGCAGGGCTACAACGTTCTGCACCCGATGGGCTTTGACGCCTTTGGGTTGCCGGCCGAGCAGTATGCCTTAAAGACCGGCCACAACCCAAAGGGCTTCACCAACCAAAACATCGACCACTTCCGCGACCAGATCCAGTCGCTGGGCTTCTCCTACGACTGGGACCGCGAAGTCAACACCACCGACCCGAACTATTACAAGTGGACCCAGTGGATCTTCGAGCAGCTCTACAAGAAGGGGCTGGCCTACGAGGACGAGATCATGGTCAACTGGGCACCGGACTTCATGGGCGGGACCGTCGTTGCCAACGAAGAGGTGGTCGACGGCAAGACCGAACGCGGGGGCTACCCGGTTTACCGCAAGCCGATGCGCCAGTGGGTGTTGAAGATCACCGCCTACGCCGACCGGCTGATTGACGACCTTGACCTGGTCGACTGGCCGGAAAGCGTCAAGGAAATGCAGCGCAACTGGATCGGCCGCTCGGTTGGGGCTTCGGTCAAGTTCAAGGTGGCCGGCCACGACGACAAGGAGATCGAGGTCTTCACCACCCGTTGCGACACCCTCTTCGGCGCCGCCTACGTTACCCTGGCACCGGAGCTCGACCTGGTCAACGAAATCGTGACCGACGAGCAAAAGGCCGCCGTCAAGGCCTACCAGGAGGCAACCGAGCGCCGGTCTGACCTCGAACGGACCGACCTCAACAAGGACAAGACCGGGGTCTTCACCGGGGCCTACGCCATCAACCCGGTCAACGGCAAGAAGCTGCCGATCTGGATTTCCGACTACGTGCTGGCTTCCTACGGGACCGGGGCGGTGATGGCCGTGCCGGCCCACGACCAACGCGACTGGGACTTCGCCAAGAAGTTTGACCTGCCGATGACCCGGGTGGTCGAAGGCGGCGACATCGAGGAAGAGGCCTACGCCGGCGACGGTGCCCACGTCAACTCCGACTTCCTCGACGGCCTCAACATCGAGCAGGCCAAGGAAAAGATGGTTGCCTGGCTGGAAGAACACAATGCCGGGGCCAAGAAGGTCAACTACCGCCTGCGCGACTGGATCTTCTCCCGCCAACGCTACTGGGGGGAACCGATCCCGGTCATCCACTGGGACGACGGCACGACCTCGCTCGTGCCGGAAGACCAACTGCCGCTGACCCTGCCGGACACCGACGAAATCAAGCCGTCCGGGACCGGGGAAAGCCCGCTGGCCAACATTGAGGACTGGGTCAACGTCTACGACGAAAACGGCCGCCACGGTCTGCGTGACACCAACACGATGCCGCAGTGGGCCGGGTCGTCCTGGTACTGGCTGCGCTACACCGACCCGGACAACGCCGACAGCTTCGCCGGCAAGGAGGCGCTCGACTACTGGTCCCCGGTTGACCTCTACGTCGGCGGGGCCGAACACGCCGTCCTTCACCTCCTCTACGCCCGCTTCTGGCACAAGTTCCTCTACGACCTCGGCCTAGTGCCGACGCCGGAACCGTTCATGAAGTTGGTCAACCAGGGGATGATCCTCGGGTCTAACCACGAAAAGATGTCCAAGTCGAAGGGCAACGTGGTTAACCCGGACGACATCGTGGAAGAATACGGGGCCGACACCCTGCGCCTCTACGAAATGTTCATGGGCCCGCTGGAAGAAAGCGTGCCGTGGGACGAAAAGGGCCTCCACGGGGCCAACAAGTGGCTCCACCGGGTATGGCGGCTCTTGATTGACGACAACAACCACCTCCGCGACCGGGTCTCGACGATCAACGACGGCAAGCTGGACAAGGTTTACAACCAGACGGTCAAGAAGGTCACCGACGACTACGAGCGCCTTCACTTCAACACCGCCATCTCCCAGCTGATGGTCTTCGTCAACGAGGCCTACAAGGCCGACGACCTGCCGGTGGAATACATGCAGGGGCTGGTCAAGATGCTGTCGCCGATCGCGCCGCACCTGGCCGAAGAACTCTGGGAAAAGCTCGGTGGTACCAGCACGATCACCTACGAGGATTGGCCGACCTACGACGAAAGCAAGCTGGTTGAGGCCAACGTCGAGATGATCGTCCAGGTTAACGGAAAGGTGCGTGCCAAGCTGACCCTGCCGAAGGACGTTGCCAAGGACGAGGCCGAAAAGGCGGCCCTGGCCGACGAGCACGTGCAATCCTTCACTGATGGCAAGGAGATCAAGAAGGTCATCGTGATCCCGAACAAGATCATCAACATCGTGGCCAAGTAGGTAATTTTAAAACTAGCGCAGGGGTTGAAGGGAGCTTCAATCCCTGTTCTTGTATCTAGCGAGCAAAGGAGAAAACGATGGAACACAGCCTCGTATCCTACCCGGTGATTATTTCCCGGGAAAAGGAGCAAACCCGGATTCACTTTCCCGACCTGCCGGCGGCCGACGTGGTTGACGCCAACGAGTACCAGGCCCGCCTCCGCGCCCAGATCGGCCTGGCGATCGTGATCATCGACCTCGAGAGTCACCACGAACCGGTGCCGGCGCCCAGCGACCCGGCGACCCTGGCGGCCAAGCTCAAGGCGGGGGAGCAGATCGACCTGGTCACCACCGACCTCGACGAATATTAAATTCTGGTCAAAAAAAGCAAAATTAAATTGCACGGGCGCAACAATCGGAATAAAATGTTTAAGTTAAACTAACGAAAAGAGGTCTCAAGGGAGCATGGGAGCGGAAAAGAAAACTGGTGGCGACGCCCAGGCAAAGATGTTGAGCGGGTCGGCCTGGATGACGGCGGGGTCAATCACCTCGCGGATCCTCGGCGCGATCTACATTATCCCCTGGACGACCTGGCTGGGGTCCTACAGCACCCAGGCCAACGCCCTGTACGCTCAGGGGTATAACATCTACAACCTCTTCCTGACGATTGCCACCGCCGGCCTGCCCTCGGCGATTTCAAAGCTGGTGGCCCATTACAACGGCCTCGAGGAATACGAGGTCAGCCGCCGCCTCTACCGGTCGGGGATGTACGTTTCGCTGGCGATGGGGGTCATCTGCGCCACGGTAATGTTCTTCGGCGCCAACCTCTTCAACAACGGGGACGCCAACGTCACCCCGGTCATCCGCTCGCTCGCCTGGGCGGTGCTGGTGATCCCGGCCCTGGCGGTCACCCGTGGTTACTTGCAGGGTTATAACTGGATGGCGCCCTCGGCGATGTCGCAGTTCTTTGAGCAGCTCTTCCGCGTGATCTACATGCTGGCGGCCACCTACCTGATCATGAAGATGCATCCGACCCACTGGGTAGCGGCGGTCACCCAATCGACCTTCGCCGCCTTCATCGGGGCGGTGGCGGCCATCCTGATCCTCGGCTGGGCGCTGATCAAGCGGACCCGCCAGCTCCGCGAACCGGGGCTGGAAAGTGCGGACCGGGTGCAAACCGGCCGGCTGATCTTCAAGGTGATCTACCAGGCAATCCCCTTCATCGTGATCGAATCGGGGATCGCCATCTTCCAGCTGATCGACCAGTACTCCTTTAAGCGGATCATGACGATGATGGGCGGCTACACCAGCTACGAAATCAACACCGTCTACGCCCTCTTCGCCTTCAACGCCAACAAGCTCTACATGATCGTGATCTCGCTGGCCTCGGCGATGGCGGCAACGGCGATCCCGCTGCTGTCGATGGCCCGCGCCCGCGGCGACGTCAGGAGCATGCGCAAGCAGATCGAAAACGGCCTGATGCTCTTCTACTTCATCATGATTCCGGCCGCGATGGGCTTGGCGGCGGTCGGTCAGCAGGTCTACACCGTCTTCTACCGCTACAACGCCGCCGGGGTGACGATCCTCGAGTTCGCCGCCTTCATGTCGATTCCGTACGGGATGTACACCGTCGGTGCGGCGATGATGCAGGGGCTGTCGGAAAGCAAGAAGATGATGACCTACCTCGGGATCGGGGTGGTGCTCAAGCTGATTCTCCAGGTGCCGGCGGTGATCTTCCTCAAGGGGATGGGGCCGCTCTTGGCCACCGGGATCGCGATGCTGATCGTCTTCTACCTGATCATCCACTCCTTTAACATGGAGTTTGGCCTCCGCTTCCACCAGATGGCACGGCCGACCAATCAGATCCTGGCCTACTCGGTGGTGATGTTCATCGCCGTCAAGTTGGTAATGGTGGGCTTGGGGCTCTTCATTGACCCCCACGGCCGCTACACTGCCTTCTTCGTCTTGATCATCGGCGTGGCCCTCGGGGCGGCCATCTTCGGCTACCTGGCCCTGCGCAACGAGCTGGTCGACACGATCATGGGCCCGGCCCGCGCCGACGCCCTGCGGCGGAAGTTCCACTTGAACTAAGATTGATTGCGAGGAGCACCTTCCCGGATTGGGGAGGTGCTTTTTGCTGGGCTTGACTTGCCACTGTCTCGGGGAGATTCTTGAGGAGAAATTGAAGGAGGGACACCAATGAGAAAATCTTTCGAAGGCCGGCTGGCGGAAGCGCGGAAGAAGGCAATCGCGCAAAAGGAGCAGGTCGACTGCTACGGCTTCATCAAGTCCCTGCTGGAACTGGGGGTCGGAGCGTGCACGATCGTCGACCTCCTGGTACGAAACCTGGGCCTCAGCGAGCAGGTCGCCTGGGGCTATTTCCGCGATTTTAGTGCGCAAGCGGAAGCGGGGGTGGAGAACCTACGCGCCGTCCTTTCTCCGGAAGAGATTGACCACCAGGCCGGGGTAAAGCTTGCGGAAAGGCTGCTGAAGCTTGGCTACGAGTCTGATCAAATCATTCCGGAAATCATGGACCGCCTGGGGGTTGATGAGGAAGCGGCGGAGGATTGCTACGAGGAGGCAGAGGCGGAATACTAGCGAAAATTCCCGGCCAACCAAGGTGGTGGTTGACCGGGAATTATTAGTTTCTAAACAGGGGTAGGTCGCCCATCAGGTCCGCCAGTTGCTGGGCGCTTCTGCGGTGACTAACGGCTTTGCGGAAGAGGGATTAGCTGATAAAATGGTTGATGAGAAGACCCGGTACTTTGAATGCCGGGCACGAAGATCATTAGGGGAGGGGGAGCGCGGATGCTAACCGCAGCAGAATTCTTGGGGAACACCATCTTGGCGGGGTGGCTTGGGACCTACGTATACCGTCACCGCCACGATAAGCTGAAGGGGGCCGCCGTTCGCTACTACAGAGTGACTAAGTGGGCCCTTGTGGCCGGAATTATTCTTTGGGCGAGCTACTTTGGCCTCCTGCTTTATTGGGGATGGTAGGGAGCACCCTGACTTTTGCCAAAGTTAATTAAACTAGCCGTTTTGGGAAAAGTGTTTCCTAAGCGGCTTTTTTCGTTCGAAAAGTGGTTTCCACCAGTTAAAGTAAGCGCTATCATGAAGGCGAAGCAAGCAAAATCAGGAAAGGAAGTCTTAAGATGGCAAAAGTGGCAATGGTAACTGGGGCCGGCCAGGGGATCGGCGAGGCGATCGCCAAGCGGCTGGCAAGAGACGGCTTTCAGGTGGCGGTGGCCGACCTGAAGGCGGACCAGGCCCAACGAGTGGCGGACGAAATCAGTCAGGCCGGCGGGGCGGCCCTGCCGATCACGGTGGACGTCGCCGACCGGGAGGCAATATTTGCGGCCGTCCGGCAGACGGCGTCCCACTTCGGCGGCTTCGACCTCCTGGTCAACAACGCCGGCCTCGGCCCGGTGACCCGGATCGACGACGTCACCCCGGAGCTCTTCGACCAAGTAATGCGGGTCAACGTTGCCGGGGACATGTGGGGGATCCAGGCGGCCAAGGAGCAGTTCGAAAAGAAGGTGCGCCACGGCAAGGAAGTGGTGGGTAAGATCATCAACGCCACCTCCCAGGCCGGCGTCCGCGGCAACTTGAACGAGTTGCTGTACTCGAGCACCAAGTTTGCCGTTCGCGGCCTGACCCAGGTGGCGGCCCGCGACCTCGGCCCGGCCGGGATCACGGTCAACTGCTACGCCCCGGGGATCGTCGACACGCCGATGATGCGTAAGCTCGCCGTCGACCAGGGACGGACGATGGAGAGCTACGAGCCGCTGATCAGCGTCCGCAAGATCACGGATCCGGAAGAAATCGCCGGGGTGGTCTCCTTCCTCGCCTCCGAGAAGGCCGATTGCATCAACGGCCAGACGATTCTGTGCGACGGGGGGATGCAGTTCGAGTGATTCTTACTCGGTTAAGGGTAAGTTAGATGGGTGGAAAAGGATAAAGTTAGTAAAGCGTTTCCATACGTTTTATTTTTTGATAGAATTAAAGCAAAATGTGATAAAACCGTTTTACTATGAAGTGTTTTGGGGGAGACATGGGGGAAGTTTTAACTTTAACGCGTGATCGTCGAAATAAAATGTTAGCGCAACTAAGTCAAGAGCAAGTAGATGCGTTGAGAACGTATATGACGTATTGCGTAAGATCAATTTTTCATACTAATAACTATTTGATTGATACTGATTGGGACCTTATTGGTATAGAATAGACCTCCGCGGAAATAGATAGCCTATTTCTAGCAGTTCTCGAAATTATAAATCCCACAGATCAAACTAAAGCG
>CALVGV010000008.1 GCA_944327195.1 uncultured Limosilactobacillus sp.
AATCACCTTTTTTGACAAGATCATACCAAAGGTGAAATTTGAAAACTAGGATTTTAATTTCCGCGGAAGTCTATTTTTTTATGGAAGGGAGGACGTCATTGTGACGAAAACCGTTAAGAAAACGATTTGGATTATGCTGATCAGCGAGTTTCTGATCTGTTTGGGGATGAGCCTGATTTTTCCGGTGATGCCCTTCATCAAGACCGAGTACCACTTCTCGGCCTTCGACATGGGGCTGATGTCGGCCCTCTTTGCCCTTGTGCAGTTTCTGGCCTCGCCGGTGGTCGGCCGGATCTCCGATAAGATCGGCCGCAAGCCGCTCCTGGTTTGGGGGCTGGTGGCCTTTGCCGGCGGCGAGTTCCTCTTCGCCCTCGCCAACCACCTCTGGGCCTTCAACGTCTCGCGAATGATCGACGGCTTGTCGGCGGCGATGTACGTGCCGACCTCGATGGCCCTGGCGGCCGACATCACCACCCCCCGCCAGCGGGCCAAGGTGATCGGCTGGCTGTCGGCGGCCTTCAGCGGCGGCCTGATCCTCGGCCCCGGCCTCGGCGGGATCCTGGCAAACTTCGGTTACAAGGTGCCCTTCTGGGTGGCCGGCGTGCTCGGCGTGATCAGCACCCTGGTGACGATCATCGGCCTGCCCAAGGACGAGCCGCAAGCCCAGCCTACCGAAAGCGAGCAACCCCGCGGCTGGGGCAAGTACCGCCACCTGCTGACCGGGAAGCTGGTCTCGCTCTTTGCGATGATCCTGGTGGCCGCCTTCGGCCTCGCCGGCTTCGAGAGCATCTACAGTCTTTACGTCAACGAGGTGCACCACTTCGACCTCAATTCGATTGCCACCGTCCTGACCCTCAACGGGATCATTTCGCTGATCCTGCAGGTCTTCTTCTTTGAAAAAATGGTGGTCTGGATCGGCGAACTGAAGTTGGTCCGCTACAGCTACCTGCTGGGGGCGCTGGGGACCCTGGTCGTCATCTACGACCACTCCCACTGGCAGATCATCGTGGCCACCCTGGTCGTCTTCGAGGCCTTCGACCTCCTGCGGCCGGCGATCACCACCCTCTTGACCAAGACTAGCGACCGCGACCAGGGGCTCCTAAACGGGGTCAACATGTCGCTGACCAGCATCGGCAACATCATCGGCCCGCTGATCTCGGGGGCGACCCTGGACATGAGCAACCAGCTGCCCTACCTGATCGTGACCGGCTTCCTCTTTGCCGCCTTTGCGATCACCTTCGGCGTCCGCGTCGGCAGCGGTCGTACTTCGGCAAGAAATTAAAAATAAGATTGGATGATCAACCACCGCCGGTCAAAGAAACCGTTTGCGGTGGTTTTTGGTTTGGCGCGAAAAATCTGGTATACTAGTAGTAATTATTTTCACAAAGCAATTCGCCGCGTTACCGGTAATTGTCAATCGATTGCCAGTGACGGGCAGACAGTGGGGGATTTGGGATGGCAAGAGTGAAACTACAAGACGTTGCCGAGCGGGCCGGGGTCTCGGTGACCACCGTCTCGCGGGTGCTGAACAACCGCGGCTACTTGAGCGAAAAAACGATCAACAAGGTCCACCGGGCGATGGAGGAGCTCAACTACCGTCCCAACGCGGTGGCGCGCCAGCTCTTCAAGCAGCGGACCAACCTAGTGGGGCTGGTCTTCCCGACCGTCAACAACCCCTTCTTCGGCCAGCTGGAGGCCGAGCTGGAGACCCGCCTGTACGAGCTGGGCTACCGGGTGGTGATGGGCAACAGCCAAAACGACCCGCAAAAGGAGGAGCGCTACCTCCAGTTGCTCTTCAACGGCCAGATTGACGGCCTGATCGTCGGTGCCCACAACGAGGGGATCACCGCCTACCACAACACCAACCTGCCGATCGTTTCGATCGAGCGGATCGTCTCCAAGCAGATCCCGGTGGTGGCCGCCGACAACTACCGCGGCGGCCGGCTGGCCACCCAGCGTCTGCTCGACGACGGCTGCCAGCACATCATCCACACCAACTACCCGGCCTCCAGTTCGACGCCCAACCAGGAGCGGCGGCGCGGCTACGAGGAGCTGATGGAGGAGCACGGCCGTCAAAAGATCACCTACGAGATCAGCTTCGATTCGCCGGACCCGGAGAAGGCGGCCGTCTTCACCCGGATCTTCGCCGAGCACCCCGAGTGTGACGGGATCTTCGCCGACAACGACACCAATGCCCGCCTGGCGATCAACGCCGCCGTTCAGGCCGGCAAGCGGGTGCCGGAGGACGTCAAGGTGGTCGGCTACGACGGGGCCAGCTCGACGCGCTTGCTCTTCCCGGACCTGACGACGATCCAGCAGCCGATCGCCGAGATGGCCCAGACCGCCGTCGACCTCCTGCAAAAGCGGCTGGCCGGCCAGGCGGTCGAGTCGGTGACCCTGCCGGTCAAGTTGGTAAGCGGCATTACCGGTTAATTATTGGCAAAGTTATCTCCGCCGGGAATTGGTGCTGGTCAAGACCAATTCCGGGCGCTTTTTATCCTAACGGGAATTATTATTCTGCGTTATCCGGTTGACATACGCTTATTTAACCGCTATCATAATAGGCGTCAAACAAAAGAAACCGTTTTCCGAAAGGGGAACCAACACATGGAAGACAAGGAAAAAACATTCATCATCTGGCTCGGCCGGATTGCCAGCGTGATCGCCATCCTGATGTACGTTACCTACATCGCCCAGATTCAAAAGAACCTGAGCGGGGTGAAGGGGACACCGATCCAACCGTTCGTGGCCGGGGTTAACTGCACCCTCTGGTCGATTTACGCCTTCTTCAAGCGTGACCGCGACTGGTTTGTTTTCTGGGCCAACTTCCCGGGGATCTTCTTCAGTTTTGCCACCTTCGCAACTTCCTTCTAGGCCGGCATAGCAATTATTTCTTTCCTTCAAATTTCAATCGCCAGCCACGAAGGCGGGACCGGGCATCGTCACCCGGTCCCTTTTTTTTTCCAAATGTGTTGACTTTAAAATAACAGGTGGTAGACTATATCTGTAAATTAAAAAACAACAGATATCGAAACAGGAGGAATCAACCATGAACTATGCCGTTACCGCCGCCACCGGTCACTTTGGTCAGGCCGCCGTTAAAGAACTGAACCAGCTGGTCGGGGCCGACCGGGTGGTCGTGATTGCCCGCAACGCCGAAAAGGCCGCGCAACTCTTCCCGGCAAACGAGGTCCGGGTGGCCGACTACGGCGACCAGGCTGCCCTGGAAAAGGCCCTGGCCGGGATTGATCGGGTTCTCTTTGTCTCCTCGCAACCGGGCGGGGCGGTCAGCCGCGACCAGCAGCACCGCAACGTGGTCGCCGCCCTCAAGGACAACCGGGTGGCCCGGGTTGTCTACACCAGCTTTCCCCACGTCGACCGCGGGCAAAGCTGGCTGGCCGCCGACCACCGGCTGACCGAGGAACTGCTCCGGGAAAGCGGCCTGGCCCACGCCTTCGTCCGCAACAACTGGTACCTGGAAAACGAGGCCAGCTTCCTGAAGGCGATCGCTGCCGGGCAAGCCGCCAGCTACTGGACGGATAAGCCAATGGGTTGGGTGCTGGAGGCCGAGTACGCCGCCGGGGCCGCCCGGGTACTGGTGGCCGACCAGGTCAAGGAGGTCTACGAATTTGCCGGCCCAATCATCACCTACGCTGCCCTGGGGGAAGCGGCCGCCGCGGCCCTGGGAACCGCCGGCAAGGCCGAGCAGGTCAGCAAGGAGGCCTACGTGGCCGGCCTGGAGGCAGACGGGCTCGACCACGACACGGCGGCCCTCTACGCCTCCTTCCAGGAACCGGCCGAGGCCGGCGACCTGAGCGCCGCCAGCGATGACCTAGCAACGGTGCTGGGCCACCCGCTGACGCCGTTGGCGGCGGCAATCAAGCAGGTGGTGGGCTAGCCACGGGGGCGCCCCTGTGGTATCCTAGCCGGGATAAGGAGGGGAGTCGATGAAGTATTCCTACAAACTGAGTGACGCGATCCACATCCTGGCCTACCTGGCGATCTTTAGCGACGGCGACCGTTCGAGCAAGGCAATTGCCGCTAGCATCGAGGCCAACCCGAGCGTGGTCCGGGCGCTGATGGCCGACCTCAAGCGGGCCGGCTTGATCGAGAGCCGCCCCGGGGCCGCCGACCCGACCCTGTCTCGCGAGCCGGGGAAGATCAACCTCCTGCAGGTCTACCAGGCCCTGGCGATCAACCACGACCTCCTGCACGTCGACCCGAAGACCAACCCGGCCTGCCCGGTTGGTGCCAACATCCAGCAGAGCCTGGACGAGGTCTACGCAAAGGTCCAGCAGGCGGCGGAGACCCAGCTGGCCGAAACCAGCTTGGCCGAGGTGGTGGAGGGAATCCGTACCCGGGCAAAGTTAACGGACTAGCAAAAGCGGTCCCGCTGGCAGTGAATGCCGGCGGGACCGCTTTGTTGTGGGTAGTTGTTTTTAAAGAGAAATAATGGGGTTGTCGCCCGTTCGTTATTAGTAAATGGAGATGAGAATTGTTGCCAAGCGGAGCGGAGCGAAAATCGCCCTCAGCCGGGGAATTCCCTTAGCGGTTTACCGCTTAGGGAAGGCCGAGTTTTGAGAAAAGAAGTGGGCAATTTCTCAGGATTTGAAAGGGATGGAGCAAGTACTTTGTTGCCGGGCGGAGGGGGAGTAGACCTGGGAGTTCAGGGGTGAAATTTCACTTAACGGCTCTGCCGTTTAGTGAAAGGCCAAGCTTTGAGACCGTTCGGAGCAAGGCGGAGAAGGGGCTCAAAGTTGTGCCCACCCCGTTCCAATCTCCCAGCAGCTACTCCCCCGGAGCCCCCTGTCGACTATTCGCGGAGCCCCCTAACCGAGCACGTACTTCTCCACCGCCTCGGCCACGCCGTCGTGGTTGTTGTCGGCCACCGTCCCGTCGGCGCAGGCAATCGTCGACGGCACCGAGTTCCCCATCGCTACGCCGATCCCGGCGACCTCGATCATCGACTCGTCGTTCTGGGCGTTGCCGATCGCCATCGTGTCCTTCAGGTCGATCCCGAGGTGGGCGGTCAGGTTGGTCAGGGCGTTGCCCTTGCCGGCCTTGGGGTTGACCGCTTCAAGGTAGAAGGGTTCGCTGCGGACGAAGGTGAAGCGCTCCTTGAACTCGGCCGGCAGCTTCGGCAGGATGGCGTCGATCGTGGCTGCCTCGTCGGTCAGCATTACCTTGCCGATTTCCAGCTGGTCCTTGAGTTGAAACTGCTGGTCAATAGTCCGGTAGCGAATCGGCATCGAGACCAGGTCGGACTCGTGAACGGTGTAGGGGCTGATGTCCTGGTCGGCGGTGTAGATGTAGTCGCTGGTTTCGATGATCACCTTGGCCCCCTGCTTGCGGTAGAAGTTTTGCAGGTCGAGGTAGTCGTCGAAATCAATCGTGGCCGCCACCACCGGCCGCTCGCTGGTCGACTGGGCGAGGCCACCGTTGAAGGAGATCACGTACTGGTCGTCCTGGTGGTTGAGCCCCAGTTCGTCCAGGTAGGCGGCGACCCCGGTCATCGGCCGGCCGGTGCAGAGGACGACCTTGACCCCGGCCGCGCTGGCCTTCTTCAGGGCCGCCATGGTCTTGGGGGTGATTTGCCGCTGGTCGTTGATTAGGGTGCCGTCGATGTCGATTGCGATTAGCTTGATTGTCATGGTAACTCTCCTTAAATTAGGTGATCGTTTTTGAGGTAGGACTGGAATTCGTCGTAGATCGGCTCAAAGATCTCGATGTTTTCGTGCTGGGCCAGCATTTCCTTGGGGAAGAAGAAGCGCATGTCACCGGCCTCCTTGCCGGCCACGCTGGCCACCAGGGTCGAAACCTGGCTGAGCTCCACCTGGTCGCCGTTGGGCTGAACCAGTTCGATCTGGCTCTGCGGCGCGGTGGCCTGCGGGGTGTAGACGTCGTAGGGGAGCTTGTAGGAAGAGTTGGTGGCGGTGTAGTAATCGGCGTTAAAGCCGGCGGTGGTGATCAGCTCGCGCAGCTTTGGTAGCCTCTTGGCGGTCTCTTCGTTGTAGAGGACCGACTTGAAGGGGCGCCGGTTCAAGAAGCGGTCGGCCAGGTCGGCCAGGATGTCGTCGCTGGAGTGGCGCCAGTTGATGAAGGAGGTCAGGAGGACGCCGTCGTCGAGGTCGAGGTAGTCCTTGAGGGTGAAGCGGCCGTTGAAAAAGGGGGTCAAGAGGGCCGGGGCCATGGTGGCCTGGTAGTCGCTCGGGTGCTGGTAGAGCCACTTGGCCCGCCGCAGCTGGTGGGCGAGGATCACTTCCAGCGAGCGGGAAACCGGGTGGAAGTAGACCTGCAAATACATCTGTAGGCGGCTGAGGATGTAGTCTTCGACCGCGTGCATCCCGGCGATTTCAAAGGCGATCCCGCCCTTGACCGGCTGCATCACCTTCAGCACCCGGTCGAGGTCGAACTTGCCGTAGTTGGTGCCGGTGTAGTAGGCGTCGCGCTGGAGGTAGTCCATCCGGTCGGCGTCGATTTGCGAGGAAATCATTTGGACGACCTGGGGATTACCGTAAGTGTGGTCGATCACGCTGGCCACCTTGGACGGGAAGTCGGGGGCGACCCGTTTGAGGACCCGGTTGATGTTGGTTTCCGGGCTGGTGATCAGCTGGCGGGTGAGCGCTTCGTGGTCGGTGTGGAAGATGTGCTCGAAGGTGTGGGAAAAGGGCCCGTGACCGAGGTCGTGCAGGAGGGCGGCGCAGAGGGCGACCGGCCGCTCGGTGTCGTCCCAGCGGCCGTCACCAGGAAACTTGCTCGGGTAGTTGCGCTGGAAGTGGTTGCACATCCGGCGGGTGATCTCGTAGACGCCGAGGCTGTGGCCGAAGCGGGAGTGCTCGGCGCCGTGGAAGATCAGGGAACTGGTGCCGAGCTGCTTGATCCGACGGAGGCGCTGGAACTCGGGGGTGTTGATCAGGTCGAGGATGATTTGGTTGTCGACCACGATGTAATGGTGGATCGGGTCGCGAAAGACCTTCTCCTTGGTAAGTTGTTCGTCAAAGTATCCCATGAAATTTCCTCTTTTGCTGGTGGTGGGGATGATGGCTAGTTGAAATGATAATCGTAGAAATGTTGCTTGGATGGCCCAAAAGGTATGATTGTGAGCCTGTCGTTTAGGCAAGTAATAGTGAAAATCACCAAAGTTGCCGGCCGGAGCGGAGCGAAAATGCGGGCCAAGATAGCGAAATTTCACTTGGCGGGTTTCCCGCCTAGTGAAAGGCCGAGTTCTGAGACCCGCAGGGGCTCAGAATCGTGCCCGCTATCGTCACGGCCCGCAATTTTCGCGGAGCGGAGGCCCCACCGAATTGCCTTTCATTATACCGAACTTAGCCCCGGCCTGCACGATTGCGGCGGCGGGGAAATTTTTCTATAATAGGGAAAGAAATTTTTCGGGGGTGGCAGCGATCAAAGAAGCAGTGGCAGTCAAGGTGAACCTAACGGTGGAGGCAAAGATCGACGGCGAGCAGGAGCGATTCCACTTCGCCGAGGAGGGCCGGCTGGTGACCCTCAACGACCACCAGCACTATCTGACCTACACCGAGCACCAGGACGGGGTGGCAACCCCGGTCCGGATCCGGCTCGACGAGGGACAGGTCAGCGTCACCCGCGACGGCGCCCGCCGCACCCGCCTGCTCTTCGACCCGCAGGCGCCGACGATCAGCCACTACCGCACCGAGTACGGTCTTTTGCACTTGACGGTCAAGACCGAGCGCCTGCTGTCCTTGCACGATCTGGCGGCCGGCAAGGGGCACCTGGTGATCAAGTACCAGCTCCACAACGGCGGCGGTCAGATTGGCGATTACCAGCTTGATTTGCGCTTTGAAAGATAGTATTATGTAGTTTAGACTTTTTGAAGGGATGTGCACCAATTTGGATTTAAAGGTTTTCGATGGCCAAGATAAGTCAGAACTCTCGATGGTCGAGGTGGCACACGCCATCCTTGCCTACCATGGGGAAGCAATGGCCTTTGCTGATTTGACGAACGAAATTCAACAATACCTTGGCAAGAGCGACGAGGAAATCCGCGAACGCCTTTCCCAGTTCTACACTGATCTGAACGTCGATGGCAGCTTTATTTCCCTTGGTGACAATACCTGGGGCCTGCGGGCATGGTACCCATACGAGTCAATCGACGAGGCCACGATCGGCGAAAGCGATGACGACGAAGAGCGGCCAAAGAAGAAGACCCGCAAGGTCAACGCCTTTCTCGCCGGTAGCGACGATGACGACGACGTGATCGACTACGACAACGACGATCCGGAAGACGAGGATCTCGACGACACCGACGACAACGGTGACGACGACGATTACGATGACGACTACGACGACGACAACCCGGTTGACGACGATGACGACGACAGCGGCATCGAAGACCAACTGTCCGAACTCGATGACGACGACTTCGACGGCGAAGACGACGACGATGAGGACGAGGAATAGATTAATTGCTTGACTATCGGACCGGGCGTCGGTAATATGATACTTGGGCTCCCAAGAATTTCTTGGGCCATTACGATTGAATAAGTGCTCCCTGTTTCAGTACGAAATGGGGAGTTTTTGTATTTGGTCGTCCCGTAGTTGCGTTGTCGTGCCAGCTGGCATGGGTTACAAAAAGGAGTTAAGAATGACGAAGTATATTTTTGTTACTGGTGGGGTTGTTTCATCACTCGGCAAGGGGATCGTGGCCGCTTCCCTTGGCCGGCTGCTGAAGAACCGGGGCTTGAAGATCGCGATCCAGAAGTTTGATCCCTACATCAACGTCGACCCCGGCACGATGAGTCCCTACCAGCACGGGGAAGTGTTCGTCACCAACGACGGGACCGAAACCGACCTCGACCTTGGGCACTACGAACGGTTCATTGACAACGACTTAAACAAGTACTCCAACGTGACGACCGGGAAGATCTACTCCGAGGTGCTGCGCAAGGAACGGCGCGGTGACTACCTCGGCCGCACCGTCCAGGTAATCCCGCACATCACCAACATGATCAAGGAAAAGATCAAGCGGGCCGGCGAAAGTACCGACGCCGAGGTGGTAATCACCGAAATCGGTGGGACGGTTGGTGACATCGAATCGCAACCGTTCATGGAAGCGATCCGCCAGATGAAGAAGGAGGCCGGCGCCGACAACGTCCTCTACATCCACACCACCCTGGTACCGTACCTGCGGGCGGCCGGCGAAATGAAGACCAAGCCGACCCAGCACTCAGTTCGCGAACTGCGCGGCCTCGGGATCCAGCCAAACATCCTGGTGCTGCGGACGGAAAAGCCGATCGACGACGAAATGCGGCGCAAGATCGCCCTCTTCTGTGACGTTGACCCGAAGGCGGTCATCGAATCGATGGACGTGCCCTACCTGTACGAAATCCCGCTGAACATGCAAAAGCAGGGGCTCGATCAGCTGGTGGTCGACCACTTCAAGCTCGACGTGCCAACCGCCGACATGCGGGCATGGACCGAAATGGTTAACCACATCGAAAACGACCTCACCAAGGAGGTCAAGATCGCGATGGTCGGCAAGTACACCGACCTGCAAGACGCCTACATCTCGGTCAACGAATCGCTGCGCCACGCCGGCTACCCGGTTAACGCCAAGGTCAAGATCGACCACTTCAACGCCGAAAACATCACCGCCGACAACGTGGCCGACGTCCTGGCCGGCTACGACGGGATCCTGGTGCCGGGCGGCTTCGGCAGCCGGGGGATCGAAGGGATGATCACCACCGCTCAGTACGCCCGCGAAAACGACGTGCCGTACATGGGGATCTGCCTCGGGATGCAGATCGCAACGATCGAATACGCCCGCCACGTCCTCGGTTACGCCGACGCCAACTCGACCGAGTTTGACCCGAACACCACCCACAACGTGATCGACCTGATGAAGGACCAGTCCGACGTGGAAGACCTCGGTGGGACCCAACGGCTCGGTGCCTACGCATGCAAGCTCGTGCCGGGCACCAAGGCGGCGGCCGCTTACGGCAAGGAACTGATCCACGAACGCCACCGCCACCGTTACGAATACAACAACGCCTACCGGGAAGAACTGGAGGCGGCCGGCCTGAAGGTTGCCGGGGTCAACCCGGAACGCAACCTGGTGGAAGTAGTTGAAGTGCCAACCAACCGCTTCTACATGGCGGCCCAGTACCACCCAGAATTCCTGTCGCGGCCAAACCGGCCGGAGGGGATGTTCGCTGCCTTCGTCAAGGCGGCCCTGGACGGCAAGGAAAATTAAGCAACGAAGCGGGAGTAAGCGGGCTCCCGCTTTTTGTTTGGCCGGGGCCAGCCACCATAAATTTTCTGCTAAGTGGCGCGGGCGGAATGTGACCAAATCGTTCGGAAAGTCTTAAGCTCGCTTTGCAAATTGGCCGGGGGACCGGTTGAAATGGGGGAAGATCGTGACCGATTTGTTAAGAATCACGGTAAAAGGTTGTAATTTGGTGCTTGATTCATTATCATATCTATTGACTGTTTCAATTTGGTAAGACAGGAGACAGGCCTAATTAATTAATAGCGTTATTAAGTGAGGAAAGACAATCATGAAAAAAATGATCATTCAAGGAGGAAACCGTCTTGCGGGTGAAGTGACCATCGGCGGGGCTAAAAATAGCACCGTGGCCCTGATTCCAGCGGCGATCTTAGCCGACACTCCCGTCCAGTTTGATACCGTGCCGGACATCCTGGATGTTCACAATCTAATGATTATTTTGGAATCGATGAACGTGAAGTCCGCCTTTTCCCACGGGGTCTTAGACGTCGACCCAACCCAGATCGTGGAAGCCGAACTGCCAAGCAAGGCGATCAAGAGCCTGCGGGCCTCCTACTACTTCATGGGGGCCCTGCTCGGCCGCTTCCACCGGGCAACCTTGACCTTTCCCGGCGGGGACAACATCGGTCCCCGGCCAATTGACCAACACCTAAAAGCCTTTGAAGCCCTCGGGGCCACCGTCAGCGAAGAGGGGGGCACCGTCCACCTCGACGCCCCGAACGGCCTCAAGGGGAACCGGATTTTCATGGACATGGTCTCGGTGGGGGCCACGATCAACGCCATCCTGGCCGCCGTGCGCGCCGACGGGGTAACGGTGATCGAAAACGCCGCCCGGGAACCAGAAATCGTTGACCTGGCCACCTTTCTGAACAACATGGGGGCCCAGATCCGCGGGGTCGGGACCGACGTGATTCGGATCACCGGGGTCAAGACCCTGCAATCAATGAACACCCACACGATCATCGCCGACCGGATCGAAACCGGGACCTACCTGTCACTGGCGGCGGCCCTGGGCGACGGGATCATGCTCAACAACGTGATTCCGGAACACCTGGAGGCCTACACCAGCAAGATGATTGAGATGGGGGTCGACCTGCAGATCGACAGCGACAAGATCTTCGTGCCGCCGGTTAAGAAGCTCCAGGCGATTCACGTTAAGACGATGCCTTACCCGGGCTTTGCCACCGACCTCCAGCAGCCGTTGACGCCGCTGATGTCCTTGGCCGACGGACAGAGCGTGGTTGTCGACACGATCTACCCGAAGCGGGTCAAGCACATCCCGGAACTGCAAAAGATGGGGATGAAGATTGCCGCCGGCGACGGCCGGATCACGATCGACCACACCGAAAAGGACAGCCTCCACGGGGCCGACGTTGAGGCCGGCGAAATCCGTGCCGGGGCCTCCCTGATGATCACCGGGCTGATGGCCAAGGGCACGACCGTCATTCACAAGGCCGACAACATCCTCCGCGGCTACGACCGGATTGTGTGGAAGCTCAACCGGCTCAACGCCGACGTCAAGATTGAGGACGAATAGTTTTTGCCCCGCAAGGATTGCCGAACGGGGAAAACTGTGTTATTCTGTCTAAGTTATTGAAAATAATCTATGTTTCAGGCAATGATTCATGGCAAAGGAGCGAATTAAATTATGAAGCAAGGAATTCACCCAGACTACCACTACGTTGTGTTTGAAGACTCCTCGACGGGCTTTAAGTTCCTGTCCGGGTCGACGGCCACTTCCAAGGAAACGGTTAAGTGGGAAGACGGCAACGAATACCCACTGATCCGGGTTGAAGTTACCTCCGACTCGCACCCATTCTACACGGGGAAGCAAAAGTTCACCCAAGCCGATGGGGCGGTCGACAAGTTCAACAAGAAGTACGGGCTCAAGTAGTCATCCGGGCTTCACACCAGCGGGCAGGCGCCATTGGCGTCGGCCCGCTTTTTTTATCGCCAGGGCCGGGCAGGGGGAGTTGCCCGGTCGAAAAGAAGCGAATGGGGGAGAGATAATGCAGGAACAACTTAGCGACCGCGAGCGAATGGCATTCGCCCAGCTCGAATACGAACCACTCTCCGTGGGCCAGCCGGTTCGCCTCGGCGGCCGCGACTTCGGCCGGGTGCTGGGCCACGTTGCGGCGCCCGACGGGTTTACCCTCTTCGTGATCGGCCGCCCGGCCCCTTCTCGTGAGCTGGTCCTCCTCTTCAAGGGGTCGACCGGCCTGCGCAAGGGCAACCCAACCACCTGGTCCAACGAGTGGCTGGCCACCAACCTGCCCTTGCTGGGAGCGATCCTGCGCCGCCAGCGCCACATCCCCAGCCAGCTGCGGACGGCCCGCCGGGTGGTTAACCGCTTGCTGGCGGCCTATCCGACCCGCAAGTTCTACCTCTACGGCCACTCGCTGGGGGCAATCAACGCCCAGTACGCCGTCGCCACCTGCCGCCAGCCGGGGCGGGTCAAGCACGCCTGGCTCTACGAGGGCACCAACCTCTACCCGCTCCTGACGCCGCGCCAGCGCCACCAGGCTCGCAAGTACCACCGCCGGATCGAGAGCTACGTCGACATCTACGACCCGGTCACCATCGGCTACGTCGACGACCGCCAGCTGGTCGGCACCCTTCGCTACGTGGATAGCGAGCGGCAGAACCCGGTCAGCCAGCACATGTGGGGCGGCTACCACTTCGACGACCACGGAGCGGTGGCCCTCCGCCCGCTCGACGCGCACTTCGCCGAGGTCACCCGCCTCCAGCAGGAGCTGATCGCCCGGTTGACCAGCGTTGACGACCTCCTCCACGAGGCGCCGGCCAGCCTGAAGGCCGCCCCGGCGACCCTGAGCGAGGCCGGCCTGGGCCACCTGCGTGACTGGCTGGAGCGGGCGGGCAAAAACCTGCCCCTTTTCGGGGGGACTGGTGTATATTAGGAAGGTGAATTCAAGGGAGGAAATTGAAAATGAAAGTACGCAAATGGCTCTCCTGGGTGGGGATCATCGTCCTCTTCCTGGTCAGCCTGGCCCTGATTTTTAACCAGCAGATCAAGGACTATTTGGTATCGTCCTACACGCCAACGATCACCAAGACGACCGTCACCAAGAACCAGCATAAGAAGGTCAGTTCCAGCGCCTACGACTTCTCGCAGACCAAGGACCTCAACTTGCAGACGGTCGCCAAGGCCCGCGCCAGCAAGCAGTCAATCAACATCATCGGCGAGATTGCCATCCCCTCGATCAACCTGACCCTGCCGATCGCCACCGGGGTTTCCAACACCACCCTCGCCCTGGCGGCGGGGACGATGCGGGCCGACCAGCAGATGGGGCAGGGGAACTACCCGCTGGCCGGCCACAACATGGCCCACGGGTCGAAGATCCTCTTCTCGCCGCTTTACTACCACGCCAAGGTGGGCCAGATGATCTACCTGACCGACATGAAGAAGATCTACTACTACCGGATCTACGAGCGCAAGTTCATCAAGGCGACCCGGGTCGACGTGGTCAACAACACCAAGAAGACGATCGTCACCCTGATCACCTGCGATAAGATCGGCAAGAACCGCCTGCTGGTTCGCGGCAAGTTCATCAAGGCGGTCGCCTTCAACAAGGCACCGCACAGCGTCCAGAAGGCGCTGAGCAGCAAGTACACCAACAAGTAAGGAGGAGCCATGGAAGTTACGGTGGGGATGACAACCTGGAGCGAGCACCAGTCGCTGATCAAACAATCGCGGGCGGTGACTTTAAACGAGTACGCCCAGTTTTTCCCGGTGGTCGAGGTCGACACCTTCTTCTACGCCTTACCAAGGCTGACCACCGTCCAGCAGTGGCTCGGCCAGGTCAGCCCCCGCTTCCAGTTCATCGTCAAGGCCCACCAAACGATGACCAAGCACCCCCAGGCGAACCTGCCGGCCGGCCAGGACCTCGGCGCGGTCTTCGCCAACTTCCAGCAGGTGGTCAGCCCGCTGGTGGCGGCCGGCCAGCTAAAGACGGTCCTCTTCCAGTTTCCGCCGACCTTCACCGCCACCCCGGCCAACATCGACTACTTGATGCAGCTGCGGCGCTGGTTGCCGCGCCTGCCGCTGGCGGTCGAGTTTCGTCACCAGTCCTGGTACAAGCCGGCGGTCGCCCAGTCGCTGGTCAACTACTGCCGGGAACTGCGCCTGACCCTGGTGGCGGCCGACGAGCCCCACCAGCTGCCGGCCAGCGTCCCCTTCCTGCTGGCGACGACCACCCCGGAGCTGGCGATGATCCGCCTCCACGGCCGCAACGTTGCCGGCTGGAACCACCCCGGGGCCGAGTGGCGCAAGCAGCGCACCCTCTACACCTACTCGGCGGAAGAGATCGCCGCCCTGGCCCGCCAGCTCCGTGCCCTGACCCCGGCGCCCAAAGAGACCTGCGTGATCTTCAACAACAACTCCGGCGGGGCCGCTGCCGGCAACGCCCTTGACCTGGTGAAGGAGCTAGACCTCCACTTCAGCGGCCTGGTGCCGCGCGAGCCGGAGCAGCTGGACCTCTTCTAATAACGAAAAAAGAGCAGTTTTTAGCGCTGCTCTTTTTTGTCCCGAAGGGGGCGGACAGTTTTTTCTCCCCGGGAACTTTGCTATACTAGGTTTAATAACGCTTTGTTCCGGGTGGCCGGCAAAGTACACTTGTGAAAAGAGGAATCGGAATGGCTGACAAGAAAACCTACTACATCACGACCCCGATCTACTACCCGTCCGGGCGGCTCCACATCGGGAACTCCTACACCACCGTTGCCTGTGACGCTGAGGCCCGCTACCGGCGCCTCCGCGGCTACGACGTCTTCTTTTTGACCGGGACCGACGAGCACGGCTTAAAGATCGAGCAAAAGGCCGAAAAGTTGGGCCAGACCCCGCAGGCCTACGTTGACGAAATGGCGGCCGGGATCAAGCAGCTCTGGAAGAAGCTCAAGATCACCAACGACGCCTTCATCCGCACCACCGACGCGGCCCACGAGGCGGCGGTGCAAAAGATCTTCCAGCAGTTCGTTGACCAGGGCGACATCTACAAGGGCAAGTACACCGGCTGGTACTCGGTCGACGACGAGGAGTACTTCACCGAAAGCCAACTGGCCGAGGTCTACCGCGACGAAAACGGCAAGGTGATCGGCGGCAAGGCCCCGTCCGGCCACGAAGTCCAATTAGTTGAAGAGGAATCCTACTTCTTCAAGATGAGCAAGTACGCCGACTGGCTGATGGACTACTACCAAGAGCACCCCGACTTCATCCAACCGCAGTCGCGGATGAACGAAATGATCAACAACTTCCTCAAGCCGGGCCTCGAGGACCTGGCGGTGACCCGGACCTCCTTTAACTGGGGGGTTAAGGTGCCGGGCGACGAAAAGCACGTCGTCTACGTTTGGATCGACGCCCTGTCGAACTATATCACCGCCCTTGGCTACGGCTCGGCCGACGATAGCAACTTTAAGAAGTACTGGCCGGCCGACGTTCACATGGTCGGCAAGGAAATCGTCCGCTTCCACACCATCTACTGGCCGATCATGCTCCACGCCCTCGGCCTGCCGCTACCAAAGCACGTCATCGGTCACGGTTGGCTGACGATGCGCGAGGGTAAGATGTCCAAGTCCAAGGGCAACGTCATCTACCCGGAAACCCTGGTTGACCGCTACGGGCTCGATGCCACCCGCTACTACCTTCTCCAGGCAGTGCCCTTTGGCAACGACGGCAAGTTCACCCCGGAAGACTTCGCCGAGAAGCTGAACTTCGACCTCGCCAACGACCTCGGCAACCTGCTTAACCGGACCGTGGCGATGGTCAACAAGTACCAGGGCGGCCAGCTGGAAGGGCAGCCGAGCGCCACGACGCCGGTCGACGGCGAGCTCGAAGACCTGGCGGCCAGCGTTTACGCCGACTACTGCGCCCAGATGGACGCCACCCACTTCGCCGACGCCCTGACCGCGGTCTGGAAGCTGATCCGCCGCGCCAACAAGTACATCGACGAAACCGCCCCGTGGATGCTGGCCAAGGACGAGACCAAGAAGGGCGAATTGTCCGACGTGCTGACCCACCTGGCCAAGGCGCTCCGCTTCGTGGCCGCGCTGTTGCAGCCGATCATGCCGGACGCCCCGGCCGAGATCCTCACCCAGTTGGGCTTGCCGGCAGAGGCAATCTCGCTGGAGAAACTGGCCTTCAACGACTTCCCGGCAACGGCAACCGTCGTCAAGAAGGGGACGCCGATCTTCCCGCGGCGCGATGCCAAGGAAGAGGCCGACTTCATTCAGAGTCAAATGAGTGCCAACCAAAAGCAGAAGGGACGCAAGGCAATGGCAGAAAAGAAGGAAGCCGCCGCAAAGCCGGCCGGCAAGAAGCTGATCCGCTTCGACGTCTTTGAAAAGCTGGAACTGAAGGTGGCCGAAATCAAGGAGGTCGCCCCGGTCGAAGGGTCCGACAAGCTGCTCCAGTTCCAACTCGACGACGGCAGCGAAACCGGCCGCCAGATCCTCTCTGGGATCGCCAAGTGGTACCCGGAACCGGCCAAGCTGATCGGCGAAAAGGTGGTCATCGTGGCCAACCTGAAGCCGAAGAAGATGCTCGGCCACGAAAGCAACGGGATGATCCTGTCGGCCGAACACGATGGCCAGGTCCAACTGGTCACCGTGCCGAAGAACCTGGTCAACGGTTCGGGCGTTGAATAATGTTAGCCCAACTGCGGATTTACGATTCCCACACCCACCTCAACGATGACGTCTTCTACTCCGATGTGGCGGCCTACCTAGCGCGGGCCGCCCATTTTGGGGTCACCGAGATGAACATGGTTGGTTCAAACGCCACCCTCAACGCCCGCGCATTGAAGCTGGCCCACGACTACCCCCACCTCCACGCCGTCATCGGCTGGCACCCCGAGGACTTGCCGGCCTACGACGAGGAGGCCCTGGACCTGCTCAAGCAGCAGTTGGCCGACCCGACGGTGGTGGCGATCGGCGAAATCGGCCTCGACTACCACTGGGACGCCGTTTCCCGTCCCCGCCAGCAGGAGGTCTTTGCCACCCAGCTTGACCTGGCCCGCCAGTACAAGCTGCCGGTGGTGATCCACTCGCGCGAGGCCCTGGCCGACACCTACGACCTGCTCAAGGCGGCCGGGGTTGGTGACTTCGGCGGGGTGATGCACAGCTTCTCCGGGGATGCCAGCTGGGCCAAGAAGTTCCTCGACTTGGGGATGGCCCTCTCCTACAGCGGGGTGGTGACCTTCAAGAAGGCGGTCGACATCCAGGAGGCCGCCAAGTTGACCCCGACCGACCGCCTGCTAGTCGAAACCGACGCCCCCTACCTGACGCCGGTGCCGTACCGGGGCAAGCAAAACGAGCCGGCCTTCACCTACTACACCGTCCTGGGGCTGGCGCAGATTCTCGGAAAGGAGCCCGAAGAAGTGGCCACGGAGAGTTTTGCCGCCGCTGCCCGCCTCTTTGGGGTAAGCAAGAATGAAGCAGATTAAGGAAGTCATCGTCGTCGAGGGCAAGGACGACACCAAGCGGATCCACCTGGCCGTCGACGCCGACACCTTTGAGACCAACGGCTCGGCCCTCAGTGCCGCTGACATCGACCAGCTGAAGTTGCTCCAGCAAAAGCGGGGGTTGATCGTCTTTACCGACCCCGACTTCAACGGCGAGCGGTTGCGCAAAATGATCAGCAAGGCGATCCCCGGGGTCAAGCACGCCTTCATCCGCCGCGACCAGGGGGTGCCGAGCGTCAGCGGCGGCAGCCTCGGCGTGGAGCACGCCAGCCCGGCGGTGATCCGGGATGCCCTATCCCAGGTCTACACTGAGGAACCGGCGGCCGCCCCGCTCTTTTCCGCCCGCGACCTCCAGCTGGCCGGCCTGGCCGGCGGCCCGGCCGCCCGCCAGCGGCGCGAGCGGCTCGGCCAGGAGCTGGGGATCGGCTACGGCAACGCCAAGCAGTTCCTGGCCCGGCTGAACCGCTTCCGGATTTCGCGGGCGCAGTTTGCCGCCGCCCTGACCCGTGTAAAGGAGGAAGAACAATGACCAAGGCAATTGGAAACCTGAACCGGACCCGCGAGCTGATGGAGAAGTACCACCTGCGGGCCAAGAAGGGCTTCGGCCAAAACTTTTTGACCAACCCGACCGTCCTCGACGGGATCGTCAAGGCCGCGGCGATCACCAAGGACGACAACGTGATCGAGATCGGCCCCGGCCTCGGCGCCTTGACCGAGAAGCTGGCGGCCGCCGCCGGCCAGGTGGTCGCCCTGGAACTGGACAGCGACCTCCTGCCGGTGCTGGCCGACGTTTTGAGCGGCTTTGACAACGTCACCGTCCTCAACCAGGACGTCTTGAAGGCCGACCTGCCGACCCTGGTCAAGACTGAGTTTGCTCACCCCGAGCGGCCGGTCAAGGTGGTGGCCAACCTGCCATACTACATCACCAGCCCGATCCTTTTGCAGCTGCTCAACAGCCCGGTGGCCTGGGCCGGGATCACGGTGATGATGCAAAAGGAGGTCGCCGAACGGCTGGCGGCCAAGCCGGGCACCAAGGACTACGGCTCGCTGACGCTGGCGATCGAGTACCGGATGGACGCCAAGCTGGCCTTCACCGTTTCGCGCCGCTCCTTCGTGCCGGCGCCAAACGTCGACTCGGCGATCGTCAACCTGACCCCGCGCAAGGCCGCCCTGGCGACCCAACCGGCAAGTGAAAAGCAGCTCTTTGCCCTGATCCGGACCTGCTTTGCCCACCGCCGCAAGAGCCTCTGGAACAACCTCAAGCCCTACTTCAAGAAGGACGAGGAAAAGAAGGCGGCCGCCACGGCGGTCTTAGAAAAGCTGGCCCTCGACCCGCAGATCCGGCCGGAGCGGCTGACCCTCGACCAGTTCATTCAATTGGCCAACGCGATGGGGGAAGCCGGCCTCTTCTAGAAACGAGTTGAACGCGCCCGCCGCGGGCAAGTATAATGGGGAAAACGTTTAGAGAGGGGGAAGGGCCAGTGGTGATTACCGAAAAGGCGCCCGCCAAAATCAATCTTTCCCTGGATACCCCGATGCGGTACCTGGATGGCCTGCCGAAGTGGGACATGGTGATGACCTCGATCGACCTGGCCGACTACCTAACGATCGAGATCCACGACCACCCGCAAACGATCAAGGTCTACACCGATAGTGGCTTTTTGCCCAACGACCAGCGCAACCTGGCCTACCAGGCGGCCCACATGCTCAAGACCCGCTTCCACCAGGCGGCCGGGGTGACGATCCGGATCCAAAAGAATATCCCGGTGGCCGCCGGTCTCGGCGGCGGGTCCTCGGACGCGGCGGCAGTTTTGCGCGGCCTCAATCGCGGCTGGAAGCTGGGCCTGTCGCTGGCCGAGTTGGCCAAGCTCTCCCTGAGCATCGACTCCGACGTGCCCTACTGCGTCTACAGCCGCACCGCCCACGTCACCGGCCACGGGGAGGTGGTCACCCCTCTGCCGGCGGTCCCGCACGACTGGGTGGTGGTCGCCAAGCCCAAGATCAGCGTCTCGACGCCGACGATTCTCCGCCAGATCAACTACGAGCAGCTGGCCCACCTCGATAACCAGGCGCTGATCGCGGCGATGGAAGCTGGCGACTGGCAGGGCGCGGTCGCCAAGATGGACAACGTCCTGGAGCCGGTCACCGAGCGCCAGTACCCCCAGATTGCCCACCTGAAGGCCAAGATGACCAAGCTCGGCGCCGCCCACGCCCAGATGAGTGGCACCGGGCCGACCGTCTTCGCCCTCTGCAAGAGCGAGTCGCGTGCCAAGCGGATCTACAACGGCCTGCGCGGCTTTTGCAACGAGGTTTACCAGGTGGTGTTACTATGAGCGAATGGAACGATTGTGCCTTTAACGAGCTGACCCTGGCCCAGCTGGCACGGATCTACCGCCTGCGGGCCCAGGTCTTCAACGGCGAGCAGGCGGCCAGCTACCCCGACCCGGACGCCAAAGACGAGGAGGCCCGCCACCTCTTTGCCAGCGAAAATGGCCGGGTGGTGGCCTACGCCCGCTACTTTGCGACGCCAACCGGGGTGACCTTCGGCCGGGTGGTCGTGGCCAGGGACCGGCGGGGGAGCGGCCTCGGCGGCGACCTCCTTCGCCACTTGCTAGCCGGAATCGGCCGCCACTTTCCCGGCCGGCCGGTCGAGATTGACGCCCAGCTGCCGGTGATCGGCTACTACGAGCACTTCGGCTTCACCGCCAGCGGCCCGGTCTTCGTTGAGGCCGAGCGGGAGCACCGCCGGATGGTTCACCCGCCGCTAAATTAGAACAAGCAAGCCGTCCCGGTTCCCAACCAAACTAGGGGAACCGGGGCGGCTTTTGGTCTTTATCCCTCAAATTACCGGCGTTGGGCAAAAAAGGTTTGCATTCTGGCGGTCAAGCGGTTATCATTCTTTCGTTCAAACAGTAATCATTACTATTTAGAAAACAATAAGCAAAGGAGAAAGAACTGTGCAGAAGAAACATTGGGCCCTGGTTGGCCTCCTGGTCTACCTGGTGGCCCTGCTCGGCTTGATGATCACCGATTGGCGGCCGGGCCAGGGTAGCCAGAAGCCGATCCGGGTGGTCACCAGCCTCGACTTTTACGGCGAGGCGGCCAGCGCGGTCGCCGGCAAGTACGGTCAGGTGACCTCCCTGATCAACAGCGCCGCCACCGACCCCCACGACTACCAGCCGACCACCAAGCAGGCCAAGCAGGTGAGCCAGGCCAACCTGGTGATCCAAAACGGCCTCGGCTACGACCACTGGCTAACCAGCATGGTCAAGGCCACCAGCGCCAAGCAAACGGTGATCACCGTCGGCAGCCAGGTGGCCGGCCACCACGCCGGGGCCAACGAGCACGTCTGGTACCAGCCGGGGGTGATGGCCAAGCTGACCAGCCGGCTGGCCACCGCCTACGGCAAGTTGGACCCCAGCCACCGCGCCTACTACCAGGCCCGTGCCCGCGCCTACCGCAAGCAGCTGGCCAAGCTGAGCGCGGTGATCAAGCAGGCCAAGGCCAATGTCACTAGTGGTCAGAAGGTGGCGGTCAGCGAGCCGGTCTTTGACTACGCCCTGAAGAACCTCGGCTACCAGATCATCGACAGCCACTTCGAGAAGGCGATCGAGGATGGCAACGACCCGTCGCCGGCCGACATCCAGCAGCTGCAAACGGCGATCAAGGAGGGGCAGATTGCCTTCTTCGTCAATAATTCCCAGACCAGCAACACCACCGTCAAGAACCTGGTCAAGCTCGCCAAGGCCCACGGCGTGCCGGTGCTCAACGTCACCGAAACCAAGCCGGACAACCAGACCTACATCGAGTGGCTGACCAGCGAGTACCGGCAGCTGATCAAGATCCAAAAGGAGGCAAACTAAGATCGCACTACTAACCGTAAATCACTTGGCGCTGGCCTACGGCGACCACGAAATCATTTCCGACCTGTCCTTTGAACTCAACCGCGGCGACTTCCTGATCGTGATCGGCGAAAACGGGGTCGGCAAG
Source organism: uncultured Limosilactobacillus sp. (assembly GCA_944327195.1). GTDB lineage: Bacteria > Bacillota > Bacilli > Lactobacillales > Lactobacillaceae > Limosilactobacillus. The sequence goes on from CALVGV010000008.1 coordinate 21,730, forward strand.
ACGACCCTGGTCCGCGCCCTCTTCAACCAGCTCAAGCCGCGGGCGGGGGAGATCACCTTCGCCCCCGGCACCCGGCTGGGCTACGTTCCCCAGTTTCGCAACCTGGCCCGCGACTACCCGCTCTCGGTGCGCGACTTCGTGGCCCTCAACCTGCCGCTGACCCTGTGGCCCTGGCCGCGGCGCAAGGAACGGGCCGCCGTTGACCACATCCTGGCCGAAACCGACCTGACCCGCCTGGCCGACCGGCCGCTCGGGCTGGCCTCGGGGGGAGAAAAGCAGCGCGCCTACCTGGCCCAGGCCCTGGTGGTCACCCCCCAGCTACTGGTGCTGGACGAGTCGACCGCCAGCCTCGACAACGAGGTCAAGTACGACCTGCTCGACCTGGTGGAGAAGTTCCGCCAGGCCGGGGTGACGGTGATGTTCATCACCCACGACTGGGACCTGGCCCAGCGCTACGGGACCCGCTACTTGCACCTGACGCCGGGTGGCTATTCCACCGGGCCGATCGCCGACCTGCCGGCGTCACCAAAGGGGGAGGAATAGAATGTTTGCACTCAGTTTCATGCGCTACGCCTTCTGGGCCAGCACCTTCATCGCCGTCGTCGCCGGGGCGGTCGGCGTCTTCGTGGTGGCCCGCAACCTTTCCTTTTTGACCCACACCCTGTCGGAAATCGGCTTTGCCGGGGCGGCCTTCGCCGTCTTCATGGGCTGGTCGGCCCTGAGCGGGATGCTCCTCTTCACGATGGCCAGCTCGGTAATGGTCGGCCAGATGAGCACCGAGGAGTCACGGCGCGAGGCGGTGATCAGCGCCACCTCGGCCCTCTTCATCGGCCTCGGGATCCTCTTTCTGTCGCTGAGCAGCCAGACGGCCAGCTCGGCCACCAGCATCCTCTTCGGTAGCGTGGTCGGGATCAGCCGCGGCGAGGTCTTCCAACTCGGTGGCCTCTCCTGCGTGGTGGTGGCGGCCCTGGGCCTGCTCTACCGGCGTCTCAAGTTCTCCTCCTTTGACCCGGTTGGCGCCCGGGTGAACGGGGTCGGCGAGCGGGGGGTGGCGGTGATCTTCCTCTTGATCGTTGCCCTCAGCGTCAGCGTTGCCGCCCAGATCGTCGGCTCGCTTCTGATCTTCATTCTCCTGACCCTGCCGGCGGCCAGCGCCAAGGCCTTCACCACCGGGGTTGCCAAGATGATGGGCCTGGCGATCCTCTTTGCCCTCGCCGGCGCCTGGACCGGCCTCTATCTTGGCTACCTGACCAACTGGCCGGTGAGCTTCTTCATCGCGGTGATTGAGGTTGCCATCTACCTGACCGCCCTTGCCTACCACCACTCGCAAGTGGACTAATGGTGGCCTCCGCTCCGCGAAAATTGCGGGATCGTGACGATGGCGGTGGGCCTCCGCTCCGGAAAATTGTGGGCCGTGACGATGGTGGGCACAACTTTGAGCCCCTCCGGGTCTCAAAGCTTGGCCTTTCACTAGGCGGTAAACCGCCAAGTGAAAATTCGCCATCTTGACCCGCATTTTCGCTCCGCTCCGGCCCGGCGTCAGTTGTGGATAGTGGTAACTGTTTGTGATTGGGCAGCAACCACCTGTTGCCTTGGGGGGGAGCTAAGGTGACAAAAGGACAAAGAGCCAAAATCACGCTCGATAGTTAATAATTAATTTTGGGTAGTACGGCAATTGTCGGCTACCCATTTTCTTTTTGTTGCCTAATCTCAATTTTCAATATAGAAATGTTAAGTTGGCCAAGTCAGGTTTGGGAGATGATTGCTCACTAAGAGCGAACTCTGGGAGCCTTCCAATGGCTTTTACAGTTGGCATTTTTTACTAGGTGACGAAGAATTAGTGATGATCAAACTCTAGTGAATCCGTTTGGCTATTTGGCAATCATCGAGCCGATCATTTTTACGAGCTGATGGATCGTTCTAATCAGACGATGCATCATGGCGCTGGCGATCTTCTTAGTTTGTGGCAGAAGAGATCGCCTTTTTGTGGCCTAATGCCAACCACCGATAAAGAAACGTTACGTTGCCGGCCGGAGCGGAGGAAAAACAGCCCCTCAGCAGGGAAATTGTTCTTGGCGATTCATCGCCTAGAACAAGGCCGAGTTTTGAGACGGGCGCGCAGCGGGCGGCTCAAAATCGTGCCCCCTGCGTTCCAGCGGGCTGCTTTTTCCGGAGCGGAGGCCTCCCCGAACGTTCCGCGTTTTCCTAACATTTTCCTTAAAAATCCCGCCAAGCCCGAACGATTATGGTATTATTTGATAGGATTACAGGAAATTTAAAGGGGTTTACCCGAAATACAAAGGATGTGAACACGCATGAACATGAAAATCCGCCGGAGCAACCGGCTGGTTGACCTCACCCGCTTCCTGCTCGAAAACCCGCACAAGCTGGTCTCGCTCAAGGAATTCAGCGAACGCTACGGGGCGGCCAAGTCCTCGATCAGCGAGGACTTGAGCATCGTCAAGAAGACGATGAGCGAATTCGGCCTCGGCCAGGTGGCCACCGTTCCGGGGGCCAGCGGCGGCGCCTACTTCGCCCCGAAGTACTCCAAGGAAAACGCCACCCAGGTCATCACCGAGCTGGTTGAGCTGGTCGACGACTCCTCCCGCCTCCTTCCCGGCGGCTACGTCTACCTGTCCGACCTGCTGGGGCGGCCGGAAATCCTGCGCAAGGTTGGCCAACTGATCGCCACCCAGTACCTCGACCGCGACGTCGACGTGATCATGACGATCGAAACCAAGGGGATTCCCCTGGCCCAAAGCGTGGCCATGTACCTAAACAAGCCCTTCGTGATCGTTCGCAACTCCTCGCACATCACCGAGGGGTCAACCGTCAGCGTCAACTACGTCTCCGGCTCCTCCAAGCGGATCAAGAAGATGGAGCTTTCCCGCCGGACCCTCAAGCAGGGGGCCAACGTGGTGATCATCGACGACTTCCTCAAGGGCGGGGGCACGATGAAGGGGATGCAATCGCTGATCCGCGAGTTCGACGCCAACCTGGTGGGGATGAACGTCTTTGCCGAGGGCGAATTTTCTGGCGAGCGGCTGGTCACCGGCTGCACCTCACTGATTAAGGTAACCACCAAGGAGGAACCGAGCGACTACCTGAAGGCAGAACCCGGCAATTTCCTGACAAAAGTATTTACGGAGGCAGATAACTAATGCAAAAGAACGCGATTATCCTGGCGGCCGGCAAGGGGACGCGGATGAAGTCCAAGCTCTACAAGGTCTTGCACCAGGTGTGCGGCAAGCCGATGGTGGCCCACGTCCTGGACCAACTGGAAGCGGCCAAGATTGACAACATCATCACCGTCGTTGGTTACGGGGCCGAAACGGTCGAAGAAGCGATCGGCACCCGGGCCAAGTTCGTCCTCCAAAAGCAACAGCTGGGGACCGGCCACGCCGTGATGCAGGCCGCCGACCTGCTGGCCGACCTGCCGGGGCAAACCCTGGTCGTCAGCGGCGACACCCCGCTCTTCACCGCCGACACCTTCGAAAAGCTGATCGAATACCACACCCAGCGCAAGGCGGCGGTCACCATCCTGACCTCGCAGGCGCCGGACCCGACCGGCTACGGCCGGATCGTCCGCAACGAGGTCGGCATCGTGGAACGGATCGTGGAACAAAAGGACGCCAGCGACGAGGAAAAGAAGATCACCGAAATCAACACTGGGGTTTACTGCTTCGACAACCAGAAGCTCTTCGCCGCCCTCAAGCTCCTCAACAACGACAACGCCCAGGGCGAATACTACCTGACCGACGTGATCGGCATCCTGAAGGGCCAAGACGAGGTGGTCACCGCTTACCGGATGGCCGACTTCGACGAATCGATGGGGGTTAACGACCGGGTGGCCTTGGCCCGCGCCAACCAGATCATGCAAAAGCGGATCAACACCAAGCTGATGCAGGAAGGGGTCACGATGCTCGACCCGGCAACCACCTACATCGACGCCGGCGTCAAGGTCGGCAACGACACCGTGATCGAGGGCAACGTGGTGATCAAGGGCAACACCACCATCGGCAGCGACTGCCTGATCGGTGCCGGCTCGCGGATCACCGACTCGACGATCCACGACAACGTCAAGATCATCTCCTCGACCCTCGAGGAGGCCGAGATGCACGACGGGTCCGACATCGGCCCGAACAGCCACCTCCGCCCGCAGGCCGAGATTGGCAAGGACGTCCACATCGGCAACTTCTGCGAGGTCAAGAAGGCTTACATCGGCGAGGGTACCAAGGTTGGCCACCTGACCTACGTCGGCGACGCCACCCTTGGCAAGGACATCAACGTTGGCTGCGGGGTCGTCTTCGTCAACTACGACGGCGCCCAAAAGCACCATACCAATGTGGGCGACCACGCCTTCATTGGTTCCAACTCGAACCTGGTTGCTCCGGTTAACATTGCGCCAAACTCCTTTGTGGCCGCCGGTTCAACGATCACTGACGACACCAAGCAATTTGACCTGGCGATCGCCCGCGCTCGCCAGACCAATAAGGAAGACTACGCCAAGAAACTCCCGTGGTAATTCTTGCATTTTAGCGACCGACTTAATATCATAAGGATGGAAAGTCGTGGGAGATTCTGATATCGGAGGGCCTAATGAAAGAACGTTATTTTGATTCCAAGCTCAAGATCTTTTCGCTCAGCTCCAACCGGCCGTTAGCCGAAAAGATTGCCAACGAGGTCGGCGTTGAGCTGGGAAAGCTTGCCGTTGACCGCTTCAGCGATGGGGAAATCCAAATCAACATCGAGGAAAGCATCCGGGGGGACAACGTTTACGTGATCCAGTCCACCTCGGCCCCGGTCAACGACAACCTGATGGAGCTGTTGATCCTGGTTGATGCCCTGCGCCGGGCCAGTGCCAAGACGATCAACGTGGTAATCCCGTACTACGGGTACGCCCGCCAAGACCGCAAGGCGCGGTCCCGCGAACCAATCACCGCCAAGCTGGTGGCCAACATGCTGCAAAACTCCGGCGTCAACCGCGTGGTGGCCTTGGACCTGCACGCCGCCCAAATCCAGGGCTTCTTTGACATCCCGGTCGACCACCTGATGGGTGCCCCGCTCTTGGCGGACTACTTCATCCGCGAAGGGGTAGCCAAGGATGCGGTCGTCATCTCGCCGGACCACGGTGGGGTGGTCCGCGCCCGGGCCCTGGCTGAATTCCTGAAGGCGCCGATTGCGATTATTGACAAGCGGCGGCCGAAGGCAAACGTTGCCCAGATCATGAACATCATCGGGGACGTCAAGGGTAAGAAGTGCATCATGATCGACGACATGATCGATACCGCCGGCACGATCAGCAAGGGGGCCCAGGCCCTGATCGACGCTGGGGCCGCCGAGGTTTACGCCTCCTGTACCCACGCCGTCCTCTCTGGGCCGGCCATCGAACGGCTGGAGAAGTCGCCGATCAAGGAGGTCGTGGTAACCGACTCGATCCGCCTGCCAGAAGAAAAGCAGATCGCCAAGATCAAGCAGGTTTCGGTGGGGCCACTGATTGGCGCCGCCATCAAGCGGATCAACGAGAACCGGCCGGTCAGCCCGCTCTTCAACGAACGCTTCAAGCAAGAAGGCGAAGCAAACTAAGATAAGCTGGAAAAAAGGTTCAAAGCGCTCCGTACAGCTAAGTGAGAACGGGCTTTGGCACGGGGACCGGGCCGGAGTTCGTTCTTGCGCAGCTGCTAGGAGCGCCCTTTTTTCCGCGATTGCAGTGTAATAGTCGAAGAAGAAAGAAACGGGATTGGGATACCAACCCCGTTTTTGTGTTCCATCACCAATTTTCCGGCCGCTCCCGGCATCCCGGGGGCGGCCTGTTTGCGTTGTCTCGGACCCGCGGCGGAAAGCGGCAACCGGTTGCGCTAACATTGGCAAAATTATGGGGCAAAAAAATTTTGCCGGCTCGCTTTCCGGGGCCAACCAGGAGCGGCCGGCATTTTCTGGAAACGGGGGAGGCCCGCCGGTGGGGCGCTTTTCCGCTTCCTGACCGTGATCCCGCGCCGTTTTCTGAAAACAGAGCGGCAAAAATAAATTCGGTTATAGTTTCTGTTAATCGATTGACAGAAACCGGTTCCCATGCTATCTTTTCTTTAGATTTTTTTGAGGAGTAGCACACCAATGAATAACAAGAATTCATTCGTCACGAAGCTGGCCTTTCTGTCAGTTTCCTTCATGTTGACGAGCGCCTACGCCGTGCAAAGTGCCTTGCCACAGCTCAAGGCGGCGCTCAACGTCACCCAAACCGAAGCCGAATACCTGGCGACGATGCCCTCCTTTGCCGTGATGATCTTCGTGGTCCTCTCGCCGATGCTGCAAGAGTGGTTCCACATCTCCGATAAGAAGATGATCATGGCCGGGGTCCTGATCGTCGGGGCGATGGGGGTCATTCCCTTCTTCGGCATCAAGAGTTACCCGGTTATCCTCGGCTCCCGCCTCCTGCTCGGGGCCGGCTACGGGCTCTACAACTCGCAGGCGATCTCCGTGATCTCGGCCTGGTACGAGGGCGGCACCCGCGCCCAGATGCTGGGTTGGCGGGCGGCGGCCGAACAAATCGGCCAGGCCACGACCCTCTTCATCGCCGGGATCCTGCTGACCGTCGGCGGCTGGCACGCCTCCTTCCTGGTCTACCTGCTGGCCTTCGTTGTCCTGATCTTCTTTGCCCTCCGCGTTCCCGATGAGGAACCGGGCGCCGAGAAGGTCAGCGTTGACGAGGACGCCCCGGCAGGCGACCAGGCGGCGATGGGACCAAGCAAGATCAGCCCGGTGGTTGCCCTGCTGGTGCTCTTTGCCTTCCTGCTGGTGGTCGACTACGTGGGGATGGAAAACCGCTTCGCTAGCCTGGCGGTCGTCCTCCGCGGCGCCCACTACACCGGGGCCTCCAACTACCTGTCGCTGATGCTGATCGGGGCAATGCTTGGTGGTCTCTTCTACGGGGCGATCCAAAAGCGGCTCGGCTTTGGCACCGTCTACCTTGGCCTCTTCCTGATGGCCCTGGCCAACTTCCTCTTCTACTTCGGGAGTCAGGGCCGCAACTTCGGCCTGATGGTGACCGGCCTGCTGCTGATCGGCTTCCCGCTCCAGCTGGTGTCGCCGCTGATCTTCAACCTCTTGCCGGACCTGGCGCCGCAAAACCGCCAGCCGCTGGTGACCTCGCTGGTGCTGATCGGCTTTAACTTCGGCTCCTTCTTCTCGCCAACCCTGGCCGAGGCCTCCAACCACCTGCTGGGCCAACCGCTGTCCGGCATCGGCCTGGCCGCCCCGTTCATCATCTACGGGATCGCCCTGCTGGTGATCGCCGCCGTGATCTTCATCGCAACCCGTCGTCAAAAACAAACCAATACCCAAGTGGAGGGATAAACTAATGCCAATTCAAAACAAAGCAATGCTGATCACCTACTCCGACTCGATGGCCAAGGACATCAAGGAAACCCACGCCGTCCTGAAGGAATACATCAAGGACGCCATCGGTGGGGTGCACCTGCTGCCGTTCTTCCCGTCCACCGGGGACCGCGGCTTTGCCCCCTACCGCTACGACGTCGTTGACCCGGCCTTCGGTGACTGGAAGGACGTCGAAGCCCTCGGCGAAGACTACTACCTGATGTTCGACTTCATGATCAACCACATCTCCAAGAAGTCGGAAATGTACCAGGACTTCAAGGAAAAGCACGACGACTCCAAGTACGCCGACTTCTTCATCCGCTGGGAAAAGTTCTGGGAAAAGGCGGGCCAAAACCGGCCAACCAAGGAAGACGTTGACCTGATCTACAAGCGCAAGGACAAGGCGCCGAAGCAGGAAATCGAATTTGCCGACGGTAGCAAGGAAAACCTCTGGAACACCTTCGGCGAGGAACAAATCGACATCAACGTCAAGAGCAAGGTGGCCAACGAATTCTTCAAGGAAACCCTGATCGACATGGTTAAGCACGGCGCCGACATGATCCGGCTGGACGCCTTCGCCTACGCCATCAAGAAGGTCGGCACCAACGACTTCTTCGTTGAACCGGAAATCTGGGACCTGCTCAACGAGGTGCAAGACATCCTTGCCCCGTACAAGGCCGAAATCCTGCCGGAAATCCACGAACACTACACGATTCCGCAAAAGATTTCCCAACACGACTTCTTCATCTACGACTTCACCCTGCCGATGACCACCCTCTACACCCTCTACTCGGGCAAGACCAACCGGCTGGCCAAGTGGCTGAAGATGTCGCCGATGAAGCAATTCACCACCCTCGATACCCACGACGGGATTGGGGTGGTTGACGCCAAGGACATCCTGACCGACGAAGAAATCGACTACGCTTCCAACGAGCTCTACAAGGTGGGGGCTAACGTTAAGCGCAAGTACTCTTCGGCCGAATACAACAACCTCGACATCTACCAAATCAACTCGACCTACTACTCGGCCCTCGGTGACGACGACAAGGCCTACCTGCTTTCGCGGGCCTTCCAAATCTTCGCCCCGGGGATCCCGATGATCTACTACGTCGGGCTGCTGGCCGGCAGCAACGACCTTAAGTTGCTGGAAGAAACCAAGGAAGGGCGCAACATCAACCGCCACTACTACACCAAGGAAGAAGTGGCCAAGGAAGTGCAACGGCCGGTCGTTGCCAACCTCTTGAAGCTCCTCTCCTGGCGGAACGAATTCGCCGCTTTCGACCTCGACGGGGCGATTGAGGTAACGACGCCAAGCGAGACCACGATCAAGATTGTGCGCAAGGACGCCGCCGGCGAAAACACCGCCGTCCTCGAAGCCGACGCCGCCAACAAGACCTTCACGATCACGGCCAACGGCGACCTGGTAATGGAACAAAAGTAAGCCGGATTGCGGGGCGCCTGCTCTTTCCTCCCAAATTTTAAACGGGCTGGCGCTCTTCTCATAAGGGCTTTCCCCGGACCGCATCCAATCTCTTTCCTTCACTAACGAGGTTCGGGAAAACAAAATATCTTCCATGCAAAGGAGTCGGGTTTCGCCCGGCTCCTTTTGCATCGTGATACAATGGAGCAATTGCGGGGTCGCCCCGAAATACGAAAACGAAGCGAGAGAAAAGATGACAAAGCAAATCAAACTGGAGGACGTTGCCGCCAAGGCCGGCGTCTCCAAGGCAACCGTCTCGCGGGTGATCAACCGCCGCGGTTACCTGAGCCAAAAGACGATCATGAAGGTCGAGGAGGCGATAAGCGCCCTCAACTACCACCCGAACGTGATCGCCCAGCAGATGCACACCCAGCGGACCAAGCAGATCGGGATCATCGTGCCGACCGTCGGCACCCCCTTCTTCGGTGAGCTGGCGGCCGAGCTCGAGCGCCGCCTCTTCAACAAGGGCTACAAGGTGATCATCGGCGGGGCCGAAAACGACCCGGTCAAGGAGCGCAAGTACCTTCAGCAGCTGCTCGGCCGCCAGGTGGACGGCCTGATCATCGCCACCCACAACGCCAACATCGCCGAGTACCAGCACGCCAACCTGCCGATCGTGGCGATCGACCGCTACCTGCGCGATGACATCCCGGTGGTCTACTCCGACAACTACGCCGGTGCCCGCGAGGCCTGCCAGGCCCTCCTCGACCGCGGGGCGACCCGGGTGGCCTACACCGACAACCTCAACCCGCTCAACGCCCAGGACGAGGGCCGGTTGCAGGCCTACCGGGCGGCGATGCGGGCGGCGGGGATGCCGGAGTTGATCTACCCCAGCCTGCCGGATCCGGAGGCCAAGCGGGCCCGCTTCGCCCAGCTCTTTGCCGAACACCCCGAGGTCGACGCCGTCTTCGCCAGCAACGACCTCGACGCCGCCCTCCTGCTTGACCTGGCCACCCAGCGGGGCCTGCGGGTGCCCGAGGACCTGCAAATCATCGGCTACGACGGCACCAAGACCACCCAGACCCTCCTGCCGGGCCTGGCGACGGTCGTCCAGCCGCTGGCGGCGATGGCCGAGCGGACGGTGGCCCTCTTGGAGGACAAGATCAACCGCAAGCCGACGCCAGCCAAGGTGGTCCTGCCGGTGACCCTCAAGCCCGGCCGCACCCTTCGGCAACTGGCCTAAAAGAATTTCGTGTCACGTTCCCCAAAAAATGTTACAATAATGTCACATAAAAGCGATATTATTGAACGGTTTCTAAAATGGGGGAACGAAAAATGAAGCAATTCGGAAAGAAGTTATTAATGGCGGTGGCCGCTCTCGGCTTAACGGTGACCCTGGCGGCCTGCGGGTCGAGCTCGGCCTCCTCTTCATCTTCGTCGAGTGAGGCGACGTCCAGCAGCCAAACCACCAGCTCCGCCAGCGCGGCGGTCAAGAAGGCCAACAAGCTGATTAGCCAGGGCAAGTACCAAGCCGCCCTCAACACCCTCAACAAGGTCGACAAGGACACCAGTGCTTCCAAGGCGCTGAAGAAGGACCTCAAGAACTACCTGGCGGCCAAGCAAAACGTCAAGAAGCAGGACTACGACTCCGCGGCCACCAGCCTCTCGACCGTCAAGTCCTCGAGCTCGACGATGAAGTCGGCCTACAGCAAGCTGCGCAGCCAGATCGCCAGCTCTTCCAGCAGCTCGGTAGCGGCTAGCGCAACTAGCAGCAGTTCGTCGAGCACGACGACGGCCACGACAACTGCTAGCTCCAGTTCCAGCAGCCAGGCGGCAGCCAATTCCAGTGTGGCCAGCGCAACCAGCGAGGACGTGCTGAGCGCCTTTGCTAGCCAGGCCGGCTTCAACAAGGAAGGCTACGGGATCATCCCGGTTTCCAAGAACGGCAACGTCTACCGCTTCGAAGTGCGGCAGGATAACTCCGACAACACGGTGGCAAACTTCGTCGGCATCTACGACTACAACAGCGTCACCAAGCAAATTAGCCAAGTTCAATAAATCAGTGCGCAAAAACCGGGCAGCTGCCAATTTCGGCAACTGCCCGGTTTTGTGGTGTTATGGTGGAGCGGGGGCCTCCGCTCCGCAGCTTCCGCGGGCTGGAACATGGGGCCTCCGCTCCGCGAAAAGCGGGGGACCGTGACGATGGTGGGCACAACTTTGAGCCCCTCCGGGTCTCAAAGCTTGGCCTTTCACTAGGCGGTAAACCGCCAAGTGAAATTTCACCATCTTGGCCCCCGTTTTTGCTCCGCTCCGGCCCGGTGGTACCCTTGCCGCAATCATCATGGTAGGGATACACGGCGTCTCTGAAGTAGATTTTTGGCAACGCCGAGGATAAGAGTACTTCGCCCCAGTAAAAAACGGCTAGGAGTCGCCTAGAGCGGTTGCGGAAGTAGAAAACAGCAAACAGTAGTCGAGCCTCGAATAAAAATAATAGGTTAGCTTGACAGTGATTTTTCCGGAAACTCACTCGGTGTGCTTAATCCACCCGCTCTTCCACGTATTCCAGCCAGTAACCCAAAGCCCGCTTCAGCTGGTCGTAGGTGTCCTGGAAGCGGTGGGTGTACCATGGGTCCGGGACCGGTTCTCCCTCGTGGCCCGGGGTCCGGTCGTTAATCGCGTGCACCCGGTCCTTAAATGCCGCCGGGGCGAGGGCCTTCAGGTCGCGCATGTTTTGGTCGTCCATCCCGATGATCAGGTCGTAGTCGGCAAAGTCGGCCGCCGTGATCTGGCGGGCGCGGTGGCCGCGGTCATCCAGCTGGTACTTGGCCATGATCTTGCGCGCCCCGGGGTGGGGGCGGTTGCCGATCTCGTAGTCCGAGGTCGCCGCCGAGGCCACCGTCACCCGATCGGCCAGGCCGGCGGCTTGCACCTGCTGGTAAAACATTGCTTCGGCCATCGGCGAGCGGCAGATGTTGCCGAGGCAGACAAAAAGAACCTTCACTAGTATTCACCTCAACCTTATTTTTCGTGGGGTTAGCGTCCCTTCCATTATACGGCATCCGCCCCCGCGCCCGCCACGCTTTCGGGGTGGCGGCAAAGGTTAGCGCCCGGTTAAGAAAGGGCGAAATCGTTCCGCCACCCGCAGAAAATTGGTATAATCGAGGGACAACTAAAGGAGGAGAACGAAATGATTGCCTTAATTATTATCATCGTGGTCGCCGTCCTGATCGGGATCTGGTACATGACCACCTACAACGGCTTGGTCAACCTCAAGACCCACGCCGACGAATCCTGGAGCCAGATCGACGTCCAGCTTCAGCGACGGAACGACCTGATTCCCAACCTCTTGGCCACCGTCAAGGGTTACAGCAAGTACGAAAAGAAGACCCTGACCGCCGTCACCGAGCTGCGCCAACAGCTGGTCAACCTGCCGGCCAGCGACCACCAGAAGATGATGGAGGTCTCCGACAAGCTCTCCGGGGCGCTGAACTCGCTCTACGCGGTGGCCGAAAACTACCCGGACCTCAAGGCGAGCGCCGAGTACAGCAAGCTGATGGAGGAGCTGAGCAACACCGAAAACAAGATTGCCTACTCCCGCCAGCTCTACAACTCGGTGGTGGCCAACTTCAACGCCAAGATCCAAAACTTCCCGGCCAACATCGTCGCCAAGAACCACCACTTCACCGCCCTTGACTACCTGAAGGTGCCGGAAGCGGCCAAGGAAGCGCCGAAGGTTTCCTTCGACGACCTCGACTAGGTAATTTGCCATGCTCTACCAACAAATTGCAATGAACAAGCGGCGGACGATCTACGTGATGATCGGCTTCACCCTCCTGGTGGCCCTGATCGGCGCCGCGGTCGGCCGCCTCTTTGCCGGCACGGCCGCCGGCGGGGTGATCATCGCCCTGGTGATCGCCCTGATCTACGTTTCGGTGATGGTTGGCCAGTCGACCGACGTGGTGATGAACATGAACAACGCCCGCGAGCTGACCAGCGCCGACCAGTACCCGGAGCTGTGGCACGTGGTTGAGGACATGGCGATCGTTGCCCAGGTGCCGATGCCGCGGGTCTTCGTGATTGACGACCCGAGCCCGAACGCCTTTGCCACCGGTAACGACCCCCAGCACGCCGCGGTGGCCGCCACCACCGGCCTGCTGGCGATCATGGACCGCGAGCAGCTGGAAGGGGTGATGGGCCACGAGATGACCCACGTTCGCAACTACGACATCCGCCTGCAGACGATCGCCCTGGCCCTCTCGGCGGCGATCAGCCTGCTGGTCAACTTCGCCGGCAACTTCTGGTGGCTGGGCGGCAGCCGCGATGACGACCGCCGGGACGGCGGCGGGGCCCTGGCGATCTTGGGGTCGATCCTCTTGATCATCCTCGCCCCGCTGGCGGCGACGATCGCCCAGATGGCCCTCTCCCGCAACCGCGAGTACCTGGCCGACGCCGGGGCGGTTGAGCTGACCCGCAACCCCCAGGGAATGATCCGGGCCCTGGAGGCGCTGAAGGGGGCACCGGCGATGAAGCACGCCGACCCGAGCAGCGCGGCCCTCTACATCAACGAGCCGGAGGGGAGCCGTTGGAGCCACTTCTTCGACACCCACCCGCCGCTGGACGACCGGATCGCCCGGCTGAAGAAAATGTAATCAACCCAAACTGACCGCTTTTCCTTTCGGAAGGGCGGCCATTTTTTTCGTTTCCGCCATCCAAACCGGGGAAAATTGACCGGGGCAATCACGCGCCGGGGCGGCCTTTGGGGGGCGACAGTTGCCGGCGAAGGTCGCACGGGTCGGCCGGGAGTGATATAATTAGGCATTGACTAATTGTCCGCCTCCCTTGTGCGGGGCCGGGCAAGACTCCGTAGAAATGAAGAAGGGAAATTAACCAATGAAGATGGAATTAGCCGAAATCGCCAAGGCGGTGCAGGCAAAGAACGACATTTCCCGCTGGCAAGACCGGGAAGTGACCAGCGTGGCCTTTGACAGCCGGAACCTGACCCCGGGGGCCCTCTTTGTGCCCTTGATCGGCGCCCAGGACGGCCACAAGTTTGTGCCGGCCGCCTTTGAAAACGGCGCCGCGGCCACCCTCTGGGCCGCCGACCACGCCCTGCCGGACGACGACCAACCGCGGCTGGTGGTAACCGACCCGCTGGCCGCCCTCCAGGCCCTCGGCAAGTACTACCTTCACAAGATCAACCCGGTGGTGGTGGCCGTTACCGGCAGCAACGGCAAGACGACCACCAAGGACATGATCGCCGCCATCCTGGCCACCCAGATGAACGTTACCAAGACCCCGGCCAACTTCAACAACCAGATCGGCGTCCCGGTGACCCTTTTGAACATGGACGCCAGCACCGAGGCGGTGGTGGTCGAAATGGGGATGGACCACTTCGGCGAGCTCGACCTCTTGAGCAAGTTGGTCACCCCCGACATCGCCGTGATCACGATGATCGGCGAGGCCCACATCGAATTCTTCGGCACCCGCGACAAGATCGCCGACGCCAAGATGGAGATCACCCACGGCCTGCAGGAGGATGGCTTCCTGGTCTACAACGGCGACGAACCGCTCCTGCGCGAGCGGGTGGCCGACCTGGCCCAGGAGAGCCGCGCCTTTGGCCGCCAGCTCGATAACGACCTCTACGCCACCAGCGTCACCGCCCAGGGCAACCAACTGACCTTCACCGTCAACGAGTGGCCGGACGAGGAATTCACCATCCCCCTGCTCGGTGAGTACAACGTCAACAACGCCCTGGCGGCGATGACCGTCGGCAAGCTCCTCCACGTCAGCGCTGGCCACATGAAGGCCGCCCTGGCCCACTTCGATTTGACCGCCAACCGGACCGAGTGGGTCAGCGGCAAGCACGGCGAGCGGATCCTCTCCGACGTCTACAATTCCAACCCGACCGCCGTTCACGAGGTGCTGAAGACGGTGGCGGCGGTTCCGGCAACCGGCAAGAAGGTGCTGGTGCTCGGCGACATGCTGGAGCTGGGCAAGGCCGGGGCCGACCTCCACGCCGGCTTAGCCAAGGACATTTCGGCCGACCAGTACGCGGCCGTCTACCTGATCGGCCCGCTGATGGCCAACCTGCGCGACCGGCTGCTGGCCGACGGCTACCCGGAAGGCAACCTCCACTACTACCAAACCGACCAGCAGGAGGAAATGGCCGCCGACCTGGCAGCAACCCTCACGGCGGGCGACGTCGTCTTGCTGAAGGCCAGCCACGGGATTCACCTGGAAAAGACCCTGGCCGCCCTCCGCAAACAGCCGGAAGAATAAATGTGAAAATTTTTCGCCGAACCAAAAGTTTCGCGGTATAATAGGGGCTTCAAGTGTGGCAAAAGCCACGCAGCCAAGCATGATCCCAAACCGCGGGCTTTTTTCATAAGGTGCGGTTTGCAGGAAAAGTGGGGGAGGCAAAGTTCCCATCAGCCATCCCCCAAGGGGGCCGGGACCGGGCCCCGCAAAGCACAATAATTAACTGAGGTGACAACTTGAAATTTGCAGAATTAGGCTTGTCCAAGAGCCTGTTGAAGGCCGTTCAAAAGAGCGGCTACGAAGAAGCAACCCCGATCCAGGAACAAACGATTCCGCTGGTCCTCGCTGGCCACGACGTGATCGGCCAGGCCCAGACCGGGACCGGGAAGACGGCCGCCTTTGGCCTCCCCCTGCTCGAACACGTTGACCTGGACAACCCGGCGATCCAGGCGATCATCATCTCGCCTACCCGCGAGCTGGCCATCCAGACCCAGGAGGAGCTCTTCCGCCTCGGCCGCGACAAGCACGTCAAGGTCCAGGTCGTCTACGGTGGGGCCGACATTCGCCGCCAGATCAAGGCGCTCAAGCAGCACCCGCAGATTCTGGTCGGCACCCCGGGCCGGTTGCGCGACCACCTGAACCGAAAGACGGTCAAGCTCGACCAGATGAAGACCCTGGTGCTCGACGAGGCCGACGAAATGCTCAACATGGGCTTTTTGGAGGACATCGAGGCGATCATCAAGCAGACGCCGGCTGACCGCCAGACCCTCCTCTTCTCGGCCACGATGCCGCCGGCGATCAAGAAGATCGGTGTTCAGTTCATGACCGAACCGCAGACGGTCAAGATCGCCGCCAAGGAGCTGACCACCGACCTGGTTGACCAGTACTACATCCGCGCCAAGGACTACGAGAAGTTCGACATCATGACCCGGCTGATCGACGTCCAGGATCCCGACTTAACGATCGTCTTCGGCCGCACCAAGCGGCGGGTCGACGAGCTTTCCCGCGGCCTGATTGCCCGTGGCTACAACGCCGCCGGCATCCACGGCGACCTCACCCAGGAGCGGCGGACCAAGATCATGAAGCGCTTCAAGCAGGGCGAGCTCGACATCCTGGTGGCCACCGACGTCGCCGCCCGCGGGCTCGACATTTCCGGGGTGACCCACGTCTACAACTACGACATCCCGTCCGACCCCGACTCCTACGTTCACCGGATCGGCCGGACCGGCCGCGCCGGCCACCACGGGGTTTCGCTGACCTTCGTCACCCCGAACGAGATGGACTACCTCCACGAAATCGAGAAGCTGACCAAGGTCCGGATGCTACCGCTGAAGCCGCCGTCGGCCGAGGACGCCTTCCGCGGCCAGGTGGCCAGTGCGATCAACGACATCGACCAGCTGATCAAGGACCCGGCCACCGCCCGCTACCAGGAGGCGGCCGAGAAGCTGCTCGCCGACCACGACGCCCTTGACCTGGTGGCGGCCTTGCTCAACGACCTGACCAAGGACGACGCCAGCCAAGTGCCGGTTAAGATCACGCCGGAACGGCCGCTGCCGCGCCGCAAGCCGGCCCAGCGTAACGGCTACCGTGGCAAGCGCGATGGTCACCACCGCCGCAACTTCCGCGAGGGCAAGCGCCGCTTTAACGGCCGCCGCCGCAACGGGGGCAACCACGCCGGCAAGGGCAAGCCGGTCTTCAAGATCCACAAGAAGCGGGAGGACTAGCAATGATTGAGGGAACCGGCAACGACCTGACCGAGCTGGCCCGGGTCAAGCGGGCGCTGGAAAAGCAGCCGACCTTCCTCGAGCGGGTGCTGGCCCCCGAGGAACGGGCCCAGGCGGCCGCCTTCCACGGCCAGCGGCTGGTTGAATACGTCGGTGGCCGCTGGTCGCTCAAGGAGTCCTTTGCCAAGGCGATGGGGACCGGGATCGGCCCCGAGGTTGGCTTTCAGGACCTGGCGATCGTCGACAACGACCGCGGCAAGCCCGAGGTCCTGCGGTCCCCCTACCCGGGGAAGGTCCACGTGGCGATCAGCCACACCAAGGAACTGGTAATGACGAACGTAACCCTAGAAAGGATGGCTAAGAATGATTAGCGCACAGCTGAGGGAAGCAACCCTCGAAGTCGATTTAGCGGCCCTGCGGCACAACCTCAGAACCCAACTCAAGCAAATTCCCGGTGCCCAGGTGCTGGCCGTGGTCAAGGCCAACGCCTACGGTAACGGCCTGATCCCGGTGGCAACCTGCCTCAATTCGGAGCCGGGGATCGCCGGCTTCTGCGTGGCGATGCTCGATGAGGGCCGCCAGCTGCGCGACGTCGGCATCGAAAAGACGGTCCTGGTGCTCGGCATCACCCCGGTCAAGTACGCCCCGGTGGCGGCCGCCGAGGGGGTTTCGCTGGCCGTCGGTGACCTCGACTGGCTGCGCGCCTACCGCGACCTAGCCAGGGTGACCGGGATCGACAAGCCCCTCCGCGTTCACCTGGCGCTCGATACCGGGATGGGGCGGATCGGCTTCACCAACAAGGAGGACCTGGCCAAGGCCGTCGAACTGGTGCAGGATCCGGCCTTCGACTTCGAGGGGATCTTCACCCACTTCTCGACCGCCGACAGTGGCCGCCAGCACGACACCGCGCACTTCGCCAAGCAGGTGGCCAAGTGGGACGACCTGCTGAGCGTGGTCAAGGAGAAGCCCCGCTACGTGCACGTGGCCAACTCGGCGACCGCCCTCTGGCACCAGGACAAGGTGGTCAGCAAGATCGTCCGGATGGGGATCTCCCTCTACGGTTGCAACCCGTCCGGCAGCGAACTGGCGCCAAGCTGGCAGCTGGCGCCGGTGACCTCCCTGACCGCCCGGCTGACCTTCGTCAAGAAGCTGGCCGCCGGCGAAGCGGTCAGCTACGGGGCCACCTACGTTGCCAAGGAGGACGAGTGGGTCGGCACCGTGCCGGTGGGCTACGCCGACGGCTACTGCCGTGGCCTGACCGGCTACGAGGTGCTGATCAACGGCCAGCGCTGCCCGATTCTGGGGCGGATCTGCATGGACCAGTTCATGGTGCGCCTGCCGGAGAAGCTGCCGGTCGGCACCCGGGTGGTCCTGCTCGGCAAGTCCGGTGACGAGCAAATCACCGCCACCGACCTGGCCGACCAGCTGGGGACGATCAACTACGAGGTCCTGACCAACTTCAACGAGCGCCTCCGCCGGGAGTACCGGGGGTAATGGCGGCCGGTGCGCGCACCCAGGAAATCATGCGCGGCGACGTCTACTACGCCGACCTCGATCCGGTGGTTGGTTCGGAGCAGGGCGGCGTCCGCCCGGTCCTGGTGGTGCAAAACGACGTCGGCAACCTCCACAGCCCAACGGTGATCGTGGCGGCGATCACCACCAAGCTGACCAAGCACCGTCTGCCAACCCACGTTTTCCTGGCGGCGGCTGATTCGGGGATTGCCAAGAATTCGATGATCCTCCTCGAGCAGGTGCGGACGATTGACAAGCAGCGCCTCCGTCAGAGGGTGACCCACCTGGGCGCCCCGGTGATGAAGCGGGTCGATCACGCTTTGCGGATTAGCGTTCATGTTTAGTGGGGGCCTCCGCTCCGCGAAAAGCAGCCCTGCTGGAACGTGGGGGGCACGACTCTGAGCCCCTCCGGGTCTCAGAGCTCGACCTTATTCTAGGCGGTAAACCGCCAAGAATAATTTCCCCACTGAGGGGGCTGTTTTCGCTCCGCTCCGGCCAGGCGTCGGTAGAGGTTGGTGGCGACTGATTGTGGTTAGGCGACAACCACTAGGGGACGCCTCATCGAACCAATGAAAAACTTAACGGGCGACTTTCTCCTCTCCTGGTGAGGGTAGAAACGCCCCCCTAAAATAGCGTAGTCAGCCTACAAAAAAGAGCTTGCCGAGCACAGGATGCTTAGCAAGCTCTTTTGAATTGTGTCAGTTGGTTTAGTCACCGTTGCCGGCCGGAGCGGAGCAGAAATGCCCACCATCGTCACGGCCCGCAATTTTTGCGGAGCGGAGGCCCTCTTATTAATCCGTGACGTGGTTAGAACTTATTTTTTGCTGGATTGTTACTAAACCAAAACTGACTACTAACATGCAGAGGGAACTAACCAGTGCGAACCGGGTGTTGAAGTGGCTAAGCATCGCCCCACAAAAGGCTGTCCCAATCGTTGTCCCCAGGTTGGCTGCCGTCAAGAAGAGCCCGTTAGCAAAATCTGGCGCCGTGGTAGCCTCACTATTAATGAGATACTGGTCGGCGTTGTTGATTAGACCAGAGATGATCCCGATAAGGGTGAGGATGATTAACGCCAGGGCCGTGATATTTCCCGTTAAGAATAAGGCGAAGTAGGCGGCAAAGGCCAGAACAGGAACAAGGCGAATGAGGTCGCGGGGATGTGTCGATAAGACCCGGCCCGCAATGATATTCCCAACGATGTTAGCGAGACCGTAGACCATCAGGACCGCACTGACCGCATTGGCGGACAGGTGGGTGACGGTGGCTAAAAAGTCAGCCAGGTAGCTGAAAAAGCCAAAGACCGAACCATTGAACATCATGACCAGGACGATTGCCACCCACATGGCTGGTTTCTTCAGGACCCGCACCTGGTCACCGTAACTAACCGGATTGTCAACGGGCATCGAGGGAACGATGAACATTGTCATGACCAAGACCAGGGCGTTCACCAGGGTAAAAAAGGCCATCGCAGCCGCAAACGAATAGTGACTGACGATAAAGTTCGTGATGGGCACGCCAAGGACCATGCCGGCGGAGACGCCAATGAAGACCTGAGCAACTGCTTGTTGGGCCTTGCCTTTGTCTACCAGACTGGCCGCCATGGAAAAGGCCGTGGCCGTGTAGACGGGTTGGAAGAAGGCGGGGATAATCCGGGCCACCATCAGGACCGTGAAACTATGGGTGAAGATGGAAACAACATTTCCCAGGATAAAAACCTCCAGTGATATCACCATCGCCGTTTTGCGGTTAACCTTTGAAAACAAGAGGGGCATGGTGGGACCAGCCGCCGCTACGCCCAGGGCAAAACCACTGACGAGCAGGCCAGCGGTTGAAAGACTGACGCCGAAGAGCTTGGTCACGGTGGAAAGGGTGCTGACGACCCCCATTTCCGTGTTAATAATGCCGAAAACACCGAGGGCTAATAGGTTGATGATTAATTGATGTGATTTTCGCATAGCAAGAATTAGTCCTTTCTTAGTATCTATTTCCAGCGTAAGTGATTCTGTTAGCTATGTGAAATACTTATGATATATGGAGATCAATAGAAAAAAGCTATTGATGAAGGCATAATAAAAAGAGCTTGCAAAGCATTTTCTGCTCGGCAAGCCCTTTTCGTGGGCTGATTAATTTAGGTTGTTCCAACTCATTCCCTTGGAAAGTTAGTTGCCCCGTTAAAGTTTTCGTTGGTTCGGCGAAGTGGCACTAGTGGTTGTTGCCAGATCACAAGCAGTTGCCGATGATCACTACCGCCGCCGGGCCGGAGTGGAGCGAAAATGCGGGCCAAGATGGTGAAATTTCACTTGGCGGGTTTCCCGCCTAGTGAAAGGCCAAGCTTTGAAACCCGGAGGGGCTCAAAGTTGTGCCCGCTATCGTCACGGCCCGCAATTTTCGCGGAGCGGAGGCCCACCCTATGCGTGCAGGTCCTCAATCTCTGATACCTCAAAGCCGCGGCGGGTCAGGCGGCGGACAATCTTTTCCAGCCGGGTCTTGTCAACGTCCGCCGGCAGGGTGAAGAGCACCTGCTTGGTATCGCCATCCTCGTGGGGGGAGAGCGAAATCACGTTGACAATCCGGCTGAAGCGGGTGATCTCCTTGGAAATGGTGAAGAGGTCACCCCGCTCGTCGGGGACGGTCACCGTCAGCACGTAGCTGCCGCTGTTGACGTTCCAGGCCTCGGCCAGCAGCTTGAGCAGGCTGTTGTGGGTCAGGATGCCGTAGAAGTGGTTCTCCCGGTCCAAAACGGCGATGTAGGGGAGGTCGCGGATGGTGAAGAAGACCGAGTAGAAGGACGAGTCGATTGAGATGAACTTGGTGGCGTTCTTCAAGAGGGCGGTCACCGGCAGGTTCATGTCACCGCCGCGCGCCTTGTGGCGGTAGAGGTGCATCTTGTAGATGTTGCCGCGGAAGATCGTCCCGGTTGGGTCGAGCACCGGCACGCAGCGGTAGCCGGAATCCTCCAGGGTGGTCAGCGCCTCGGCCAGGGTGGCGTTTTCTGATAGGGTGGTGAGGGAAGCTTTCGGTTTGATGAGCGATTTAAAAATCATTCGTGACTCCTTAATTGATCCGTATTTTGCCGCTCTCAATCATACCATAAAAAACTTGTTTGATGAGATTAAAATGAGAATCGTTCGGCGATGGGGCATCTTGATTAATCTTCGCCGCCGGATTCGGTATAATAAATAAGATACGCAAAGAAGGGACGATTAAAAAATGAAAATGATTGTTGGCCTCGGAAACATTGGCACCCGCTACGACGAAACCCGTCACAACACCGGCTTCATGGTGGTCGAGCAGTTTGCCCGCGACTACCAGCTCGGCGCCTTCACCCACGCAAAGGTCGAGGCGGTGGTGGCCAGCGGCCAGGTCCACGGCGAAAAGGTGCTCCTGGTCAAGCCGACGACCTACATGAACGACTCTGGCCGGGCGGTTAAGCCGCTGATGGACTACTACAAGCTGGACCTGGCGGACCTGGTGATCGTCAACGACGACCTTGACATGCCGGTCGGCAAGGTGCGGCTGAAGAGCCACGGCAAGTCCGGCGGCCACAACGGCCTCAAGAGCATCATCCAGTACCTGGGAACCGACAAGTTCAACCGGGTAAAGCTGGGGATTGACCACCCAGCCCACGGAACGGTGGTTAGCCACGTCCTCGGCAAGTTCACTAAGGAGGAACGCCCGGACTTCGACCTGGCCGTTCAGCGGGCGGAGGACGCCCTGAGCGACTGGGTAAAGGGTGAGAGCTTCGACCAGCTGATGAACGACTACAACTAGTGGTGGCAGGGGAAGGCACTTGGAAGGAAAGAAATGTAATCGCAGCAAGCCTGCTTAGCAGAATTGTGGATGTAGGCGAAACCACCAAGTAGCCCAATCCCAAAGAGAACAAAAAAAGAAGCATTGGTACCACCTGGCCGGAGCGGAGGAAAATGCGGGCCAAGATGGTGAAATTTCACTTGGCGATTTATCGCCTAGTGAAAGGCCAAGCTTTGAGACCCAGCGGGGCTCAAAGTTGTGCCCACCATCGTCACGGCCCGCAATTTTCCGCAGCGGAGGCCATTACCTACACAAAGGAGGGGAGAACTCGTGAAGTTAACGGATTTTGTGGCCGCCGTGCCCCAAGTCCAGCAAGTCATTGCCACCAGCAAGCAAAAGAAGCGCCAGCTAATCACCGGGATCGGTGGTTCGGCGCGGACCGCCCTGCTGGCAACCATCCAGGAGCAGGCCACCGGGCCGCTTTTGGTGGTGGTCGATAACGCCGCCCACCAGGAGGAACTGGTCGCCGACCTAAGCGGCCTCTTGCCGGCGGGGATGGTCCACGCCTTCCCGGCCGAGGAAAACCTGGCGATGGCGATCGCCGTCAGCTCGCCCAACTACCGCTTGGCCCGGGTGGCGGCCCTAACCGCCCTGCTGGCGGAGAAGCCGGCGGTGGTGGTCGCCACCGCCGCCGGGCTGCGGCGGCCGCTGGCCAGCCCGGCCGACTTTCGGGCCGCCCGCCTCGACTTGGCGGTCGGCGCCGAGCTCGACCTCACCCAGGTGGCCCAGCAGCTGACCACGATGGGCTTCGTTCGCCAGCAGCTGGTCCAGGCGCCGGGCGACTTCGCCATCCGCGGGTCGATCCTCGACATCTACGCCCTCAACACGCCCTACCCGGTCCGGGTTGACCTCTTCGACACCGAGATCGACTCGCTGCGCTACTTCGCCGCCGACAGCCAGCGGAGCCTGCAAAACGTCAGCCAGGCCACCATCCTGCCGGCCAGCGAGCTGGTCTTCACCCCGCAGGAAGCCCAGGCGGCCCACGAACGGCTCCAGGCCGAGTACGACCACGAGCGGGCCGGCAAGACCGGGGCCGAGGCCGAGCAGGTGGCCCACCGCTACGAACCGCTGCTGGCGGCGGTGGCGGCTGGCCACGCCGGTGAGGAACTGCTGGCCCACCAGGCGGCCGCCTTCCCCAAGGCCAGTCACCTGCTCGACTACCTGCCGAATTCGGCCCAGCTGGTCATCGACGACCTGACCCGGATCAAGGAGCAGGAGAAGGCGCTGGTCAACGACGAGGCCACCTGGCAGGCCGCCCACCGCGCCGGGGAAGTCACCGCCCCGACCCCGCTGGTGGAAGCGGCCCTGACCGCCGATCAGCACGCCCAGGCCTACCTGGCCCTCTTCAAGAAGGGGATGGGTAGCCTCCGCTTCGCCCTGGTGACCGACCTCCACACCCGACAAATGCAGCGCTTCTTCGGCGAGGTCGACCTGCTCAAGAACGAGCTGCGTCGCTTCACCGACCAGGGGGAGACGGTGGTGATTTTGACCAAGGACGACGCCCGCCGGCGCAAGGTGGCCGCCGACCTAACCGACTTCGGTTTCACCGGCCTGGAAACCAGCCCGACCGACCTTAAGCCCCACCAACTCCAGCTGGTCGCCGCCAGCCTCAACAACGGCTTCGAGTTCCCGATGGCCAACCTGGTGGTGATCACCGAGGCCGAGCTCTTCAAGCAGCTGCAAAAGCGCCGCCAGCGGCCGCAGAAGCTCTCCAACGCCGAGCGGATCAAGTCCTACACCGACCTCAAGCCCGGCGACTACGTGGTCCACGTCAACCACGGGATCGGCGTCTTCGCCGGGATTAAGACGATGGTCGTCGACGGCGTCCACCAGGACTACATCGCCCTCGACTACCGCGACCACGCCCAAATCTTCGTCCCGGTCACCCAGCTCAACCTGGTGCAAAAGTACGTCTCGGCCGAGGGCAAGACGCCGCGGGTCAACCGCCTCGGCGGCAGCGAGTGGGCCAAGACCAAGCGGCGGGTGGCTGCCAAGGTCGAAGACATCGCCGACGAGCTGGTCGACCTCTATGCCAAGCGCAAGGTGGCCAAGGGCTACGCCTTCCCGGCCGACGACTACCTGCAGGAGAAGTTCGACCACAACTTCCCCTACACCGAAACCCCCGACCAGCTCCGCAGCATCGAGGAAATCAAGGCCGACATGGAGGAGCCCAAGCCAATGGACCGCCTCCTGGTCGGCGATGTTGGCTACGGCAAGACCGAGGTGGCGATGCGGGCGATCTTCAAGGCGGTCGCCGGCGGCAAGCAGGTCGCCTTCTTGGTGCCAACCACCATCCTGGCCCAGCAGCACTTCGACACCCTGACCGCCCGCTTCGAGGGCTTCCCGGTGACGATCGACATGATGTCGCGCTTCAAGACCAGCGCCGAGCTGAAGGCCACCGAGGCTGGCCTGGCCGACGGGTCGATTGATGTCGTCGTCGGCACCCACCGCCTCTTGTCCAAGGACGTCAAGTTCCACGACCTCGGCCTCCTGATCATCGACGAGGAGCAGCGCTTCGGCGTCAAGCACAAGGAGAAGCTGAAGGAACTGAAGACCAACGTCGACGTCTTGACCCTGACGGCGACGCCGATCCCGCGGACCCTCCACATGTCGATGCTCGGTGTGCGCGACCTCTCCGTGCTGGAGACGCCGCCGAGTGGCCGCTTCCCGATTCAGACCTACGTCCTCGAGCAAAACGCCGGGGCGATTGCGGCCGGGATCCGGCGCGAACTGGCCCGCGGTGGCCAGGCCTACTACCTCCACAACCGGGTCCACGATATCGACCAGGTGGTGGCCCAGCTGCAGGACCTGGTGCCGGAGGCGCGGATCGCCGCCATCCACGGTCAGATGACCGAGGCCCAGCTGGAGGGGGTTCTCTACGACTTCATCCGCGGCGAGTCCGACGTGCTGGTGACGACCTCGATCATCGAAACCGGGGTCGACATCGCCAACGTCAACACCCTCTTCGTGGAAGACGCCGACCGGATGGGCCTGGCCCAGCTCTACCAGATCCGCGGACGGATTGGCAGAAGCAACCGGGTGGCCTACGCCTACTTCATGTACCAGCCCAACAAGGTGTTGACCGAACTGGGCGAGAAGCGCCTGGCGGCGATCCGCGACTTTACCGAGCTGGGGAGCGGCTTTAAGATCGCGATGCGCGATCTGTCGATCCGCGGCGCCGGCAGCCTCCTTGGCAAGCAGCAGCATGGCTTCATCGATTCGGTCGGCTACGACCTCTACTCGGCGATGCTGGCCTCGGCGGTTGCCAAGAAGCAGGGCAAGCCGGAGAAGGTGGTCACCGACGCCGAGCTCGACCTCAACGTTGAGGCCTACTTCCCCGACTCCTACATCGCCGACCAGCGGCAGAAGATGGAACTCTATAAGGACCTGCGCAAGGTGGGGAGCGAGCGCGAGCTGACCGAGTTGGCCGGCGATTTGATCGACCGCTTCGGCGACTACCCGGCCCCGGTTGCCACCCTCTTGCAGGTGGCCGCCCTCAAGCTGGCCGCCGACCAGGCCCAGCTGGTGGCCATCCACCGCAAGAAGGACAACTTGCTAGTGAAGCTGTCCCCGGTCGCCACCCGCCAACTGGGGGCGCCGGCGGTGATCAAGCAACTGGCCAAGACCCGCTTCAAGGCGACGATGGGCGAAGAGGCGGGCGCGATGACGGTTCGGCTGGTGATCCAGCCGAAGATGACCGACTGGCTCAAGCAGCTGACGACCTTCGTCCAGGGCCTCTGGCAGGCGATGGACGACAGCGACGACAAGAAAGGATGATAAGATGCGACTCGATAAGTTTTTGAAGGTTTCCCGGATCATCAAGCGGCGGACGATCGCCAAGAAGATTGCCGACCAGGGGCGGATCCTGGTCAACGGCAAGGAGGCAAAGTCCTCGACCAAGGTGGCTCCCGGGGATGAGCTGACGATTAAGTTCGGCAACAAGACGACCGTTCTCAAGATCGACCAGGTGGAAGAAACCACCAAGAAGGCCGACGCCGCCGACCTCTACACCCTAATCAAGGAGGAGTACGCGGAGGACTTCTCCCTCGACGACTAGGCGGGAGCGTAACGGTGGTGGGGGCCTCCGCTCCGCAGCTTCCGCGGGCTGGAACATGGGGGGCACGACTTTGAGCCCTAACTCCGCCAGGTCTCAAAGCTCGGCCCTCCCTAAGCGGCAGAGCCGCTAAGGGAGTCTCCCCATTGAGCCCGTGGGTCTGCTCCGCTCCGGCCCTGGCGGCGGAGTGCATGGGTGGCCACAGCTTGTTAGGAGGGGAGAACCCCCTCTTTCGTGGGCGATATGAACTAGCCGTACTAGCTGACGGGAGGATCGTCTTTCTCTGACTTCCAGGTGATGAACTATGGGCGACTAGCAAGGCTCTTAGCGTTTATTTGTAGTTGGCGAAACGTTGCTACTTTCATTAACATTAACTAGCTGGCTAGGAAAGTCATCTGTGAAAAGGGGGGTTCTTCCCTTTCGCCAAGCAGGAGCCACCTTAGCACTACGTTGCCGGGCCGGAGCGGAGCGAATGGGCGGGCTAAGATGGTGAGATTTCACTTGGCGATTTATCGCCTAGTGAAAGGCCAAGCTTTGAGACCCGGAGGGGCTCAAAGTTGTGCCCACCATCGTCACGGTCCCGCCCACTTCGCGGAGCGGAGGCCCACCCCGTCCGATTCTCCCGAAACGAAGCGGTTAATTTGTCTTAAGTGCGAAATTTCGCAAATCCCCATGGACAAAAATGGATTTAACATGTCATACTACGGGTGAAATACCGTCACATAAAGGTGGAAAGGAGGCCGCTGATGGCCGGCAAGCGGGTTACCAAGCTCAATAATCAATTTACCCGGGACCAGGAGAATCACCAGGCCCGCCAACGCGAGTACCGCAAAAAGGTGCACCTGCGCCGGGCGATCGTCATCGGCAGCGTCTTCCTTGTCTTGGCCTTGGTATTAGGGATCCAGCTCTGGTCGGCCCACCGGCAGTTGACCAAGCTCGATAACCAAATCAGCGCCGCCCAGACCACCCTCAAGCAAAAGAAGGCCAAAAACAAGAAGTTGGCCAAGCAAAAGAAGTTGCTCGAGGACCCGGCCTATTTGCAAGAGCTGATTCGCGCCAAGTATAACTACGCCAAGAAGGGCGAAATTATCTATAATTTTGTCAAATAGCGCGATCACCAAAATTGGCGGTGTGGTATACTCATCTACAACGATTTAAAATTTTTTCGGTAGCGCCCGCTTTGGCGGGAAAATAGGAGGATTCGCTTTTCATGGCAATTGAAGAAGGAAGCAAGGTTTCCGGCACGGTATCCGGAATCACGAACTTCGGTGCGTTTGTGGACCTGGAAGACAACCAAACCGGCCTGGTTCACATTAGTCAAATTTCCAATTCCTTCGTGAAGGACATTCACGACGTCCTGGCCGTTGGTGACCAGGTCGAAGCCAAGGTGGTCAAGGTGGCCCCGGATGGCAAGATTGCCCTATCGATGAAGGCAATTGAAGAGGCCCCGGCCGCCAAGCACATCGCCAAGGTGGAACGGGAACACGGCCACGACCACCGCGACCACGGGGAGGGCCGCCACTACGGTCGCGACTCCCGCCCGGCCCGTGGCGGTTACGGCAACCACCACGGCCACAAGCAGTCGGGTGACTTCAACGCCATGCTGGCTTCCTTCATGAAGGAAAGCGACTCCCGCCTGTCGACCTTGAAGCGCCAAACCGACGGCAAGCGCGGCGGCCGGGGTGGCCGGCGGAGCTAATGGCCACCAACTTAAGCAAAATCATCAAGCGGTCCCTTCAGAGGAGCCGCTTTTTTGCGTTGGGCGGCAAAATCGTGGTCGCCACCTCGACCGGGGTCGACTCGATGGTGCTCTTGACCCAGCTTCAGGCGTTGGTGGCGCCGGAACGGTTGGTGGTCGCCCACGTCAACCACCACCTCCGCGCCCAGAGTGACCGCGAGGCGGCCTTTCTGCGTGACTACTGCGCCCGCCGCGGCCTGCTCCTCCGGGTGGCCGACTGGCAGGACCACCCGCACCAGGGAATCGAGGCGGCGGCCCGCGACTTTCGCTACCGCTTCTTTGCCGCGGTGATGAAGGAGACCGGCGCCAAAATTTTGCTGACCGCCCACCACGCCAACGACCAGGCCGAAACGGTGCTGATGAAGCTGGTCCGCGGCGGCGACCTCCGTCAGCTGGTTGGCCTGCGGGAGCGGCGCCCCTTTGCCGGCGGCGAGCTGGTGCGGCCCCTGCTGGCGGTCCCCAAGGCCCAGCTGGTGGCCAACGCCCGAAATGGGGGAGTGACCTGGTTTGAGGACGCCACCAACGCCGACCAGTCAATCACCCGCAACCGCTACCGCAACCGCTACCTGCCGGAACTGGCGGCCGAAAACCCGCGCCTGGTGGGCGACCTGGGGGAGCTGGCGGCCCAGTTGGGTGACTTGCTGACAGCCAGCGACGACCTACTGGCCCCGCTTTTGACCAAGCTGACCACCCCGACCGGGCTCAACCTGGCCGGCTGGTGGCAACAGTCCCCGGCCACCCAGCGCCTCCTCTTGCGGGCCTGGCTAGCCAAGCAGGGGGTGGTCGACTTAAGCCAGGCCGCCCTCTGCCAACTCCAGGCCCGCCTTGCTCCGGATGCCAAGCCCAACCAGGTTCAGGAGCTGGCCGGCGGCTGGCGGGCGATCCGCGCCTACGAGCGATTAGCGGTCAAAAAGGGAGAAAAAAAGGGGCGTCGTTCGGCTTTTACCGGGGAAAGTATGGTAAAATTTGCCCATTGGTACCCGGTGGCCGCCGGGGGAAGCTTCCTGGTTCAACCAGCCGCTGCCCCGGCCCCAACAACCGGGCAACCGGTGGCAACCTTCGTCCTACCAAAAACCGCCCTGCCGCTGCGAATCCGGCCCTCCCAACTGAGCGACCGCCTGCGGCTGAAGGGGGGCGGCTGGCAGCCGGTGCGGCGGGTGCTGATCAACCAGAAGGTCCCGGCGGCAGAGCGGCCGCGGGCCCAGCTCCTGGTTGACCAGACCGACCGGCCGCTGTGGCTGGTTGGCTACCGCTTTGCCTGGTGGGAGTGGCCACCGGTAATTGACGACAAGTGGCAAAAAATCGTGGTCTATCTGAAGGGAGAGGACGAGCGTGAATAACGACATTGAGCGGGTGCTCTATAGCGAAGAAGAGATCCAAACGCGGATTGGCGAGATGGCAAAGCAAATCGAAAAGGATTACGCCGACAAGCGACCGATGGTGATTTCGGTCCTGACCGGGGCAATCCTCTTCACCGTTGACCTCTTGGAGAAGGCGGACATCTACACCACCCTGGACTTCATCGACGTCTCCAGTTACTTTGGGGCGGCGGAATCCTCGGGCCGGGTGGAACTGGTTCGTGACCTCAAGTCCGACGTCAAGGGCAAGGACATTTTGATCTGCGAAGACATCATTGACTCCGGGCGGACCCTCCAGTACCTGGTGGACCTGCTGAAGAAGCGGGGGGCCAAGTCGATCAAGGTGGCAACGATGCTCGACAAGCCGGCCGGCCGCGACAAGGACGTGACTGTTGAGGCCGATTACGCCGGCTTCCTGGTGCCGAACGAATTCCTGGTGGGCTACGGGCTCGACTACGACGGCTACTACCGCAACCTGCCTTACGTGGGGATTTTGAAGAAGGAAGTTTACAGCAAGTAAGGTAGTTGGGGGCCTCCGCTCCGCGAATCGGGCGGGACCGTGACGATGGCGGGCACGATTCTGAGCCCCTCTGGGTCTCAGAACTCGGCCTTTCACTAGGCGGTAAACCGCCAAGTGAAATTTCGCCATCTTGGCCCGCCCATTCGCTCCGCTCCGGCCAGGCCGCGGTGGAGTTGCCGTGGCTGCGGCTTGAGTAAGGACGACAACCCCCTCTTCTTTTGAAAGAAGGGGGATGCGAAAGTAGGAAGGATATGTGAATTGGGCGGCTACTGGCTAGCCAGCTTTTGAGCCGCTCTTCGAAACGCACATCCTCCCCGCAACACCGGCCTCCAATTTGTGATGAATTAATAGTCAACCTTAGTCAATTGTGGTATATTAAGGCCATTATGAGAATGGCGAAAAGCCGTTGGATTTAGGAGGATTGTGGATGAACAACAATCGGAAAAACAACGGGTTCACTCATAACGTCCTCTTCTATTCAGTGATCTTTTTGTGCATCATGGGGATTGCTTACTACTTCTTCGGGGGGAGTACCCATTCTAGCCAGAGCAAGGAAATTTCGCAGAGCGAATTCATTACTGAACTGAAGAGCGACAAGATCAAGAGCTTCACTGTCCAGCCAAACGGTGGCGTCTACAAGATCACCGGGACCTACAAGAAGGCCCAGTCGGTATCTTCCGGGCAAAAGAGCGGCCTGAGCTTTGCCGGGCAAAGTTCAAGCACCACCACCAAGAGCTTCCAAAGCTCGGTGCTGGAAAGTGACGTAACGATCAGCCAACTGCAAAAGTACGCTGATCAAGATAACGTCAAGATCACCACCAAGGCGGAGGAGTCCAATAGCATTTGGTCCAACCTCTTGATCACGGTCTTGCCGTTAGTGATCATGATTTTCTTCTTCTACATGATGATGGGCCAAGCCGGGCAAGGCGGCGGTGGCCGCGGGGTGATGAGCTTTGGCAAGTCCAAGGCCAAGCCAGCGGACGCCAAGGAAAACAAGGTCCGCTTCTCTGACGTTGCCGGGGAAGAAGAAGAAAAGCAGGAACTGGTCGAAGTCGTCGAGTTCTTGAAGAACCCTAAGAAATTCATGAAGTTAGGTGCCAAGATTCCATCCGGGGTGCTGCTCGAAGGCCCTCCGGGGACCGGGAAGACCCTCTTGGCCCGGGCGGTTGCTGGGGAAGCCGGCGTGCCGTTCTTCTCGATTTCCGGGTCGGACTTCGTTGAAATGTTCGTCGGGGTCGGGGCCAGCCGGGTCCGCGACCTCTTCGACCAAGCCAAGAAGGCCGCCCCAGCGATCATCTTCATCGACGAAATCGATGCCGTTGGTCGCCGGCGGGGTAATGGCATGGGCGGCGGTCACGACGAACGCGAACAAACCCTGAACCAACTCCTGGTTGAAATGGACGGGTTCCAGGGTGACGAAGGCGTGATCGTGATGGCGGCCACTAACCGGGCCGACGTCCTCGACCCTGCCCTCCTGCGGCCGGGCCGGTTTGACCGGAAGATCCTGGTTGGGCGGCCGGACGTTCGCGGGCGGGAAGCCATCCTGCGCGTTCACGCCAAGAACAAGCCGCTGGCCAGCGACGTGGACCTCAAGGAAATCGCCAAGCAGACGCCGGGCTTTGTCGGTGCTGACCTGGCCAACCTCTTGAACGAAGCGGCCCTCCTGGCGGCGCGGCGGAACAAGTCGGAAATCGACGCCGCCGACGTCGACGAAGCCGAGGACCGGGTAATTGCCGGGCCGGCCAAGCGCGACCGCGTCATCTCCAAGCAGGAGCGGCGGACGGTGGCCTTCCACGAGGCCGGGCACACGATCGTTGGGCTGGTGCTCAACGACGCCCGGGTCGTCCACAAGGTAACGATTGTGCCGCGGGGCCGCGCCGGCGGTTACGCCATCATGTTGCCGAAGGAAGACCAGATGCTGATGTCCAAGAAGAACGCCGAGGAACAAATCGCCGGCCTGATGGGGGGCCGGGCGGCCGAAGAATTGATCTTCAAGTCGCAATCCTCGGGGGCTTCCAACGACTTTGAGCAGGCGACCCAAATCGCCCGCGCGATGGTTACCCAGTACGGGATGTCGGAAAAGATCGGGCCGGTAGAGCTGCAAAGCTCCGGTGCTGTCTTTGCCGGCCAAGAGTACGGGCAGGCGCCGTTCTCCGAGAAGACGGCCGCCCTGGTCGACGAAGAGGTGCGGCGGATCCTTAACGAGGGTCACGCCCAAGCCCTGCATATCATCGAAACTCACCGTGAGCAGCACCGGCTGATTGCCGAGGCCCTCTTGGAATACGAAACCCTTGATGAAAAGCAAATTCTCAGCCTGTACAAGACCGGGAAGATGCCGGAAAAGGACGTTGAGGTTGCCGACAGCGAGCAACGCGCCCAAACCTTCGAGGAAGCCAAGAAGGAGCTGGAACGCAAGGAAAACGCCCGCGCCACCGCGGCGGAAGAGAGCGCTGAACAACTGGATGAGGAAACCACCCAGGCCCTGGCCGAGAGCGCAAGCCCGGCTGAAAGCGCAGCTGCTTCTGCTAGTGCGGCGGACAGCGCAAGCGCTGCTGCCAGCGACGAGGCGGAACCGACGAGTTCGGCCGCGCCGACGGACAGTGCGAGTGACGACGATCATTCTGAAGAACCAAAGTAGCGGCAACCTGCCGCCACGATTAAGGAGGCTGGGTGCCCACGGGGAGCCCAACCTCCTTTTGCTTGCTCACTAATGATGAGGGCCTCCGCTCCGCGAAAATTGCGGGACCGTGACGATGGTGGGCACAACTTTGAGCCCCTCCGGGTCTCAAAGCTTGGCCTTTCACTAGGCGGTAAACCGCCAAGTGAAATTTCACCATCTTGGCCCGCATTTTCGCTCCGCTCCGGCCCGGCGTCATTAGCGGTTCTTGGCAACTGCTTGTAACAAGGTACCAACCACCAAATAGGGGGTGTGAATGCCTTACCCTAGAAAGTAACTACGAGCGATTAGTTAGTAGCGGATCGGGTACCCCTCCCGCCTTTGCAGAGCGGTACTTACTACTCGTTCTAGCTATGTTAAGAACGCAAAGCAATGGAGCGATGGGCTACTTTGCAAGTCTTAAAATGCTCTAACTAAGCCCAGTACTAGCAACCCAGAGCGTAAAAAAACGCGTATTATATTAACGAACTTAATAGATGGGTACCCAAAATGCCGCTGGAACCATGTCCAGGTGGTTGTCGCAGTGGTACCACCTGGCCGGAGGGGCGGAGACCCGGGAGCTCAGGGGTGTCGTTCCACTTGGCGATTTATCGCCTAGTGGAAGGCCGAGCTTGAAGACCGCCGGAAAGCGAAGCGATTCCGGTGGGCTTCAAGTCGTGCCCACCCCGTTCCAGTCTCCCGGCAGCTCCGCCCCGGAGGCCACCCCCCCTTAAAGGGACCTAGTTTTCTACCAACAGAATGCTTCGCTGCCAGTTGCCATTTCCCAACCGAAGAGAAGAATAACGAAACCTGGGTACCACCTGGCCGGAGCGGGGAGACCCGGGGCCCAATGGGGAGACTCCCTTAGCGGCTTTGCCGCTTAGGGAGGGCCGAGCTTTGAGACCGGCTTGCCTGGCTCAAAGTCGCTGCCCCCCATGTTCCGGCCCCGGCAAGCTCCCCGCGGAGGCCACTTGCAGTTGGTGCCCGCAGAAAGGAAGAACTATGTCTGATTACCTTGTAAAGAGTACCGCGGCCAACGGAATGTTCCGGGCGTACGCGGTTGATGCTACCAACCTTGTTAACGAGGCCCACCGGATCCACGATACCTGGTCGGCCGCTACCGCCGCCCTCGGCCGGAGCCTGGTCGGCACCCTCCTGCTGTCCACCTCCGGCCTCCAGGGCCAGGGGCGCCTGACCGCCAAGATCCAGGGGAACGGCCCGGTCGAATACATCGTCTGTGACGGCGACGCCGCCGGCAACGTCCGCGGCTACGTCAAGAACCCGCACGTCAACCTGCCGCTCAACGCCAAGGGCAAGATCGACGTCAAGGGCGCCGTCGGGACCGAAGGGGTGCTCTCGATCACCAAGTTCACCCCGGGCGACAAGACGCCATACACCGGCGAGGTCAACCTGGTGTCCGGCGAGCTCGGTGAGGACTTCACCTACTACCTGGCCCAGTCCGAGCAGATCCCGTCGGCGATGGGCCTGTCGGTCTTCGTCAACCCCGACGAAACGGTTGAGGTCGCCGGCGGCTTCCTCGTCCAGGCCCTGCCGGGCGCCAGCGACGAGGCCCTGACCAAGCTCGAGGCGGCCATCAAGGACCTGCCGCTGGTCTCCGACCTCCTGCGCGAGGGCAAGACCCCCGAAGACATCCTGAAGCTGATCTTCAAGGACGACGAGCTCAAGGTCCACGAAACCCTGCCGGTCCAGTTCAAGTGCGACTGCTCCAAGGAACGCTTCACCAACGCAATGGCGACCCTCAAGCCGGCCGACCTACAGGAGATGATCGACAAGGACAACGGCGCCGAGGCGGTTTGCCAGTTCTGCGGCAAGCGGTACCAGTTCTCGGCGGCCGAGCTGCGCGGGATGATCAAGTACCAACAAATGAACAAGGATTAACTTCCAACCGGGTGCCCAGAAAGGTGCCCGGTTTCTTTTTCCACTGGCGCGGTTTGAAAAGTTTTGCGCCGCCCCGCAAAAAATGGTAAGTTAGACCCTGTGTATCAAAAGTCGAACCTTGCAAGTTAATTTGCCACTGTTTAGAATCAAAAAGGAACTTCAAGTGAAGGGGGAAGAAGATGGAATGGCAAATTGGGGACGTTAAGATCCCAAACCAAGTGGTGGTGGCCCCGATGGCGGGGGTAACCAACAAGGCCTTCCGCGTGATCTGCAAGAAGTTTGGCGCCGGTTACGTGGTCTGCGAAATGATCTCCGACCGCGGGATCATGTACAAGAACAAGAAGACCCTCTCGATGACCGGGGTCGACCCGACCGAGCACCCGATGGGGATTCAGATCTTCGGCGGGACCAAGGAGACCCTGGTCGAGGGGGCCAAGTTCATCGACCAGCACACCGATGCCGACGTGATCGACATCAACATGGGCTGCCCGGTTAACAAGGTAGTCAACATCGACGCCGGTTCCCGCTGGCTGCTCGACCCGAAGAAGGTCTACGAGATGGTGGCCTACGTGGTCGACGCCGTCAAGAAGCCGGTCACCGTCAAGATGCGGACCGGTTGGGACGACCAGCACATCTACGCCGTTGAAAACGCCCTGGCCGCCGAAAAGGCCGGGGCCGCGGCCCTGGCAATGCACGGCCGCACCCGCAAACAGATGTACTCCGGTCACGCCGACTGGGACATCCTAAAGGAAGTCGCCAGCCAGCTGACGATTCCCTTCATGGCCAACGGCGACATCAAGACTGCCGAGGACGCCAAGTACGTCCTCGACTACACCGGGGCCGACGCGGTGATGATCGGCCGGGCGGCGATGGGCAATCCGTGGATGCTCACCCAAACCGTCCACTACCTGGAAACCGGTGAACTGTTGCCGGAGGCCACCCCGGCCGAGAAGCTGCAGACCGCCAAGGACCACCTGGCCCGCCTGATCGACCTCAAGGGGGAGCACACGGCGGTGCCGGAGTTCCGCGGCCAGGCGGCCTACTACCTGAAGGGGATCCCGCGCTCGGCCCGCACCAAGGTCAAGGTGATGGAGGCCACCAGTCAAGCAGAGGTCAACGCCATCTTCGACGAGTTCATTGAGAGCCTGAACGAACGCGAACAAGCCCGCAAGGCACAGTAGACACATTAGATTAAGCGCGCGGCCGCACGTGGCCGCAGCGAAGAGGGGGATAAAACCACATGGCAAATGAGGAAAAGCTGAACGACCAGATGATCGTCCGCCGCGAAAAGATGCAGGCCCTCCGGGAACAAGGGGTGGCCCCGTTTGGGCACCGCTTTGCCCCGGACCACGACATTTCGACCGAGGTCCGCGAAAAGTACGGCGAACGCGACGGCGACCTGCTGCTGGAGCAACACAACATGGTAACGATCGCCGGCCGGATGATCGCCAAGCGGGGGAGCGGCAAGGCCAGCTTTGCCGACCTGCTCGACCGCGGCGGCCGGATTCAGTTCTACGTGCGCCAAGACATCGTTGGCGAAGAGGCCTACAAGCTCTTCAAGGAATCCGATATCGGTGACTTCTGGGGGATTACCGGGGATGTCTTCAAGACCCGCGCCGGTGAGCTGACCGTCCGCGCCCAGGAAATCACCTTCCTGACCAAGGCCCTGCGGCCGCTACCGGATAAGTACCACGGGCTGCAAGACCCAGAACTGGTTTACCGCCAGCGCTACCTGGACTTGATCACCAACCGGGAAAGCTTTGACCGCTTCATCAACCGCACCAAGATCATCAAGGCCGTCCGCCGCTACATGGACGACAACGGCTTCACCGAGGTCGAAACCCCGGTGTTGGAAAGCGTTGCCTCCGGGGCGGAAGCACGGCCGTTCATTACCCACCACAACGCCTTGGACATCGACATGTACATGCGGATTGCCACTGAGCTGCGCCTCAAGCGGCTGATCGTCGGCGGGATGGAACGGGTCTACGAACTGGGCCGCATCTTCCGCAACGAGGGGATGGACCTTAAGCACAACCCGGAATTTGACACGATGGAAACCTACGCCGCCTACTTCGACTTCCACGACGTGATGGAAGAAACGGAGGGGATTGTTAAGGCTGCCACCAAGGCCGTCCACCCGGACCTCAAGTTCACCTACCAGGGGCGGGAAATGGACTTCTCCAAGCCGTTTGCCCGGGTGCACATGGTCGACGCGATCAAGGAATACACCGGGATTGACTTCTGGCAGGAAATGACCGTTGACGAGGCCAAGAAGCTGGCCGACGACAACGGGGTTGAATACGAAGACTGGTGGAAGGTTGGCCACATCATCAACGCCTTCTTTGAAGACAAGGTGGAAGACCAACTGCAGGATCCAGTCTTCATCTACGGGCACCCAGTGGAGATCTCCCCGTTGGCCAAGATCAACGAAAAGGACGCCCGCTTCACCGACCGCTTCGAGCTCTACATCCTGGGGAGCGAGTACTGCAACGCCTTCACCGAGCTCAACGACCCGATCGACCAGCGGCAGCGCTTTGAGAACCAGGCCAAGGAGCACGCCGAGGGGAACGACGAGTACCAACCAATCGACGAGGACTTCGTCGAGGCCCTGGAATACGGGATGCCGCCAACGGGTGGTCTCGGGATCGGGATCGACCGGCTGGTAATGCTGCTGACCGACGCCAAGTCGATCCGCGACGTCCTCCTCTTCCCAACCATGCGGCCAAAGAAGTAATTCACGCCTATTTAACCGTCACCGGCATTGCCGGCGGCGGTTTTTTTGTAAAAAAGTTGGGGCCGGATTGTTCCGGAATTGTTGATCACCGGTCTTGTAGGGGCGTTTTCGTAGCCTCTCTGCTAATTTAAGCGAACATTGATTAAGGGGATCACCTGAAACGTTCATATTGGCGTAAAAGGCGGTGAAAGAAGTTTGAAAAGCGTGTTGACAGGTGGGGAGATAGCCGGTATATTAGATATCGTTGTCACGGCGGTTAACTAACTGCTGGCGATCAAGTCAAGTTGTTTCAAAAAAATGCTTGACAGTGGTTGATCGCTTTGGTAACATGAAATAGTTGCTGATGAGCTTGCTGGTCATTGTGAACTTCAAAAAAGTTCTTGACATCGAAACTGATCGATGCTAAACTAGTTAAGCAGCCGGGCGTAAGGATCCGGCGCAGCGGTAGACCTTTGAAAACTGAATAAAGTTTCGACGAATCAAATGTGTAGGGTCCTTGATCTTCGGATCGAGGCAAAA